>NZ_CP156081.1:2297408-2610309 GCF_039830135.1 Defluviimonas sp. SAOS-178_SWC | reverse complement strand
CGTAGTGATGTTCGATGAACCGCTGACCGTCATAGATCCACATCTCAAATGGAAATTAAGATCCAAACTCAAGGAGTTGCATCAGCGCGTGAAGGTGACGATGATCTATGTCACCCACGACCAGACCGAGGCGCTGACCTTCGCCGATCAGGTCGTCGTGATGCAGGACGGAGAGGTCGTGCAGATCGGCACGCCGGTCGATCTTTTCGACCGCCCGGCCCATACCTTCGTCGGCCATTTCATCGGCTCTCCGGGAATGAACGTGCTGCCGGCCGAACTGAAGGACGGGCGCGCCTTCTTCATGGGAGAGGCCGTCCCCCTGGAAGGTGCCGTCGCGCCCGGCGACGGGCGGCACGAGATCGGCGTCCGGCCGGAATTCGTCTCGCTTGCCGAGCGCGGCCTCAGGGCGACGGTGCGCAAGGTCGTGGACCTCGGCCGCCATTCGGTGGTCGAGGCGGTGGCGGGTGACACGCGGATCAGTGCCATCGTCGAAGGCGAAGTGCCGGGGCAGGGCGAGGCGGTGCACCTTGCCTTCCGGCCCGACCAGACCCGGCTTTACCGCGACGGCTGGATCGCCACGGAAAAAGGGAGGGCCGCCTGATGCGCAAGGTCAACCAGAAGGGCTGGCTCTTCGTCCTGCCGGTCCTCGTCCTCGTCGCCTTCAACGCGCTGGTGCCGATGATGACGGTCGTCAATTATTCGGTGCAGGAGACCTTCGGCAACAACCAGTTCTTCTGGCACGGCCTCGGCTGGTTCCAGGACATACTGCGGTCCGAGCGTTTCCATGCCGCACTCGGGCGGCAGTTCCTGTTCACCGGAATGATCCTTGCCATCGAGGTGCCGCTCGGTGTGATCATCGCGCTGTCGATGCCGCGCAAGGGGTTCTGGGTGCCGGTCTGCCTTGTGACGATGGCGCTGCCGATGCTCATTCCCTGGAACGTCGTCGGGGCGATGTGGAACATCTTTACCCTGCCCGATATCGGGCTTCTGGGCTACCTGATGAACCATACGCTCGGGATCGATTACAACATGACCCGCAGCCCGCTGGCCGCCTGGGTCACCATCATCACGATGGATGTCTGGCACTGGACCTCGCTCGTCGTGCTTCTGTGCTACGCGGGCCTCGTCTCGATCCCCGACGCCTATTATCAGGCGGCGAAGATCGACGGGGCGTCGAACTGGTCGGTCTTCCGCTACATCCAGTTGCCGAAGATGAAGCAGGTGCTGACCATCGCGGTGCTGCTGCGCTTCATGGACAGCTTCAACATCTATACCGAGCCCTTCGTTCTCACCGGCGGCGGCCCCGGCAATTCCACGACGCTTCTCTCGATCGACCTCGTGAAGATCGCGCTTGGCCAGTTCGACCTCGGCCCGGCGGCGGCGATGAGCCTGATCTACTTCGCGATCACGCTCTTCGTGTCGTGGCTCTTCTACACGCTGATGACGCGCAACGACGCGAAATAGGGGATCAAAATGAAGAAACGCTCCATCATTCCAATCCTCTACATCCTGTTCCTGATGCTGCCGATCTACTGGCTGGTGGCGATGAGCTTCAAGACCACACAGGAGATCCTCGGCGGCTTCTCGCTGTTCCCGCGCCAATGGACGCTGGCGAGCTACCGGACCATCTTCACCGATCCGACCTGGTATTGGGGTTACATCAACTCCATCGCCTATGTCTCTATCAACACGGTGATTTCTGTCACCGTGGCGCTGCCGGCGGCCTATGCGTTCTCGCGCTACCGGTTCCTTGGCGACAAGCAGCTCTTCTTCTGGCTCCTGACCAATCGGATGGCCCCGGCGGCGGTCTTCGCTCTGCCGTTCTTCCAGCTTTATTCGGCGGTCGGGCTTTTCGACACCTACTGGGCGGTGGCGCTCGCGCATTGCCTCTTCAACATCCCGCTCGCGGTCTGGATCCTCGAAGGTTTCATGGGCGGCGTGCCGAAGGAACTGGACGAAACCGCCTTCGTCGACGGCTATTCCTTCCCGCGCTTCTTCGCCACGATCTTCCTGCCGACGATCAAGGCCGGGGTCGGGGTCGCCGCCTTCTTCTGCTTCATGTTCTCCTGGGTGGAGCTGCTTCTGGCCAAGACGCTGACGGCGGTCTACGCGAAACCCATCGCCGCGACGATGACCAAGACAGCCTCCTCCGCGGGTTACGAGCTTGGGCTTCTCGCCGCCGCCGGAACGCTGACGATCATCCCCGGCGCCATCGTCATCTGGTTCGTCCGCAACTACATCGCCAAGGGCTTCGCCCTGGGGAGGGTGTGATGCGTCATCTCGCGATCCTTCTCGCCCTCCTGCCGACGATGGCGGGTGCCCAGCAGGCGGGCTGGGGCAATGTCGGCAAGCCGGTGGAAAAGGCGTTTTCCTGGACCCAGCCGCTCTGGCCGTCGTTCTGGATGGCCTGGACGCCGGCGACGCTTGCCGTCTTCGTCGGCATCTTTTCGGCGATGGCGGTCCTGACGGTGCTGGAAGTCCGCCGCCCCGGCGGAGACGAGCGGCGCGGTGTGCTCGGCCTGACGACGACGCGCGGCGACCGGCTGTTCATCACGCTTCTCGGGACCAGCTACATCTTCATGGCCTGGCTCGGGTTCATCGGCATGCCGCTCTGGTGGCCGCTGGTCATCGCCATCGGCTGGGGCATCTTCTGTTTCTGGAAGGTCTGATCGCGATGGCGTTTGGAGAAATACGCAAAGCTTAGTAGAAAGGGTGCACGAGGATCGTGCAGCATCAGGACCGAAGCCGAGATGAGCGAGAAGAAAAAGACGAAATTCCTGACCGAAGTGGAGCTGGAATTCATGTCGAAGCTCTGGGATCTGGGCGAGGCGACGGTGCGTGACGTGCAGGACGCGCTCGCGCCTGCCCGCAAGCTCGCCTACACCTCGGCGGCGACGATCCTCAGGATCCTCGAACAAAAGAAATTCGTGAAAAGCACGAAACAGGGCAAGACCTTCATCTACAGGGCGACGCTGAGCAAGGACGCCTACCAGTCGCGTTCGCTGAAGAATCTCTCCGAAAAGCTGTTCGACAATGCCCCGGCGACGCTCGTCGCGCGGCTGGTTGACGACGACGATCTGTCTCAGGAAGCGCTCGACGAGATCCGGGCGCTGATAGATAAGAGGCTCAGGGATGATAAACGCTAACACCCTTTTCGACGCCTATCTCGACGTGAATCTGCTTTTGGCTTTCGTCTGCGGCCTGTGGTTCGTGTCGGGGCGCCTGCTCGACTTCGTGGGGTTCTCCTATGCCGCGACGGCCCGGCTGAGGATGCTGCGGGCGGTGTTCCTCGCGGTTCTCGTCAGCCCTGTCTTCGTGGCGCTCTTTGCGCTGCTCGGCCGGTCGGGCTATGTGACGACGGACCATTCCGTGAACCTCACCGATTTCATCGTCGCGCAATACCTGCAAGGCCGCTTCGACATGAGCCCGTCGGCCCTCGAAAATATGGTCAGCCTGCGCAGCCGGTTCGCCGAAGCCTTGGTTTCGCCCGTCGGGCAGGGGGTGCAGTGGACCTTGGCCGCGGGCATCGCGACCTGCCTCGTCCGGCTTGGCTGGAGCGTCCTGAAGCTCCGCCGTGTCATCGCGGAAAGCTATGTCTGGCGCCGCTTCGGCCGGGTCGAACTGCGCGTTTCGGATACGGCGAGCGTGCCGTTTTCGACGCGCGGTCTCCGGTCGCGGATCGTGGTCCTGCCCTCAACGATGCTGGCGCGAGGCGACGATCTCAGGATCGCGCTCGGCCACGAGTTGCAGCACCTGAGACAGGGCGATGTCGAATGGGAATTCGTGACGGGGCTGATCCGGCCCTTCCTGTTCTGGAACCCGGCCTTCTACATCTGGAAGCACCAGGTCGAGGAACTTCGCGAACTCTCGTGCGACCGGCAGGTCCTGTCGCGGCGCGGCTATGACGTCGCGGCCTATTGCAACTGCCTTCTCAGGGTGTGCCATGACGGGCTGCGCCCGCGCCGCCTGCTGGCGGTCGAGGCGCCGATCGTGGCGCTCGTCCGGACCGAGAACCGGTTCTTCGGCAGCCGCTCCGCGACGCTTCTGAAGCGGCGAATGATGTCGGTGATCGAGGGGCGGGCCGAACGGCATCCGACGCTGGCCTTCGCGGTACTGGCCGCTCCGGCGCTGGTCGTCACGCTTCTGGCATCGGTGGCGATCCAGCGGCCCGGCGACTGGAGCCCGGACCGGATCATGCTGTCGACCATCGTCAACCTGGAGCGGATTCACGCGGTCAACGGCACCACGGCCAGCTTCGGACAGCCGGGCTACTGACCGGTTTCGACCGAGCGGTTGCGGGCGAATCCGGCAAATTTGGCCGTGCTGGGCGATCTGGCGCTATCGGAGTATGCATTCTGGCCCTACGGGGCGGCTTGCTTTCGTGATGATTTCAGCGAAAGAGCGATATTCCGTCCGCGCGCGGCCCCTGACATGATCGCGCCCGGCGACAGAACACCGGCAAAAAGGCAACGCACATGAGCAACGCTGTGTATTCCAACGACATTTCCGAAGTGGTCGAAGCCGACCGCGCGCATCTCTGGCATCACCTGATCCAGCACAAGCCCTTCGAGACCAACGATCCCCGGATCATCGTCGAGGGCAAGGGGATGCGGGTCTGGGACGCAAAAGGCAAGGAACATCTCGACGCCGTGTCGGGCGGGGTCTGGACCGTCAACGTCGGCTATGGCCGCGAGTCGATCGCCAAGGCGGTCTATGACCAGCTGGTGAAGATGAACTACTTCGCCAATTCGGCGGGGTCCATCCCCGGCTCGATCTTCGCCAAGATGCTGATCGAGAAGATGCCGGGCATGTCCCGCGTCTACTACACCAACTCGGGATCGGAGGCGAACGAGAAGGCGTTCAAGATGATCCGCCAGATCGCCCACAAGCGCTATGGCGGCAAGAAGCACAAGATCCTCTTCCGCGACCGCGACTACCACGGCGCCACCATCGCCGCGATGTCGGCGGGCGGTCAGGAGGAGCGGAACGCCCAGTACGGGCCGTTCGTGCCGGGCTTCGTCAAGGTCCCGCACTGCCTCGAATACCGCAAGCAGTGGGACGTGGAGAATTACGGCGAACGCGCCGCCGACGCGATCGAGGAGGTGATCCTGCGCGAAGGCCCGGATACCGTGGGCGCGCTCTGCCTGGAGCCGGTGACGGCAGGTGGTGGCGTCATCGTGCCGCCGGCGGGTTACTGGGAGCGCGTGGGCGAGATCTGCAGGAAGTACGAGATCCTTCTGCATATCGACGAGGTCGTGTGCGGCGTTGGCCGTACCGGCACCTGGTTCGGCTATCAGCATTACGGCATCAAGCCCGACTTCGTGACGATGGCGAAGGGCGTCGCTTCCGGCTATGCCGCGATCGCCTGCTGCGTCACGACCGAGGCCGTCTTCGAGATGTTCAAGGACGACGCCGCCGACCCGATGAACTACTTCCGCGACATCTCCACCTTCGGCGGCTGCACGGCCGGCCCGGCGGCGGCGGTCGAGAACATGCGGATCATCGAGGACGAGGGGCTTCTGGCTAACACGGTGAAGATGGGCGAGCGGGTGATGAACAACCTTCACGCGCTGATGGACAAGCACCGGGTGATCGGCGACGTGCGCGGCAAGGGCCTGTTCTGCGGCGCCGAACTGGTCGCCGACCGCCAGACCAAGGAGCCGGTGGACGAGAAGAAGGTGCAGGCCGTGGTCGCCGACTGCATGGCGCAGGGCGTGATCATCGGCGCCACCAACCGCTCGCTGCCGGGCCTGAACAACACGCTTTGCCTGTCGCCGGCGCTGATCGCGACGGCGGACGATATCGACGAGATCACGACAGCGATCGACAAGGCGCTGACCAAGGTCTTCAGCTAGGTCGGGTGCGACCCGTTCTAACGGCAGTCCTGACCGGGCGTGGCGGTGTCAAGGGCGCAGCGTGACCAGACGTCGAAGGATTCGGTGTCGCGGATCTGGCGATAGGACCGCAGGATCCGCGCCCAATCCGGGTTTGCGTCATAATAGTCGTGCCATGAGAAATCGGGATCGGTCATATAGCCCTTTCGCTTGTCGATGACGATCAGATCCGGGTGTGCGGCCAGTATGTCGGCAAGGTTGTCGTCGCGATTTCTGTCGGTGATCGCGCGGTATTGCGCGCAACGGTCGGGTGCCCGGGCGCAGTCCGTCTCGGCCAACGCCTTCAGGGCGCCGGGCGTCAGCCAGTTGTGTGGATAGCGGCTGACCCAGCGCGCGCCGAGGCTCAGCGCGAGCGGTGGGCCGGCGTGTACGAAGGTTGAAGCCACGAAAAGGCTCTCTTGGTGCGGCAGGGTGGCAAGATCCTCGGCCAACTCCGCAATGATGGGCACGCCGTAGGTTCCGCGCGATATCGCGACGTAACCCGTTGTCAGGAGCGCGATCAGGGCGGCGATCAGGATAGGTGTGAACCGGGTCGTATGGATGAGGATCCAGAATCCCGCCGCCATACCGAAGGCTTTGAACGGGACGAGGTGGTAGGCAAAGCCCGTCCACTGGACGAGATAGCTGCCCAACCCGGCAAGCGCGAGCATGAAGAAAAGCCAGGTTCCCGGCGGGTAGGTGCGCGCGACCGAAAGCGCGAGCATCAGCGGCACGAAGGGCGCGGCGGTAACGGCGAGCATCATGTAGACGACTTCGTCCGAGGCGCCGATAGCGCCATAGACCAAGCGGGCCGTCGGGATGATGTCGCGGAAGTATTCCGGGTGCAGCAGCCAGACTGCCGCGACATAGGTGAGCCCGACACCGAACATCGCGATGTTTCCAGCCGACAGCGTGGGCGACAAAGATCGGCTCCGCGCCATTGCCCAAAGCGTCGCGGCAATGGGGAAAAGCAGGAAGAAAGGTTTGAGGCATATCCCGAGTCCGGCCACCGCCCCGCGCAGTGCCGCCGGCCGCCACCCGTCCGATATGGTTCCGGGCAGAAGGCCGATGGCCCAGGGCATGGCGACAATAACAAGCACGTGTTCGCGCTGTGCGATATCGCCGAGCGCCGGCAGGACCATCGCGGTGCCGAGCCCAAGGACAAACATGGTCCGTCGGGCGGACGAGAGGTCATTTCGGGCGACAAGAAGGCGCGTGCACCAAAGCAGGCTGGCGCCCGTCAGAAAACAGGTCACCGCATATTGCGCGTTGGTCTCGCTCATGCCGGTTAGATCCGCCAGCAGGATCGCGGGAATTGTGAGGTAGAAGTTCAGGGGCGGGTTGACTTCGTAGATGTCGATGTAAAGCCGCTCCCCGGCCAGCCATTCGCGCGTGGCGAGAAGATACCAAGCGGTATCGTGGTTGATTGGACGGTCCCAGAGAACGGCCATAAGCGCCATGGAGATCAGCAGCGACAGAAGTGCACCGGAAATCTGCCTGCCATCGGCCGCGTGCGCGCGGCGCATCGACGGAAGCGCGTTGGAATCGGTGCCGTGACTGCTCATCTCTGGGCTCTCGCAGGTGAATTGGCTTCCGAAAGACAAAAGATATATGGCTGTATTGTGGAAGGCATGGGGCCAATTGCGGTCGACATTTGCGAATTGTCCTTGACCTCGGTCCGGATCCCACTCTTTCTATGTCCAGATCGTTTTCTTCATAAGTCCAGCCATGTCGATCCCCGCCGAAAGCTTCTTTCTCACGCCCGGGTTCAACGGGACTTTGCAGCAGCAGATACAGCAGATGGTGGCCGAGGGCATCCTGCGCGGCCGGTTCCGGCCCGGCGAAAGGCTGCCGTCGAGCCGGGGCCTCGCGCAGCATCTCGGCGTCAGCCGGATCACCGTGACGCTGGCCTATACGGAGCTTGTCTCGGGCGATTATCTCAGCGCGCGGGGACGGTCGGGCTATTACGTTTCGGACACCGCGCCGGTGCAGCCGGGTTTCGTGGTCGCGAACGCTCCGCGCCGCGACAGCGTCGACTGGGAGCGGATCATCGGCCGGCGCTTCTCGCGCCATGAACTGCCGGCGAAGCCGCAGGACTGGCATGCCTATCCCTATCCGTTCATCTACGGGCAGGCGGATGCGAGCCTCTTCGATCATCAGAACTGGCGGCAATGCGCGCTCCGCGCCCTTGGCAAGCGCGATTTCGGGGTGCTGACGGACGATTTCTACGAACGCGACGATCCGATGCTGGTCGAATACATTGCCCGCACCATTCTGCCCCGGCGCGGGATCGTTGCGCGGCCCGAAGAAATCCTGTTGACGATGGGGGCGCAGAACGCGCTCTGGCTCGCCGCCGAGGTGCTGATTGCGCCGCGCGGGGCGGTGGCGGTGGAAAACCCCTGCTATCCGGGGCTGCGCGCGATCCTTAACCAGCTTGGCGCGCGGGTGTTGCCCGTCGATGTCGACGAGGACGGGTTGCCGCCGGACCGGGTGCCCGAGGGGATCGCGGCGGTCTTCACCACGGCGAGCCATCACTGCCCGACCAATGCGACGATGCCGATGGAGCGGCGCGTGGCGCTTCTGGAACGCGCGGGGCGGGAGGATTTCCTTGTCGTCGAGGATGATTACGAATTCGAGATGTCGTTCCTGAAGCCCGCCGCGCCGGCGCTGAAATCGCTCGACCGCGAGGGGCGGGTGATCCATGCCGGGTCATTCTCGAAATCGCTTTTTCCGGGCTTGCGGCTCGGCTATCTCGTCGCGTCCGAGGCCTTCATCCGCGAGGCGCGGGCGCTTCGCGCCGCGATGTTGCGCCATCCGCCGGGCCACATCCAGCGCACCGTCGCCTATTTCCTTGCCCTCGGCCATTACGACGCGCTGATCAAGCGGCTTGGCCAGGCCTACAAGCGCCGCCGCACGACGATGGACGAGGCGATCCGGGCGAACGGGCTGGAAATTGCCGGGCAGGGCGCGTTCGGCGGATCGAGCTTCTGGATGCGGGCGCCGGCCGGGGTCGATACCGGGGCGCTGGCGGCGGAACTGAGGGCCAGGGGCGTGCTGATCGAGCCCGGTCGCGTCTTCTTCGCGCCGGGGACCGCGCCGGGCAATTATTACCGGCTGGCCTATTCCTCGATCGCGCAAAGCCGGATTCCTGAAGGGATCGCCCTTATCGCCGAATCCTTGCGTGAATCTGGACATAACAAGCCCGCCTGACTGGCCCTACAGGGGCGCATCGTCCCGGCATATTACCGGTCAACACTCAGGGAGACACGCCATGAAGATGACCACCGAGGAAGCTTTCGTCAAAGTCCTGCAACGGCATGGAATCGAACATGCTTTCGGGATCATCGGATCGGCCTTCATGCCGATCTCGGACTATTTCCCGCGCGCCGGCATCACGTTCTGGGACGTGGCGCATGAATGCAACGGCGGCTACATGGCCGACGGCTTCACCCGCACCACCGGCAAGATGGCGATGATCATCGCCCAGAACGGGCCGGGCATCACCAACTTCGTGACGGCGGTGAAGACCGCCTACTGGAATCATACGCCGATGCTGCTGGTGACGCCGCAGGCGGCGAACAAGACCATCGGTCAGGGCGGGTTCCAGGAAGTCGAACAGATGGCCGCCTTCAAGGACATGGTCGCCTATCAGGAGGAGGTGCGCGATCCGACGCGCATCGCCGAGGTGCTGAACCGGGTCATCACCAAGGGCAAGCGGCTCTCGGCGCCGGTACAGATCAACGTGCCGCGCGACTACTGGACGCAGGTGATCGACATCGACCTGCCCGCCATCGTGGATTTCGAGCGCCCCTCTGGCGGCGCCGACGCGATCGCGGAGGCGGCGAAGCTGCTGAGCGGGGCGAAGTTCCCGGTGATCCTGAACGGCGCGGGCGTCGTCCTTGGCGGCGCGATCCCGGCCAGCCAGACGCTTGCCGAGCGCCTCGATGCGCCGGTCTGCTGCAATTACCAGCACAACGACGCCTTCCCGGGTTCGCATCCCCTCTTCGCCGGCCCCCTTGGCTATAACGGCTCGAAGGCGGCGATGGAGCTGATCTCGAAGGCTGACGTCGTGCTGGCGCTCGGCACCCGTCTCAACCCGTTCTCGACGCTGCCGGGCTACGGTATCGACTACTGGCCGAAAACGGCGAAGCTTATCCAGGTCGACATCAACCCCGACCGGATCGGCCTGACGAAGCCGGTTGCCGTGGGGATCGTTGGCGATGCCAAGGGCGTCGCCGAGAGCATCCTCGCGCAGCTTGGCGACGGGGCAGGCGATGCCGGCCGGGCCGAGCGCAAGGACCTGATCGCGAAGACGAAGTCGGCCTGGGCGCAGGAACTGACCTCGATGGACCACGAAGAGGACGATCCGGGCACGAGCTGGAACGACCGGGCGCGGAAGGCCAAGCCCGACTGGATGAGCCCGCGCATGGCCTGGCGCGCGATCCAGTCCGCGCTGCCGAAGGAGGCGATCATCTCCTCCGACATCGGCAACAACTGCGCCATCGGCAACGCCTACCCGTCGTTCGAGGCGGGGCGGAAGTACCTCGCGCCCGGTCTCTTCGGCCCGTGCGGCTACGGCTTCCCCGCGATCGTCGGCGCCAAGATCGGCAATCCCGACATTCCGGTCGTGGGTTTTGCCGGTGATGGTGCCTTCGGCATCTCGATGAACGAGATGGTGGCGGTCGGCCGCAAGGAATGGCCCGCGATCACCATGGTTGTCTTCCGCAATTACCAGTGGGGCGCGGAAAAGCGCAACACGACGCTCTGGTATGCCGACAACTTCGTCGGGACCGAACTGAACGACGGCGTCAGCTATGCCGGCATCGCGCAGGCCTGCGGCCTGAAGGGGGGCCAGGCGAAGACGATGGAGGAGCTGACGGCGGCGCTCGATCAGGCCCTGAAGGACCAGAAGGCGGGCAAGACCACCTTCATCGAGGCGCTGATCAACCAGGAACTGGGGGAGCCCTTCCGCCGCGACGCGATGAAGAAGCCGGTAGAGGTCGCGGGGATCGACCCTGCCGACATGCGTCCCCAGAAGGGAGCGTGATGGCGCTTCCCTTCGGCCTCTCGCCGGAGGCAGCGGCGTTCCTTCTGGCGGCGGTCCTGATCGCGGCGATCGTCAGGGGGTTCTCCGGCTTCGGCTTTTCGGCGCTCGTGGTGGTGGCGACGGGGCTGGTCAGCGACCCCCTGAATGCGGTCGCCGTCGCGCTGTTCTGCGAGGTGGTCATGACGCTCCAGGCCGCGAAGGGCATTGCCAGGGATATCGACTGGCGGCGCGTCGGCCTTCTTCTCGCCGGCGCGGCCATCGGCCTGCCGATCGGGGTGCACGGGCTGATCGCGATCGGGCTCGACGCGTCCCGCGTCGCGATCTCGCTCTTCATCCTGGTGATGTGCGGCGTGCTTCTTGCCGGATGGCACACCACCCGCGAGGTGCGCGGCTGGCCGAATGCCGTTCTCGGCTTCGCGTCGGGCGTCGCGAACGGCGCGGCGATGGCGGGCCTGCCGGTCGCGGCCGTCTTTTCGGCCCAGCCGATTCCGCCACGGATCTTCCGCGCCACGCTCATCGCCTATTTCGCCATCCTCGACCTTCTGTCGCTGCCGGTCCTGTTGCATGCGGGCCTGATCACGCGGGACACCCTTGTCGCCTGCGCCGTCGCCTTGCCGCTCCTGCTCATCGGCAATCATTTCGGCAGTTTCCGCTTCAGCAAATCGGCGCCGACGAGCTTCCGTCGCCTCGCCATCGGACTGCTGGCGATCCTGGCGGTTCTCGGTCTTCTGAAATCTGTGATCTGAGATGGCGGGCGATCTGATCCTTGTCGTGAATGCCGGGTCGTCCTCGATCAAGATCGCCCTCTTTGGCACGGGCGAGGTTCCGGTCGCGTCGGGTGCCGTGACCGAGATCGGGGGTGTATCACGGCTGAAGGTCGGCGCGGAGGAACGCGATTGCGCGGCGCCCGATCACGATGCCGCGCTCGCCCTGCTTCTCGATGCGTTCGCCGCCGCAGGCTTTCCGCTCTCGCGGTTCCATGCGGCCGGACACCGGATCGTCCATGGCGGGCGCGACCTCACCGCCAGCGTCCGTGTCAGTGACGCGGTGGAGGCACAGATCGCCGCCTGCATCCCGCTCGCGCCGCTGCACAACCCGCACAACCTGTCGGGCATCCGGGCGGTCCGGCGGCTTTTGCCCGACCTGCCGCAGGTCGCGGTCTTCGACACCGCCTTCCACGCGACCAACCCGGAGGTCGCGCTGCGCTATGCGCTGCCGGCCGCCGAAGAGGCGAAGGGGATCCGGCGCTACGGCTTTCACGGGATCTCCTACCAGAGCCTGACAGCGCGGCTGCCCGGCCTTCTCGGCGCCATGCCGGAGCGGGTGCTGGCATTCCATCTCGGCAATGGCGCCTCGCTCTGCGCGATCCGCGGCGGCCGCTCGGTGGCCACGACGATGGGCTATTCGCCCCTGGACGGGCTGACGATGGGGACGCGCACGGGCGCGATCGACGGCAACGCGGTGCTGCGGCTGGCCGGGGATCACGGCATCGAGGGCGCGGCCCGTATCCTCAACCGCGAAAGCGGGCTTCTGGCGCTCGGCAATGCCTCGGACATGCGGGCGCTCCATGCGGCGGGAACGGACGCGGCGCGGTTCGCCATCGTGCATTTCTGCTACTGGGCCGTCCGGCACGCCGGCTCGATGATCGCGGCGATGGGGGGGCTCGACTGCGTCGCCTTCACCGGCGGCATCGGCGAGAACGACGCGACGGTGCGGACGGCGATCGCCGAGGGCCTCGGCTTCATGGGCGTTGCGCTCGACCCGGCCGGGAATGCCGCGAATGCCCGTCGGATCGACGCGGGCGGTTTGCCCGTCGTCATCGTTCCGGCCGCGGAGGAGGCCGAGATCGCCGCCGAGGTGCGCACCCGGCTTGACGGGGCCGGGGCATGAGCGCGGCCTTGCGAGACAACGGGGTTGCATCGCGCGACTAAGGCGGAGAACGTTCCGCCTGCGGACAGGGTTAGGGAACGAAATGGGCTTTCAGGAACCGAAGCTGGACACATCTCCCAAAGTGTCGGACGAGGTGCGCAAGACCACCTGCTACATGTGCGCCTGCCGCTGCGGCATCAACGTGCACCTGAAATCGGGCAAGGTTTCCTATATCGAGGGCAACCGCGACCACCCGGTGAACAAGGGCGTCCTCTGCGCCAAGGGGGCGTCGGGGATCATGCAGGTGACGGCGCCCTCCCGGCTTCGCGCGCCGTTGAAGCGGGTCGGCCCGCGCGGGTCGGGCGCGTTCGAGGAGATCGGCTGGGACGAGGCGCTTGAGATCGCCGTCGGCTGGCTGAAACCGCTGCGCGAGGCGGCGCCGGAGAAACTCGCCTTCTTCACCGGCCGCGACCAGTCGCAGAGCTTCACGAGCTTCTGGGCCCAAGGCTTCGGCACACCGAACTACGCGGCGCATGGCGGGTTCTGCTCGGTCAACATGGCGGCGGCCGGCATCTACACGATGGGCGGCGCGTTCTGGGAATTCGGCCAGCCCGACTGGGACTTGGCGAAGCTCTTCATCCTCTTCGGCGTGGCGGAGGACCACGATTCGAACCCGATCAAGATCGGTATCGGCAAGCTGAAGAAACGCGGTGCGCGGGTGATCGGGGTGAACCCGATCCGCACCGGCTATAACGGTGTGGCCGACGACTGGTACGGGATCACGCCGGGGACGGACGGATTGCTGATCCTCTCGCTCATCCATGAGCTTCTGAAGGCCGGCAAGATCGACCTCGACTACCTCGCCCGGTTCACTAACGCGCCCTGTCTGGTCGATGCGGCGGAGGGGCCGGGGCAGGGGCTTCTCTTGCGCGACAAGGATGGCAAGCTTCTGGTCATCGACCGGACCACGGGCAAGCCCGCGCCTTTCGACAGGACGGGTGTGACCCCCGATCTGGCCGCGACCTACAAGGGCTGCCGCACGGTCTTCCAGCATCTCGCCGAACGCTACCTGTCGGACGATTATGCGCCGGAAGCGGTGGCCGAACGCACCGGTATCGCGGCCGGCCGCATCCGGGGCCTCGCGGCCGAGATTGCCCATGCTGCCTTCGACGCGCCGGTGGTGCTCGACCGGGCCTGGACGGATTTCCGGGGGGACCGTCACGAACGGATGGTGGGCCGACCCGTGGCGTTCCACGCCATGCGCGGTATCTCGGCCCATTCGAACGGCTTTCAGACGGCCCGCGCCCTGCATCTTCTGCAAATCCTCATCGGCTCGGTCGAGACGCCCGGCGGCTTCCGCTTCAAGCCGCCCTATCCGAAACCGGTGGAGGCGCACCCGACACCGCATTGCGCCTGCGTGCCGGGAAAGCCGCTGGCCGGGCCGCATCTGGGCTTCGTGCAGGGGCCCGAGCAACTGGCGTTCAAGCCCGACGGCAGCCCGGCGCGGATCGACAAGGCCTTCACATGGGAAAACCCGCTGTCGGCGCATGGGCTGATGCACATGGTCATCCCGAACGCCCATGCCGGCGATCCCTACCGAATCGACACGCTCCTGCTCTACATGGCCAACATGTCATGGAACTCTTCCATGAACACGGCCTCGGTCATGGAGATGCTGACCGACACGGACGAGGACGGCGAATACCGGATTCCCCGCATCATCTATTCCGATGCCTATGCGTCCGAGATGGTGGCCTATGCCGATCTGATCCTGCCCGATACGACCTATCTGGAACGGCACGACTGCATATCCTTGCTGGATCGCCCGATCTGCGAGGCGGAGGCGGCGGCGGACGCGATCCGCTGGCCGGTGGTGGAGCCCGACCGCGATGTGCGCGGCTTCCAGTCGGTGCTGGTCGATCTTGGCGCGCGGCTCGGCCTGCCGGGTTTCGTGGATGAAGAAGGGCGCGCAAGGTACCGGGATTACGCGGATTACATGGTCCGGCATGAGCGCCGGCCGGGCGTTGGCCCGCTGATGGGCTGGCGCGGCGCGGGCGATCAGGTCGGGCGCGGGGCGCCGAACCCGGACCAGCTTCAGCGCTATATCGCCAATGGCGGGTTCTGTGTGGAGCATATCCCGGACGAGGCCACCTATTTCAAACCGTGGAACGCCGCCTACCAAGACTGGGCTGTCGCGCTCGGCTTCTATGACAAGCCGCAGCCCTATCTCTTCTCGCTCTGGTCGGAGCCGTTGCAGCGCTTCCGCCTCGCGGCCGAAGGGCACGGTGAGCGCCAGCCGCCGGAACACCTGCGCGACCGACTGAAAGCGACGATGGACCCGCTGCCGATCTGGTACGAGCCTTTCGGCGAGGCGGCAGGGGCGGCCTATCCGGTCCATGCCCTGACGCAGCGGCCGATGGCGATGTATCATTCCTGGGGTTCCCAGAACGCCTGGCTGAGGCAGATCCACGGGGTCAATCCGCTCTACCTGCCGACGAAGCTCTGGCAGGCACACGGGTTCCGCGATGGCGACTGGGCGCGTGTGACCTCGCCCAGCGGAGAGATCACGGTGCCGGTCGCGCATATGGCGGCGCTCAACGACAACACGATCTGGACGTGGAACGCGATCGGCAAGCGGAAGGGCGCATGGGCCCTCGATCCCGCCGCGCCGGAAGCCACGAAAGGCTTTCTTCTCAACCACCTGATCCACGAACTTCTGCCGGAAAAGGGCGACGGTCTACGCTGGTCGAATTCCGATCCGATCACCGGTCAGGCCGCGTGGTTCGACCTTCGCGTGCGGATCGAAAAGGTGGCGTCGCCGGATGAGGCACAGCCGGCCTTCCCGCCGCTTGCATCGCCGGTGCCGCCGGCGCGGAGAAACGGGCCATGACCGCGCTTCCGCCGCCATCCGCGAAGAAACTCGGGCTGGTCATCGACCTCGACACCTGTGTCGGCTGTCAGGCTTGCGTCACGGCCTGCAAGGGCTGGAACGATCAGGCGTACGGTGCGCCGCTTTCCGATCAGGATGCTTACGGATCAACGCCTTGCGGGACGTTCCTCAACCGGGTTCACGGCTATGAGGTGACACCCGCGACCGGGCCGGCCGAGATCGTCAACTTCCCGCGTTCGTGCTTGCACTGCGAAGACGCGCCCTGCGTCACCGTCTGCCCGACCGGCGCGAGCTACAAGCGCGCCGAGGACGGGATCGTGCTGGTCAACGAGGATGCCTGCATCGGCTGCGGGCTTTGCGCCTGGGCCTGTCCCTACGGTGCGCGCGAACTCGACCCCTCGGCCGGGGTGATGAAGAAATGCACGCTCTGCGTCGACCGGATCTACAACGAGAACCTGCCCGAGGCGGACCGCGTCCCGGCCTGCGTCCGGACCTGCCCGACCGGCGCGCGGCATTTCGGCGATCTCGGCGACCCGGACAGCGCTGTCAGCCGGTTGGTGGCGGAGCGCGGCGGCTATGACCTGATGCCGGACATGGGGACGAAGCCAGTCAACAAATACCTGCCGCCACGGCCCAAGGGCGCACGCCCCGAGGCGGCACTGGAGCCGCTCAGCGATGGTCCCGAGACCGGGTTCGCCGGGTGGCTCGACCGGCTTCTGGAGAAGTTCTGATGCATCCCGCCCCCTCCGTCATCGTCTTTACGGTTCTTTCCGGTGCGGGCTTCGGCCTTCTGGCCTTCCTCGCACTCGGCGCGGTCGAGGTCTACGGGGCAGCGGCGTTCCTGCTTTGGGGCGTTGGCTACGGACTGAGCGTGGCGGGTCTTTTGGCCTCGACCTTCCATCTCGGCAATCCGGCGCGGGCGCTTCGGGCCTTTACCCAGTGGCGGACAAGCTGGCTCAGCCGCGAGGCGTGGGCCTCGGCGGGGGCGCTTCTGCTTCTCGCGCCGGTGGCGCTGGCGGCGATCATGGGCGGCGGGCTGCCGGGGCATTTCGGGGCCATCGGCGCGCTGGCCTGCCTTTTAGCCGTGGTGTCGACGTCGATGATCTATGCGCAGTTGAAGACGGTGCCGCGCTGGAACCACTGGACGACGCCGGCGCTGTTCCTCACCTTCGCCACGGTATCGGGCGCGATCCTCAGCGGACAGGTGCCCATCGCGGCGCTGGCCTGCCTCGTCCTCGGGTTGCTCCTGATCGTTGCCTTCCGGATCGGGGACGGACGCTTCGCGGCGGCAGGCCAGACGCTCTCGACCGCGACGGGGCTTGGCAAGGGGGGCGCTGTCCGTCAGTTCGCACCCGCCCATACCGGGCCGAACTACCTGACGCGAGAGATGATCCATGTCGTCGGGCGCCGCCATGCGAGGCGGCTCAGGGTGATCGCGGTCGTCCTCGCGGCGCTGTTGCCGTTCCTGGGCCTGCTCGTCCTGCCGCCGATCCTGCCGTTCATGGCGACTGTCTTCGTGGTTCATCTCGCCGGGGCGTTCGTTGCCCGCTGGCTCTTCTTCGCCGAGGCGGAGCATGTCGTCGGCCTCTATTACGGTCAGCGCTAGGACGGTCTGAGACGCGGCTTATGCCGCCCGCCCGATGCGCTGCAATTCCACTTTTCGAAATCCGACCTTCGATCTTGCGAAACCCGACGGGCAGTTCTTGCCTGACAGGGGCTTCCCACTGCCAATCGTCCGCGCGGGTTTGTCGGGCGGTGGAGGGGGCGTGATCGCGGGTCTAGGCAGGAATGACGGCGAAGCTGTCGCCGAGCCAGGGGGCGAGGTCCTGCATCGGCGCGATCAGACGTGTCGCCATTGTCGCCCGCAGGGTGCGCGCGATCTCGGTCGCGACGTCGTCGCGCTGGTCGGTCGGCGCGAAGAGCGAGATGGTCCGCGACATCGCGGCGAGCGGCAGCGGGTGGATATCGACCTGACCGAGAAACGCCTTGGCGCGGAGAAGCGCCAGCGGCGTGGTGATCGAGAACCCGGTGCCGCTGGCAACCAGCGCCATGATCGACTGGTTGCTGTCGATTTCGAACCGGTCAGGCAGGGTGATCCGGTGGCGCGCGAGATGCGCCTCGATCTGGCGGCCCATGAACTGGGTCCGGTCATAGCGCAGGAGCGGCAATGCGGCGAGCGCGGCCATGTCCCCGCCCTTCGGCAACCCGAACCCGCGCGGAACGGCGAGGAGGTAGGGATCGCGCAGAAGCCGATGTTCGCGGATCCCGGCCAGCGCATCCTGCGGCGCGGCCGCGACGGCGATGTCGAGCGTCCGGGCGGCCAGCATCGCGGTCAGGTCGTGGCTTGGCGCCGTGGTCAGGTGGAAGTCGCAATTGCGCAGGTTCTTCGCGAGCGCGATCACGAGGTTCGGCGTGATCTCGGTATCGAAATCGTCGATGACGCCCAGCCTGAGGCTTTTCAGATGCGAGATGTCGAGCACGGTCAATTCCGCCTGCGCTTGGCGGATCTGGCTCAGCGCCGCCTGCGCGCGGTGGAGGAGAATGCGCCCCGCCGGAGTCAGGCCCAAGGGCCGGTGGGCGCGGTCGAAGACCACGGTGCCGAGCGAGGTTTCGAGGTTCGACAATTGCTGCGAGGCGGCGGGCAGGCTAAGCCCCACGGCCCGGGCGCCGTCCGCGACGGTGCCGGTGCGGGCGATCGCCTCGAAAAGCTCGAGCGCGCGCAGGGTGATGCCTTTGGCGAGCATGGCGCTCCGGGGCGGCAGACGGGTGGACCTTTCGGAAAGTTGAACCTGATGGGAGGTCCGGTCAAGGCCGTTCGAGGCAAAGACGGGAGTGGGTGGCTGTCATGAGTGTCAGATTTTTCAAGCAGGCGGCGGCAGAGCAAGCCTCGCTCACGGCCGAGGTTCAAGTCACGGTGGCGCGGATCCTGGCCGAGATCGAGGCGGGCGGCGAGACGGTCACCTGCCACTATGCCGAGCAGCTCGACGGCTGGACCGGCCCAGCGGTCATCCCGCGCGCCGAGATCGAGGCCGCATCCGCGGCGGTGCCGGAGCGACTGAAAGACGACATCCGCTACGCGCATGACAACATCGCCGCCTTCGCCCGCGCCCAGCTCGCGAGTTGCCGGGAGACGGAGGTGGAATTGCGACCCGGCCTCAAGGTCGGGCAACGGCTGATCCCGATCGCCGCCGCCGGTGCCTATGTGCCGGGCGGGCGCTACAGTCATATCGCCTCGGCGCTGATGACCGTGACGACCGCGAAGGTCGCCGGTGTCGCCCATATCGCCACCGCCACGCCGCCGCGCCCCGGCACGGGCATTCCGCCGGCGATCCTTTACGCACTCGACCTTTGCGGCGCGGACGCGGTGCTTGCGCTCGGCGGCGTGCAGGGGATCGCGGCGATGGCTTTCGGCCAGTTTGGCCTGCCGCCCGCCGATATCCTCGTCGGGCCCGGCAACGCCTATGTCGCCGAGGCCAAGCGCCAGCTCTTCGGCCGTGTCGGCATCGACATGGTGGCGGGGCCGACCGACAGCATGGTGATCGCCGATGCCGGAGCCGACGCCGATCTGGTGGCGGCGGACCTCGTCGGACAGGCCGAGCACGGGCCGACCTCTCCGGTCTGGCTGGTGACCGACAGTGCCGATCTGGCGGAGTCGGTGATGGCGCGGGTGCCGGCTTGCATCGCGAGCCTGCCGGAGCCGAACCGGACCGCCGCCGCTGCCGCCTGGTCGGGGCGCGGCGAGGTCGTTCTGTGCGATACGCGCGAGGAGATGGCGGCGCATGCCGACCGGATCGCGCCCGAGCATCTGCATGTGCAGGCCGCCGATCTCGGCTGGTGGCGGGGGCGGCTTCGGGCCTACGGGTCGCTCTTCCTCGGGGCGGCGACGACCGTCGCCTTCGGCGACAAGGCGGCGGGCACCAACCATGTGCTGCCGACATCGGGCGCGGCGCGCTATACCGGCGGGTTGTCGGTGCACAAGTTCCTCAGGGCCGTCACCTGGCAGGAGGTTTCGCCCGAGGCGCTTCGCGATCTGGCCGCCGTCACTGCCCGGATCTCGCGGCACGAGGGGATGGAAGGTCATGCCCGTTCCGCCGATCTGCGGCTGGAGAAAGCATTTCCCGGCGAGCGCTTTGACCTCGGCGCCACGCCCGGTTCGTCCGTCTGATCTGCCGAAAGAGCGGATGTTCCGAATGTTTTGCGGGCCTTGCGCGGCAAATTCTTTAGATTGACCAGTCAATCAACAAAAATTTCCTTGATGTCGCAAACGCTATGTCTATCGTCGGTTTTCAGAGTTGGCGCCAAATCGTCGCAGCCTAGACGTTATGGGATAAGGCGCTCGAGGCCGGTGAGACCGGCACATGACGGACATAAGGGGGGAGCGGGGCTGGATGGTGAAGATCTCGTGCGTCGAGACCTTTAGTAACGAATTCGTCTGCTTCACGCGCATCACCGCCGAGGACGGCGCCATCGGTTGGGGCCAGTGCTCCACCTACAATGCCGACATCACCGCCCAGATCCTCCACCGCCAGGTGGCCCCCCATGCGCTCGGTGCCGGGACAGACGACATTCTCGGCCTCGTGCAGCGGATCGAGGAGAAGGAGCACAAGTTCCCCGGCTCCTATCGCTGCCGGGCGCTTGCCGGGCTCGATACCGCGCTTTGGGACATGCGCGGTCGGCGCGAGGGAAAGCCGGTCGTGGAATTGCTGGGCGGCAGGCCGGGGCAACTGCGGGCCTATGCGTCTTCGATGAAGCGCGATATCACGCCGGAGGACGAGGCGGCGCGGCTTTGCCGTCTGCGCGACGACAAGGGGTTTGATGCGTTCAAATGGCGCGTCGGCGCCGAATGCGGGCGTGACGTGGACGAATGGCCGGGCCGGACGGAAGAGGTGATTCCGGTCGTCGCGCGGGCGCTTGGCGACGGTGTCGCGAAGCTCGTCGACGGCAATTCCGGCTTTTCCCCGGCGCGGGCGATCGCGGTTGGCCGGCAGCTGGAAGCCGAACGCATTTCGCATTTCGAGGAACCCTGTCCCTACTGGGAACTGGAGCAGACGAAAGAGGTCACCGACGCGCTCGACATCGACGTGACGGGGGGCGAGCAGGACTGGGACCTCGCCACCTGGAAGAGGATGATCGACATGCGCGCGGTCGATGTCGTGCAGCCGGACGTAATGTACATGGGCGGTATCGCCCGGACGCTCCTCGTTGCCGGGATGGCTGCCAGGGCGGGGTTGCCCTGTACGCCGCACAGTGCCAACCTGTCGCTCGTGACGATCTGCACGATGCATCTTCTCGGCGCGATCCCGAATGCCGGGAAATACCTGGAATTCTCTATCGAGGGCGCAGACTATTACCCGTGGCAGGACGGGCTGTTCCGCGGTGATCCCTTTGCCGTCCGCGATGGCAAGGTCATCATTTCCGACGCTCCCGGATGGGGGGTGGACATCGATCCCGCCTGGCTCGACCGGGCGACCTATCAAAGGAGTGCGGTTGAGGCTTGACCGGGGCGCTCCCTCGCGCCGTAACTGCGAAAAACACTTACCGACAACAAGGAGGACGACATGACACAAAACATCACCCCGAGAGGCGTCAGCCGCCGCGGACTTCTGCAGGGCGCGACCGCGCTCGGCACCGCCGCGCTGATCCTGCCGGCGGGCGTGCGCCGGGCCATGGCCGAACCGAAGCGGGGCGGCTCCATCCGCATCGCGGTGGCCAGCGGCAACACGACCGACAGCTACGATCCCGGCACCTGGGATTCGGTCTACACGCAGATCTTCAACACCGCCCGGAACAACACGCTGACCGAGGTCGCACCGGATGGCAGCCTCGCCCCCGAGATCGCGGAAAGCTGGGAAGCCTCGGCCGACGCGACGACCTGGACGTTCAAGATCCGCGAAGGCGTCACCTTCCATTCGGGCAAGACGCTGACGCCCGACGACGTCGTCGCCTCGATCAACTATCACCGCGGCGAAGACTCGAAGTCGGCCGCGAAGCCCTATGTCGATCCGATCACCGACATCAAGGCGGACGGGCAGAACGTCGTCGTGACGCTTTCGGGCGGTAACGCCGACTTCCCGTTCATCATGGCGGATTACCACCTTGTCATCCTGCCCTCGGCCGACGGCAAGATCGATCCGATGACGACGGATGGCTGCGGCGGCTACATCGTCGAATCGTGGGACCAGGGCGTTTCCGGGAAGCTGAAGCGCAACCCGAACTACTGGAAGACGGACCGCGCCTGGTTCGACGAGGTCGAGCTTTTGTCGATCGTCGATCCCGCCGCCCGGCAGAACGCGCTGATCACCGGCGAGGTCGACCTGATCGACAACGTCGATCTGAACACCGTCGGGCTGCTCCAGCGCGCGCAGGGGATCACCATCCTGCCGGTGGCCGGCAACCAGCACTACGTCTTCGTGATGGACACCCGTGCGGCGCCGTTCAGCGACAACAACGTGCGTCAGGCGCTGAAATACGGCATCGATCGGCAAGAGCTGGTCGACAAGATCCTGCAAGGGTACGGGTCGATCGGCAACGACATCCCGATGGGGGCGCAGCAGCCCTATTACAACACCGAACTGGAGCAGAAGGCCTACGACCCGGACAAGGCGAAATTCTATCTGAAGGAAGCCGGGATGGACTCGCTCAGCGTCCAGCTTTCGGTCGCGGATTCCGCCTTCGCCGGTGCCGTGGATGCAGGGGTTCTCTACTCCGAACGCGCCGCCGCCGCCGGGATCAACATCGAGGTCGTGCGCGAACCGTCTGACGGCTACTGGGACAACGTCTGGATGAAAAAGCCGTTCTGCGCCTCCTACTGGGGTGGGCGTCCGACGCCGGACCTGATGTTCTCGGTCGCCTACCAGGGCGGTGCGCCGTGGAACGAAAGCTTCTGGGACAATGCCCGCTTCAACGAGCTTCTGGTCGCCGCGCGGTCGGAACTCGATGAGGACAAGCGCCGCCAGATGTACTGGGAAATGCAGGATCTTTGCGCCAACGAAGGCGGCACGGTGATCCCGATGTTCGCGAACTACGTCATGGCGCATACCGAGAAGGTCGGCGTTCCCGAAGTGGTCGGCACCAACCAGGGCATGGACGGCCTGCGCATGATCGAGCGCTGGTGGCTCGCCTGATGATCCCGGCCCCGGCGGTCGCCGCCGGGGCCTTTCGCCCCATCGGGGCCAAGCCGCCGGAACGCGTGGCACAATGAACAGGGGGCGAAGATGTCCATAGTCTGGTCCATGATTGCGAAGCGTCTGGCCCTCGGCCTGCTGACGCTGTTCGTGATTTCGGTGATCATTTTTGGGGCGACGGAGCTGTTGCCCGGGGATCTTGCCAAGAACATCCTCGGCCAGTCGGCGACGCCGGAGACGGTGGCCGCGTTCCGCCGGGAGCTGGGGCTCGATCTGCCGGCGCATACGCGCTACATCAACTGGCTTCTCGGCGCGCTCCAGGGCGATTTTGGCACGTCGCTTGCCAACAAGCGTCCCATCGCCGACCTGATCGCCACGCGGCTCGGCAACACGCTTTTCCTTGCGCTTTACGCGGCCGCGATCGCGGTGCCGCTGTCGCTGGCGCTCGGTGTTCTCGCCGCGCTCTACCGCAACTCGATCTTCGACCGGGCGGTGAACGCGCTGGCGCTGACGTCGATTTCCTTCCCGGAATTCTTCGTCGCCTATATCCTCATCTTCGTCCTCGCGCAGTCGGGCCTCTTCCCGTCGATGGCGCGGATGGATGCCACGACGACCTTCGCCGAGGCGCTCTACCGGACCTTCCTGCCGGCGCTGACACTGACACTGGTCGTCACGGCGCACATGATGCGGATGACGCGGGCGGCGATCATCAACCTTCTCGCCTCGCCCTATATCGAGATGGCGCGGCTGAAGGGGATGAAGCCGATGCGGGTGATCCTGAAACACGCGCTGCCGAACGCGCTGGCGCCGATCATCACCGTCGTGGCGCTGAACCTCGCCTATCTCATCACCGGCGTCGTCGTGGTCGAGGTGGTCTTCGTCTATCCCGGCCTCGGGCAGCTGATGGTGGACAGCGTGTCGAAGCGCGACTTCCCGGTCGTGCAGGCGGTCGCGCTGATCTTCGCGGCGGCCTATGTGCTTCTCAACCTCACCGCGGACGTGCTGTCGACCCTGTCGAACCCGCGTCTGATCCATCGCAAATAGGAAGGGGTGACATGACTATCCTGATCAACCTCTTCTGGATCGCCGTCGCCATTGCCGGCGCCCTCGGGGCGGGCTGGCTTTTCCGCGCCGCCGCCGTCGCGCTGACCAAGGGGCCGACGGCCCGGGCCTTGCGCACGGCGCCGGTCACGGCCGGGTTCGGCATGCTGGTGATCCTCATCTATCTCGTCGTGGCGATCTTCGCGCCCCTCATCGCGCCCTATGGCGAGCGGGAGGTGGTCGGCGCGCAGTTCCTGGTCTGGGATTCCACCCATCTCTTCGGTACCGACAACCTCGGCCGCGACATGTTCACGCGGCTGGTCTACGGCGCGCGCAACACGGTGGGCATCGCCTTCGCCACCACCGCGCTCGCCTTCACCATCGGCTCGATCCTCGGGCTTCTGGCGGCGACGGTCGGCGGCTGGCTCGACCAGGTGCTGAGCCGGATCGTCGACATCCTGATGGCGATCCCGTCGCTGATCTTCTCGCTTCTGCTGCTCACGATCTTCGGAACCTCCGTCACCACGCTGATCCTCGTCATCGCGACGATCGATTCCACCCGCGTCTTCCGGCTGGCGCGGTCGGTGGCGCTCAACATCGTGGTGATGGACTATATCGAGGCGGCGAAGCTCAGGGGCGAGGGCCTCTGGCGGCTGATCACGCGGGAGATCCTGCCGAACGCGCTGGCGCCACTGGTCGCCGAGTTCGGGCTCAGGTTCTGCTTCGTCTTCCTCGCGATCTCGGCGCTGTCGTTCCTTGGCGTCGGCATCCAGCCGCCCACGGCAGACTGGGGGTCGATGGTGCGCGAGAACGCGGCGCTGATCACCTTCGGCGACGTGACGCCGCTCCTGCCGGCCGGGGCCATCGCGCTCCTGACGGTGGCGGTCAACTTCGTGGTGGACTGGATGCTTCACCGTGCCAGCGGATTGAAGGAGTAGGGCCATGAAGGACACGCAAGCGGAAAAGCCGGTCCTCCTGACGATGCGGGACATCCATATCGAAGGCCGGTCGGAGGAGACCTGGTCGCCGATCATCAAGGGCGTGGACCTGACCTTGCGCAAGGGCGAGGTGCTCGGCCTCATCGGCGAAAGCGGGGCGGGCAAGTCGACGCTCGGCCTCGCGGCGATGGGCTTCACCCGTGACGGCTGCCGGATCTCGGGGGGCACGATCGACTTTGACGGGATCGACCTTCGGGCGGCGACCAGGGACCAGCGGCGCGGCTTGCGCGGCAAACGCATCGCCTATGTCGCGCAGTCGGCGGCGGCGAGCTTCAATCCGGCCCACAAGCTCATCGACCAGTACAGCGAGGCGCCGGTCCAGCACGGTGTGATGGGACGGGCCGAGGCGGAGCGGGACGCGGTGGAGCTTTACCGCCGGATGCGGCTGCCCAACCCCGAGGAGATCGGCTTCCGCTATCCCCACCAGGTCTCGGGCGGGCAGCTCCAGCGCGCGATGACGGCGATGGCGATGGCCTGCCGGCCGGACCTGATCATCTTCGACGAACCGACGACGGCGCTCGACGTGACGACCCAGATCGAGGTTCTGTCGGCGATCCGCGACATCGTCGCGCAGTTCGATACCGCGGCGATCTACATCACCCACGACCTCGCGGTCGTGGCGCAGATGGCCGACAGGATCAAGGTTCTCCTGCGCGGCGACGAGGTCGAGGAGGCCGATACCCGCACCATGCTGTCGGCCCCGAAAGAGGACTACACCAAGTCGCTCTGGGCGGTCAGAAGCTATGCGCGGCCGGTCCAGCCGCCGGTGACCGGCGGCGTTCCGGTCGTCTCGGTGCAGAACGTGACGGCGGGATACGGCGCGGCCGACATCCTCAGGAACATCAGCTTCGACATCCACAAGCGCCGGACCGTCGCGGTGGTCGGCGAAAGCGGCTCGGGAAAGTCCACCGCCGCGCGGGTGATCACCGGGCTTCTGCCGCCGCGGCAGGGCAGGGTGCTGTTCGACGGGGCGCCCCTGCCGGCCGATTACCGGCAGCGCAGCCGCGACCAGCTCCGGCAGGCGCAGATGATCTACCAGATGGCCGATACCGCGCTGAACCCCAAGCTGCGCCTGCGCGAGCTGATCGGCCGTCCGGCGCAGATGTATCTCGGCCTGCACGGCAAGGCGCTGACGGAACGGATCCGCGACCTTCTGAACCTGATCGAGCTCGATCCCGACAGGTTCATCGACCGCTTGCCGTCCGAGCTTTCCGGCGGGCAGAAACAAAGGATCGGCATCGCGCGGGCGCTTGCGGCCGAGCCGAAGTTCATCATCTGCGACGAGGTGACATCGGCGCTCGACCAGCTTGTAGCCGAGGGCATCCTGAAGCTTCTCGACCGGCTCCAGTCGGAGTTCGACCTCGCCTACATGTTCATCACGCATGATCTCGCCACCGTGCGCTCGATCGCCGACGAGGTGGTGGTGATGCAGAACGGCAAGGTGGTGGAGCAGGGCCCGAAGCTCGAAATGTTCGAGCCGCCCCACGATCCCTATACCGAACTCCTCCTCTCCTCCGTCCCAGAGATGGACCCGGACTGGCTGACGAAACTGCTGAAGGAGCGCGCGGAAAAGGCGGGGAAGAGAGGGCCCTGATGGCCCCCGGTCACCGCCCGCAGCGCGGCGGGGCGGTGAAGTAGCCCGGCGGCAAGAGTTGCGCGTAGGACAGGATGCCGTTGAACTCGCCCGTGAGCCGGTTGCTCACCTCGCGCAGAATCTCGCCGGCGGGGGAGACTTCGATGGCGGCACCTTCGAGCGGCGAGACGATCAGCCAGTTACCGTTCGGCAGCAACTGGTGTTGACCCATGACGCGCGAGAAGAACCGCAAGCTGGCGTCGGCGAAAAGATCCTCGGCCAGGTCCGTCTTCGGGTCGATCTTAAGGATCGTCGTGACGCCGCGGCGCTGGTTGTTGGAATAGACCGTGATCGTGCCATCCGCCTGCCAGTCGGGGTCGTGCTGCTCCTGCCAGGGGCCGTGCCTCGACCAGAGCAGCTGCTTGGTGGTCCGGTCGACGACGGCCAGCAGGTTGATGTTGCGCAGGCTGATCAGCAGATCGCCCGGTTTGAACTGCGGGAAAGCCCGCGCGAGCCGGGCCGGCAGAGGCTTGATGTCGTTGGGATGGAAAACGTCGGACGACGCCTCTTCCGGCAGGTCGCGGTAGAAATTGAAGCCGTCGGGAAAGCCGAACGCGACTTTGCTCGCAGGAGATCTGAGGATGATGTCGTCGATCAGGTCGATCGACTCGAGGATCTCGCCGGTCTCTTCGTCGAAGCGCACGAGCCGTTGGTCGTCACCACCATACCACATCCCGGCCTGCCAGACCCAGAAACCGCCCGCATCCTCGTCCGGGCGGATCGCATGGTGATAGGTCTGATCCGTCCGCGACCAAAGGATCTTGCCACAGATATCGACCCGGACAAGAGCGGTCCCCTGATCGTAGGCCAGAAGCAACGACCCGTCGGGAAGGGGGTAGGTCGCCTGCAAGGTGCCGCCGGGCTTGCCGTTCTCGACTACGTTCGAATAGTCGGAGGGCCAACTGCCGATCACCTCGCCCCTTTCGTCGAGAAGTTCGGTCACGAACCGGTTTTCGGGAAGCTGGAGCCGGTTGATGAGCAGGTCGCCCGGCGCAATCGATTCGGGACGGTTCACGACATAACGCTCGTCCGGCGACCCGGCGCGGCGGCGCGAATAGGCGTGCTCCGGCAGGACCCGCCCCGTATCGCGCAGCGACAGCACGATCTGTTGGCCCGTTGTATAAAGCGTTGCCGGCGTCCATTCCTTCAGCCCGGACAGGATTCCAACAACCAGCGCCACCATGGAAATCAGAAAACAGGTGGAGATCCGCTGGAGGGTTTCCGGTTTCATGGGGCCTCGTCTCTGCTCTGTGTGTTCTGGCCGGTTTTGTCAGGGTCCTTGGACAAAACTTGGGCGATGATTGCGCGAAGCTGTGGCAATCAGCCGCCGTCGCGTTTCTGCCGGGCCGCCCGGATATCGCGGGCCAGGGCGACCGTGTAGACCGAAAGCTCCGCCAGCGCCGCCTCGGCGCGGGGCGCATCGGACACCTCGACCGCGTCGGCGATGGCGGTGTGAAGGGCGACGATCCACTCGCGCGACCGGGCGGAGAAGGTGATCATGTTCATCAGCGGCTGCATCGCCTCGACCGCGCCGGCAAGCTGGTAGGACAGGACCGGATTGCCCGCCGCATCGACGAGCGCGCGGTGGAAGGCCACGTCGGAGGCGCAGAAACCCTCGTCGGAAAGGCCCGGCTGGCCCTGCCGGAAGATCTCGGCCCGCATCGCCGCCAGATGGTCGGGCCCGCGCCGGTCCGCCGCGAAGGGCACGCAGGCGCGTTCGAGCGCGTAGCGCGCCTCGCAGGCTGTTTCGAAATCGACCGCGTTCATGCTGAGCAGCAGCGTCGATGTGGTGACCTGCTGCTCGCGCGCCTCGTCGTAGGACAGCCGGTTGACGAAGGCGCCGCCGGTCGCTCCGCGCTGGGTGCGGATCAGGCTTTGCGCGGCCAGCCGTTTCAGCGCCTCGCGCACCGTGGGGCGGGACACGCCGAATGTCTCGGCCAGTTCCTGTTCGGAAGGAAGCCGTTCGTCGACGATCAGCCGCCCCTCGACGATCGCCTCGCGGATGCCTTCCGCGATGCGGATCGGCAATTCCCCTTCGGCGCCGAGCGTCAGTTTCTCCATTCCGTCCTCGCGATCTTCAAATGTCAGACATTAATTGTTTGACATTTGATCCGGTCAGGGTGACCGTAGGCAGGAGGGTGTCATCCGTCCATCGCTTTTTTCGGGAATGAGGGGGCCATGTCCGTGAATGTCCAGTCTGGCGAAGGGCGCGGCATCGCGCTGCCGTCCCGGCGGGCTTGGGGCTGGATCGGTTTTTACGCGCTCATCCTTCTGGCCTGGGTCTCGGTGGCGCTGATGGCGCGCGGCCAGGCCTCAGGCGGCATCCCGGCGGAGTTCTGGGCGGCGCTCTGCGCCTCGGCGGCCGAGGCGTCCCTGCCGGCGCTCTGGGCGATGTGGGCGCTGATGGCGGCGGCGATGATGCTGCCGACCTTCGTGCCGGCGCTCAGAACCTTTGCCGACCTCTCCGCGACCGGCGCGACGACCGCTGCGGGCGCGGCGGCGCTCGTCGCCGGATATGGCGCGGTCTGGCTGACGGCCTCGGCGCTCGGCGCGGGGGCGCAGGCGGCGCTGGCGCGGGCGGGGATGCTGACGCCCTTCGGGGCGAGCCTCTCGCCCTGGCTGACGGCGGCGCTTCTGGTCGGGGCCGGGCTCTACCAGTTCTCGGTCGTCAAGGCGGCCTGCCTTGCCAAATGCCGGATGCCGCTGACCTTCTTCATGGAGCGCTGGCGTCCGGGCGCGCCCGCCGCCTTCGCGATGGGGCTCCGTCTCGGCGCGGTCTGCCTTGGCTGCTGCTGGGCCTTGATGGCGCTCGGCTTTGTCGGCGGGGTGATGAACCTCGTCTGGATGGGGGCGGCGACGCTCTTCATGACGCTCGAAAAACTGCCCGATATAGGGCGGCGCCTGACCCGGCCCGTCGGATGGGCGCTGATCATCGCGGGGGGCGTTACGGCACTCCGCGCCACCGGATTTGTCTGAGGGAGGACGACATGGGCAGCGAGTTGCCGGAATGGGCCATCAAGGGGGAGCTGATCCTCAACTGCAACTGCACGGTCTTCTGCCCGTGCGTGATCTCGCTCGGCGATCACCCGCCGACCGAAGGCCACTGCATGGGCTGGGCCGGCATCCGCATCGATGCGGGCCATTACGACGGCGAGGATCTGTCGGGGCTGAACATCGGACTGCTTCTGGAGATCCCCGGCCGGATGGGGCGCGGCAACTGGAAGGCGGCGGCCTATATCGACGAGCGTGCCAGCAACAAGGCCTATGACGGCCTTCTGAAGGTCTTCACCGGCCAGGCGCGCGGGACGACGGGCCTTTTCAAGGTGCTCGTCAGCGAATTCCTCGGCGCCGAACGCGCGCCCGTGACGTTCGAGACCGAGGGCAAGACCCGCCGCCTGACCGTCGGCCGCGCCATCAAGGGCGAGATCGCGCCGGTCGAGGGCCACGGCGGCAAGGATATCGTGGTGACCAATACCGAATACTGGATGGGCCCCGACATCACGGTCGCCAAGGCCAGCAAGGGCAAGGTCCGCGCCTTCGGCCGGGTCTGGGATTTCGACGGCCGCTCGGCCGAGATCTGCCAGATCGACTGGCACGGGCCCAACTGACGGGGGCGGGGAGCGCGACATGACGGTCATCACATCCTCGCGCCGCGTGCGGCGCACGCCATTCACGCCCGGGGTCGAGGCCGCAGGCGTGACGAGCTACACGGTCTACAACCACATGCTACTTCCGGCGCAGTTCGGCGGATTTGTCGAGGATTACCACCATCTGAAGCGTCACGTTCAGGTCTGGGACGTGGCTTGCGAACGGCAGGTGAGCGTCAGGGGGCCGGACGCGTCAAGGCTGATGACGCTGATCAGCCCGCGCGATCTTGCCAAGATGGCGGACGATCAGTGCTACTATATCCCCGTGGTCGACCGCAACGGCGGCATGCTCAACGATCCGGTGGCGGTGAAGATCGCGGCGGATCATTACTGGATCTCGATCGCCGACAGCGATTTTCTGCAATACGTTCTCGGTGTGTCCGACGCGCTCGGGCTCGATGTCGAGGCTGAGGAACCGGATGTCTCGCCGCTCGCGGTGCAGGGCCCGAAATCGGACGATCTGATGGCGCGGGTTTTCGGTGACGCGGTCCGGGACGTTCGCTTTTTCCGCTACAAGCGGCTCAGCTTCGAAGGGCGCGAGATGATCGTCGCCCGGTCTGGCTACTCCAGGCAGGGCGGCTTCGAGATCTATGTCGATGACGGGGATTACGGCATGCCGCTTTGGGAGGCGCTGTTCGCGGCCGGAGAGGATCTTCACGTCCGCGCCGGTTGCCCGAACCTGATCGAGCGGGTCGAGGGCGGGCTTCTGAGCTACGGCAACGACATGACGCGCGCGAACACGCCGTTCGAAGCGGGTCTGGGCAAGTTCGTCAACTCGCCCGCAGACTACATCGGCAAGGCGGCCCTTGCCGCGCGGCCGGCCGAACGGATGATCCGCCCCGTCGCTATTTCGGGCGACCTGCCGCGATGCGACCGGCTCTGGCATGTCTATGCCGACGGTGCGAAAGTCGGGCAGGTGACGAGCGCGAAATACAGCCCCGACTTCAATACCAACGTCGCCATAGGGATGATCGACAAGAGCCATTGGGGCGCGGGGACGACGGTCGAGGTCGAGACGCAGGACGGCATGCGGGATGCCGTTGTGCAGGACAAGTTCTGGATTTGAAGGAGGCGGGACGATGATCAACGCACTTGTGGTGGAAAAGGACGAGGCGTCGGGCAAGACCAGCGCCTCGGTTCAGGCGATCGAGGAAAGCCGCCTTCCCGAGAGCGAGGTGAAGGTCGCGGTCGAGTATTCGACCGTGAACTACAAGGACGGGCTTTGCGTCGGCCCCGGCGGTGGGCTCGTCCGGCACTATCCGCATGTGCCGGGGATCGACTTCGCCGGCACGGTCGAGGCGTCTTCCGATCCCCGCTACAAGTCCGGCGACAAGGTCGTGCTGACCGGCTGGCGCGTGGGCGAGGCGCATTGGGGCGGCTATGCCCAGAAGGCGTCGGTGCGCGCCGACTGGCTGGTGCCGCTGCCGAACGGGTTGAGCACACGGGCCGCGATGGCGGTGGGTACCGCCGGGCTGACGGCGATGCTCGCGGTGATGGCGCTCGAGGATCATGGGCTGGAACCCGGCCACGGGCCGGTTCTGGTGACCGGCGCGGCGGGGGGTGTCGGCTCGGTCGCGACGGCGATCCTCGCGAAACTCGGATACGAGGTGGCCGCGGTCACGGGGCGGCCCGAGACGGCCGATTACCTCACCGGCCTCGGCGCCAGTCGCATCGTCGCGCGCGAGGAACTGACCGAGGTCACGCGCAAGCCGCTTGAGGGCGAGCAGTGGTCGGGCTGCGTCGATGCCGTCGCGGGCGCAATGCTCGGCCGCGTTCTGAAGCAGATGAAATACGGAACCTCTGTCGCGGCGGTCGGCCTTGCCGGCGGCGCGGCGATCGAGGGGGCGCTGATCACGCCCTTTATCCTGCGCGGCGTGAACCTTCTCGGCATCGACAGCGTGATGCAGCCCTATGCGAACCGCGTCCGCGCCTGGGAACGGATCGCCAGGGATCTGCCGATGGACAAGCTCGATGCGATGATCCAGCCGGCGACGCTGTCGGACCTGCCGAAACTCGGCGCGGATATCCTGAAGGGCCAGGTCAAGGGCCGCGTCGTCGTTGACGTGAACGCCTGAAACCCGGGCCTGGCGGCCCAACCGGCCGCCACTTCACGGCATGTGAAGCCGCGCGAGACGTGGCGCATCACTGTCCGCGCTGGCTAGGATGAACAGGCTGACATAGTCTTCGGGCCCAGGGTCGACGGGGGCTGGGCGCTGCGCCTCGACAGGTGCCCCGGAATGGTCTCCGGATGTCCGAAGACGAGTACCCGGTCCTCGGCATGGCCAGCCCCAAAACCCGATGCTAGACTTTCGAACGGCAAGGCGGTATCAGCGGAACCGTTAGCGCTAACGGACGCCGGAAAGGAACGGGCAATATGGTCTCACGCGTGATTCCGGTCGATCCGTTCGACCTTGTCATCTTCGGGGGAACCGGCGATCTGGCGCGGCGAAAGATCCTGCCCGGCCTCTACCGGCGCTTCCTTGCCGGGCAAGTTCCCGACTCGTCGCGGATCATCGGCGCCGCGCGGGGCGAGATGGACGACGACGGATTTCGGGCCTTTGTCGCCGAGGCGATCGGCGAATTCGTGAGCGAAGGCAAACGCGACGGCGAGACGCTCGCCCGTTTTCTCGGTCATGTCCACTACGTGTCGGTCGATGCGAAGGGCGATGGCGGCTGGAAGGATCTCGCGCGCCTGATGCGCAAGGATGTCGTACAGGCTTTCTATTTTTCGGTCGCACCATCGCTCTTCGGCGACCTCGCCGAGCGGCTGCACCGTTTCAGGATCGCGACGGAGACGGCGCGGATCGTGGTGGAGAAACCTTTCGGGCGCGATCTGGACAGCGCCCGCGCCCTGAACGCGACGCTGGCCGAGCACTTCACCGAACACCAGATCTACCGGATCGACCATTACCTCGGGAAGGAAACCGTCCAGAACCTGATGGCGGTGCGATTCGCCAACATCCTCTTCGAACCCCTGTGGAACGCCCGCCATGTCGATCACGTCCAGATCACCGTGGCCGAGACGGTGGGGGTCGGGGGGCGCGGCGCCTATTACGACAAGTCCGGCGCCATGCGGGACATGGTGCAGAATCACCTGATGCAGCTTCTCTGTCTCATCGCGATGGAGGCGCCGTACAGGTTCGACCCGGATGCGGTGCGCGACGAGAAGCTGAAGGTGATCCGCGCGCTCAAGGAGATCGGGCCGGAGGATATCGTCAGGGGGCAGTATCGCGGCGGCCCGAGGGCGGGGGGAGAGCCGTCCTATGTCGAGGATGCCGAGGATCCTGCCTCGAAGACCGAAAGCTACATCGCGCTGAAGGTGCAGATCGCCAACTGGCGCTGGAAAGGCACGCCTTTCTACCTGCGCACCGGCAAGAAGCTCCGCGCCCGCGCCTCGGAGATCGCGGTCGTATTCAAGGAAGTGCCGCATTCGATCTTCGACGACGAAGAGGGCTGGCGCGAGAACGTGCTGTCGATCCGGTTGCAGCCGAACGAGGGGATGACGCTCTCGGTCATGATCAAGGAGCCGGGGCCGGGCGGCATGCGCCTGACCGAGGTGCCGCTCGACATGTCCTTCGCCGAGGCGCTCGGCGAGGACGGAACCGACATTCCCGACGCCTACGAGCGGCTGATCATGGACGTGATCCGGGGCAATCAGACCCTCTTCATGCGGGGCGACGAGGTCGAGGCCGCCTGGGCCTGGACCGACCCGATCATTGCCGCCTGGGAGGCGCGGGGCGACAAGCCGAAAGGCTACGATCCGGGCTCGTCCGGACCGGAAGACGCCTTGATGCTGCTTCATCGCGACGGCCGGAGGTGGCGGGAGATTCGGGAATGAACAGCTTCGCCAGAACCACGGCTCGCGACCTCGTTGCGGCACGAGGGCGGAAAAGTTGGAGGAGTTAGCGATGGAATTCGTCGAGTATCCTGACCGCGAACTGATGATGTTCCAACTCGCCGATCATCTGGCGAGCGAGCTTGCGATGGCGCTTCGCCAGCATGAGAGGGTGAGCTTTTGCGTGCCGGGTGGCACGACGCCCGGCCCGGTCTTCGACGTGCTCTCCGGCGTGAAGCTCGACTGGGACCGGGTCTCGGTCTTCCTCAACGACGAACGCTGGGTGCCGGAGAGCCATCCGCGCTCCAACGGTCGTCTCCTGAAGGAACGGCTCCTCACCGGCCGCGCCGCCGCCGCGCATTACGTCCCGCTCTATGCCGACGCGCCGGAGCCGGAAGCCGCGCTCGACGCGCTGACGGCGGCGATCGAACCCTGCCTGCCGATCTCGGTCCTCCTGCTCGGCATGGGGGCGGACATGCATACCGCGTCGATCTTCCCCGGCGCCGACCGGCTGGAGGAGGCGCTGTCGCCCGAGGCGCCGATCCTGATGCCGATGCGCGCGCCCGGCGCGCCCGAACCCCGGGTGACGCTGACCGCGCCGGTCCTCGCCGGGGCGATGTCCTGCCACATCCTGATCACCGGGGCGGAAAAGCGCGCCGCGCTGGAGCGCGCGCAGTCGCTGACGGACCAGGAGGCGCCGGTTCGCGCGGTCCTGGCCGATGCGACGGTGCATTGGGCGGAATGAGATTTTCGGAACGAGGGAGATGTCGATGAGCCTCTGGGATGACCTGCGCTTTCACCGGAAGGGGCATGAAGACAGGCCGATCCTGTCGCTCTTCGAGGGCACCGACCGGGCGCGGCATTTCTCGATCCGCGCCGACGGGCTGCTTTTCGACTATTCCAAGACCGGGATCGACGCCCACGCGCGCGACCTCCTGATCCGGCTTGCCGAGGCATCGGGCGTCGCCGGCAAGCGCGACGCGATGTTCTCCGGCGAGAAGATCAACGAAACGGAGGGCCGCGCCGTCCTGCATACCGCGCTTCGCAATCTCGCGGGCTCCGTCACCGTCGATGGCCGCGACGTGATGCCCGAGGTCCGCGCGACCCACGCGCGCATGGTGGCCTTCGCGCGCGACGTTCGCAACGGGCGGTTCACGGGGGCCGGGGGCGCGATCACGGACGTGGTCAATATCGGCATCGGCGGGTCCGACCTTGGCCCGGCGATGGCCTGTCTCGCGCTTGCGCCCCATGCCGACGGGCCCAGGGCGCATTTCGTCTCGAACGTCGACGGGGCGCATGTGCATGACGTTCTGGCGCCGTTGAACCCCGAAACGACGCTGGTCATCGTCGCCTCGAAGACCTTCACGACGATCGAGACGATGACGAACGCCGAGACCGCGCGGGACTGGATGGCGGCCAAGGTCGCGAATCCGGCCGCGCAATTCGCCGCCGTCTCCACCGCCGCCGGCAGGACCGCCGCCTTCGGCATCGACGCCGCCCGTGTCTTCGGCTTCGAGGATTGGGTCGGCGGGCGCTACTCGATGTGGGGGCCGATCGGGCTGTCCTTGATGATCGCTGTCGGTCCTGAGGATTTCGGGCGGTTCCTCGTCGGCGGGGCCGCGATGGACGCGCATTTCCGCGAGGCGCCGTTTGCCGGGAACCTGCCGGTCATGCTCGCCCTCACCGGTATCTGGCACAACCAGATCTGCGGCCACGCGACCCGCGCCGTCCTGCCTTACGAACAGCGCCTCTCGCGCCTGCCGGCCTATCTTCAGCAACTGGAGATGGAAAGCAACGGCAAGCGCGTCGCAATGGATGGCTCGGACCTGATCGAGCATTCCGGTCCCGTTGTCTGGGGAGAGCCTGGCACGAACGGCCAGCACGCCTTCTACCAGCTCATCCATCAGGGAACGCGGGTCGTCCCGTGCGAATTCATGGTTGGCCGCGAGGGCCACGAGCCGGAGCTTGCCCACCAGCACCGCCTTCTCGTCGCCAACTGCCTCGCCCAGTCCGAGGCGCTGATGCGCGGTCGCAGCCTTGAAGATGCGCGGGCGATGATGGCGAAGAAGGGCCTGACGGGGGCGGAGCTTGACCGGCAGGCGCGCCACCGGGTCTTCCCCGGCAACCGCCCCTCCACGACGCTCGTCTACGAGCGGCTGACGCCCTACACGCTCGGCCAGATCGTGGCGCTCTACGAACACCGGGTCTTTGTCGAAGGCGTGATCCTCGGGATCAATTCCTTCGACCAATGGGGGGTGGAGCTTGGCAAGGAACTGGCGCTCGCGCTCGAACCGATACTTGCCGGGCGGGAAAGTGCCGAGGGCAAGGACGGCTCCACCCGGATGCTGGTCGCGGCGCTCGGTGGCGGCTGACGGGCATCGTCGTCAAGATTTCCTGGACGGCGGGTCGGCTAGATAGCGGCGGCGCTCAGGTAGCGGGCGCAGCCTTCGAGGGCGGCGTAATCGTCCTCGATGATCGACACCGGGAATTCCCGCATGAAGGTCGAGAACCGCCCCTTGTCGCGGAAGGCGGCGGCGAAATCGAAGCGGTCGAAGTGATCGGTGAAGGCACGGGCGACGCCGCCGATCAGGTAGATGCCGCCGAAGGGCAGGTGGGTCAGCGCCAGATCGCCGGCGACGGTGCCAAGGAGGCGGAGGAAGGCGCGCGCCGTTTCGGTCGCGACCGGGTCCGTGCCCTCGGCGATCGCCGCCATGATCGCGGAGGCCCCGAGAAGTTCGTCGCGACCGGCCTCGCTCGCCGCCCAGGCGTGGAGCCGTTCGAGCCCGCGACCCGAAAGCACATCCTCCACCCCGGCGAACCCGTGTGCCGTCTCGACGGACCGCATCAGCCGCAGATCGGCCTCGGTCCGGACCGGCAGGCTGGCATGGCCGCTTTCGGAGGCGGTGACGATCCGCCCGCCGGGCGCCTCGTGGACGGCGGCGGCGTTGAAGCCGGTGCCGACGCCGATGACGAGTTGCGGCCCGTCGGTCCGGCCGGAACCCTCGGCCACGATCAGCGGCCGCAGGCAGTCGGCCGCGATGTGGCCGAGCGCATGGCCCTGGGCCTGAAGGTCGTTCAGGACCGCGACCCGCTCTGCCCCGGTCGCTGCCCCGACTGCAGCCCGGTCGATGGTCCAGTCGAGATTGGTGAGGCGTGCAACGCCGTGATCGACCGGCCCGGCAACGGCGACGCAGGCGCCAGCACAGGCCGGATTGCCCGACTCGGCCCGGTATCGGACGAGGACGGGGCCGAGACCGGGGAAATCGGCATTGGCGAAGCGCCGGATCGTCGCGCGGTCGACGGCATCCCCCCGCGCCAGCGCGACGCGGGTGTTGGTGCCGCCGATATCGGCCACGAGCGAAAGGGTCTCAGGCATCCGCATCTTCGCTTTGCAGGGGCTTTGGTCGTGGGGCCCTCAATGGCGTGATAGGATGCTTTCGGGGTCCGCATCAAGCGCGCTGCGCCGATATCGGGACGTAAGACGGGTTTTGGGCGGCCGATGCCGCGATCCCGTGCGTGGCGTGGTGGGGGTGACGCGGCGCGGGCGTCGCCCACATCCCGAAGACGCCGAAGTAGGTCAGCCACATGGCCGCCAACGGACCATGAGACGGTCGTCCGGAAATGCCGCGCCATGATGCGCGGTCACGTCCAAGAGATCGTCCTTCGGTTGAGTATACGCAAGGCCGTCGGCCGCCTCGATACTCACCGCCCGCCTGGTTCAGGCGTGCAATCCGGCGCGTGGCGGAAGATCGTCCAGACGACGTTGAGCCGCCCCGACGCGGGCCTGCGGATCATGTTTTAAAACGCTTTGTAATCATTATAAAAAAGGATAATGAGTGTCGGAACGCCAACGAACGATGTGGGGATATCATGACGAGTACGCTTCATGTCGGAGCCGCCGCCCTGGCGCTTCTTGCCGGCGGCGCGGCAGCGCAGGAGCTGAAATTCGAACCGGGCGAGGATGCGCGTTTCGACTGGGCGAGCTTCGATTCCTATGCCAATAAATACAACCTTGACGGTCAGTCGCTGTCGATCTTCGGACCGTGGCGGGGCGAGGATCAGGTGCTCGCGGAAAGTGTCCTTGCGTATTTCTCCGCCGCCACCGGTATCACGGTGATCTACTCCTCGTCGGAGAACTACGAACAGCAGATCGTCATCGACACCCAGGCCGGCTCCCCGCCCGACATCGCGATCCTGCCGCAACCGGGGCTGATCGGCGACCTCGCCGCGAAAGGGTTGCTGGCGCCGCTCGGCGACGAGACCGAGGCATGGATTCGCGGGAACTACGCTGCGGGCGACAGCTGGGCCGGCCTCGGTATCTACAAGGGCGCCGACGGAACCTCGGCGCTCTACGCGTTCCCCTACAAGATCGACGTGAAATCGCTCGTCTGGTACGTGCCCGAGAATTTCGAGGATGCGGGCTACGAGGTCCCGGGGACGATGGAGGACCTGAAGGCGTTGACCGAACGGATCACCGCCGATGGCGGAACGCCGTGGTGTATCGGTCTCGGCTCGGGTGGCGCGACCGGCTGGCCCGCGACTGACTGGGTCGAGGATCTGTTGCTTCGGACGGCCGCGCCGGATGTCTACGACAGGTGGATCGGCAATGATCTGCCCTTCACCGACCTCGCCATCACCGGCGCGATCGACGAATTCGGCTGGTTCGCCCGCAACGACGCCTTCGTTGATGGCGGAGCCGCCGCGGTCGCGACGACCGATTTCCGTGACAGCGCCAAGGGGCTCTTCGCCTCGCCGCCGAAATGCTACATGCATCACCAGGCGTCGTTCATCCCGTCCTTCTTCCCGGAAGGAACGAAACTGGGGCGCGACGCCGATTTCTTCTACTTTCCGGCCTATGCGGGCAAGGACCTCGGGAAACCCGTCCTTGGCGCCGGCACGCTCGCCATGATCACCCGGGACGGAGAGGCCGCGCGGGCGTTCATCGAGTTTCTGAAAACGCCCATCGCGCACGAGGTCTGGATGGCGCAATCGAGCTTTCTCACCCCCTTCAAGGCGGTCAATGTCGACGCCTATGCCAATTCCGCGCTGAGGAAGCAGGGCGAGATCCTCCTCGGCGCCACGACCTTCCGCTTCGACGGATCGGACCTGATGCCGGGCAAGATCGGCGCCGGTGCCTTCTGGACCGGCATGGTCGACTACGCCGGCGGCAAGGAGACCGGCGCCGTCGCGGCGGCGATCCAGGCCGAGTGGGACGCGATCAAGTAAGGCGGCCCGCCGGGGGGAGGGGGTATGGAACAGCTCTGGGCCGCGCTTTTCACCATCGTCTGCGGGATTGCCGGGGCGGGTCTCTATTTCTGGGGCTCCAACTGGTGTCTTGACCGGATCTTCCCGCTCCGGGCCGCCGACAGGGCGGTGGCGTCGCGCAACATCGCCCGTGCGGCGCTGATCCGGCCCTGGCTCTTCCTCGGGCCCGCCTTGCTGGCGCTCGGGCTCTACCTCGTCTACCCGGTTTTCGCGTCGATCTGGCTCAGCGTTCACGACCGGAGCGGGCAGGACTTCGTCGGGCTCGCCAACTACCGCTGGCTGCTGGGCGATCCGGGGGTCCGGGAAGCGATGGTGAACAACCTTCTCTGGCTTCTCGTGGTGCCGGCGGCGTCGAACTTCCTCGGCCTTGTCGCCGCCGCCCTTACAGACCGGATCGCCTGGGGCAACATCGCCAGATCGCTGATCTTCATGCCGATGGCGATCTCCTTCGTCGGCGCCGCGGTGATCTGGAAATTCGTCTACGATTACCGGGGCGAAGGCTCCGATCAGATCGGCCTCCTCAATGCGATTGTCGTCTCCCTCGGCGGTGAACCGCAGGCGTGGATCGCCCTGCCGTTCTGGAACAACGTCTTCTTGATGGTGATCCTCATCTGGATCCAAACCGGATTCGCGATGGTCATCCTCTCGGCCGCGTTGAGGGGGATTCCGGAAGAAACAATCGAGGCGGCCATCCTCGACGGCGCCTCGGGTCTTCAGATCTTCCTGCGGATTATGGTGCCGCAGATCTGGGGCACGATCGCGGTCGTCTGGACCACCATCACCATCACCGTCCTCAAGGTCTTCGACATCGTGCTGGCCATGACGAACGGCCAGTGGAACAGCCAGGTCCTCGCGAACCTCATGTTCGACTGGATGTTTCGGGGTGGCGGCGATTTCGGGCGCGGGGCGGCCATCGCCGTCGTGATCATGGTGCTCGTCGTGCCGATCATGATCTGGAACATCCTGCGGGCGCGGTCCGAGACGGGGGATCGGTGATGCCGTCGCGGCCGCGATCCCCGCTCGCCTGGGCCGTGCAGCTTTCGGTCGCCATTCTCGTCCTGCTCTGGACGCTGCCGACGGCCGGGCTTCTCGTCTCGTCTTTCCGGGATAAGGACCAGATCTCGGTCTCGGGCTGGTGGACGGCGCTGTCGACCTCGTCGCAGAACCGCGTCTTCCGCGCGCCGCCGGGTGACGGGGGACCATTGGTGGCGGGCCGCCACGTCCTGACCGGCAACGTGCTGGAGGGCGGGGCCGGCCGCGTGTCGGCCTTCGGCTTCTCCTCGCGCGACCCGGCCGCCTTCGCGCCGGGGGCGACGGCGGAACTGAAGGACGGCGTGACGCTCAGCGTCGCGGAAGACGGCAGGTTCGAACTCTCGGGCCCGCAAAGTTCCGCCGGGGCGCGCGGGCAGCGTATCTTCTACACCGCCGATCTGCCGCCGCGCTTCACGGCGGAGAATTACCGGGGCGTCCTGACGGCGGCCGGTCTCGGCCGGTCCTTCCTGAACTCGATGACCGTCGCCGTGCCCGCGACCGTGATCCCGATCCTTGTCGCCGCATTCGCCGCCTATGCGCTGGCCTGGATGCCGTTTCCGGGGCGTTCCCTCCTGATCGCGGCGGTGGTCGGGCTTCAGGTCGTGCCCTTGCAGATCTCGCTGATCCCGCTCCTCAAGATCTACAACTCTGCCGGGCAAGCCTTTGGTTTCGAACCGAAAAGCTATCTCGGCATCTGGCTTGCCCATACCGGGTTCGGACTGCCGCTCGCCATCTATCTCTTGCGCAACTACATGGCCGGGCTTCCGCGCGAGGTGATGGAGTCCGCCCGTCTCGACGGGGCGAGCGACGTCCAGATCTTCACCCGGATCGTCCTGCCGCTTTCCTTTCCGGCGCTCGCGAGCTTCGCGATCTTCCAGTTCCTCTGGACCTGGAACGACCTTCTCGTGGCGCTGGTCTTTCTCGGCCCGCAGGACGAGAAGCTGGTTCTGACCGGGCGGCTGGTGAATCTCATGGGCTCGCGGGGCGGCGAGTGGGAGATTCTAGCGGCTTCGGCCTTCGTCTCCGTCGCGGTGCCGCTTCTGGTGTTCTTCTCGATGCAGAAATTCCTCGTGCGGGGCATACTCGCTGGATCCGTGAAAGGGGGCTGACGTGACCGCGACGAACCTGCCGGCAGCGGCGCAGCTTGACGGGGACCGGGACTGGTGGCGCGGCGCCGCGCCGCGGGAGGGCGGGGTGTTGGCGTTTGGGCCGTGGCAGTGCAACCTGCTGCGGCGCGCGGCGTGAGGAGGCGTCGGTGGCCGGGCTGAAACTGACAGGCATTGGCAGATCCTACGCCAATGTCGAGGTCCTCAGGGATATCAATCTCGATATCCGGCAGGGCGAACTGATCGTGTTCGTCGGCCCGTCGGGCTGCGGAAAGTCGACGCTCCTGCGCATGATCGCGGGGCTGGAACCGATCACGCGTGGCACGCTGGAAATCGACGGCGTGGTGACGAACGCGGTTCCCGCGGCCCAGCGCGGCATCGCGATGGTGTTCCAGTCCTATGCGCTCTATCCCCATATGACGGTGCGCGACAACATGGCTTTCGCGCTGAAGATCGCGAGGAAAAGCCGGGTGGAGATCGCGGCCGCCGTCGGCAGGGCGGCCGAAATCCTGCAACTGACCCCCTATCTCGACCGGCTGCCAAAGGCGCGGTCCGGCGGCCAGCGCCAGCGTGTCGCCATCGGCCGGGCGATCGTGCGCGACCCCAGGGTCTATCTTTTCGACGAGCCGCTTTCCAACCTCGACGCCGCCTTGCGTGTCGCGACCCGGATCGAGATCGCGCAGTTGAAGGAGAACATGCCGGGGGCGACGATGATCTACGTCACGCATGACCAGGTGGAGGCGATGACACTCGCCTCCCGCATCGTGGTTCTTTCGGGGGGCGGCATCGCGCAGGTTGGAACGCCCCTCGATCTCTACGAACGCCCCGAGACCGAGTTCGTCGCGCAGTTCATCGGATCCCCGGCGATGAACCTTCTCGACGGCGAGATCACCGGGACCGGGGCGGAGACAACGGTGCGGCTGGATTCTGGCGGGACGGTGACCTCGACGGTCCCTACGGAAGCTGGCGACCGCGGGCTCAAGGTCCGGGTCGGGATCCGGCCGGAGCATTTCGTGCCGGCGGATGATGCGGCGGTGGCCTGGCGCGGCGAGGTCGAGATCACCGAGGCGCTTGGCGAGGTGACGCTTCTGTATTTCAAGGCCCGGAACGGCACGGCGCCGGTCATCGCCAAGCTTCCCGGCATTCATCCCGGACTGCGGCACGCGTCGGTCGGGCTGCGGGTGGACCCCGCCAGGGTCCACCTGTTCCATGTCGGCCGTTCGCTTCTTTACCGATGAGGGTCAGCCGGGCCGGATCATCGTCATGGCGAAGCTGACACCCGCCAGCACAGCGAGAAAGGCCGAAGCAAGACCCATCGCGACAGGCAGCGCGGCCGGCAAGGTCAGCCGTGCGGCGGGGGCGTGAACGGCGTGGACGGTGTGAGGAACCGGGGTGTGGCTCTGTCTCATGCCGCCATTAGGCACCCGTTAGGTTTCCGCGCGCGTAATGCGGCCATGAACATCGTCTGGGACGGAATCGCGGCGGAGGAGGACGGGGCGGCGGCCCTTCCGCTCCAGCAAAGCCGGGGCTATGCGGCGGCGCTTCGGCGGCTTGGCGGCACGACCCGGCGCGTTCAGATCCTGCGCGGCAGTGATCCGGTCGGTTTCGCCCGCATCGTCTCGCGGCGCTTCGGTCCGCTTCGCCTGTCGCTTCTGCTTCGCGGACCTGTCTGGACGGCGGATGTGACGCCTGACGAGAAGCTGGAGGCGTTGCGCGTCCTTGCCCGGTCCGCCTCGCCGCTCGTCGTCATGCCGGAAGACGGCGGTGGCGGGTGGGGTTTCGTGCCCATCGTCACCCCGCGCCATGTGGCTCTGCTCGACCTCTCACCCGATGTGGAGCGCCTTAGGGCCGGGCTTCGCGGCAAATGGCGCAACCGGCTGGTCCGGGCGGAGGCGGCGGGCCTGCGCGTCCATCTCGGCCATCCCGACCCGGCGCCGGTCGCGCGGCTTCTGACCCTTGATGCGGGGCAGCAGAAGGCGCGGGGCTACCGGGCGTTGCCGGCCCGGTTCACGCATGCCTGGCTCGCCGGAGATCCGGGTCACGCGCTTCTTGTCGAGGCGCGGCGTGGGGGCGAGGTGATCGCCGCGATGCTCTTTCTCCTGCACCGGCCCTGGGCCACCTACCACATCGGCTGGGCCGGACCAGAGGGCCGGCGGCAGAACGCGCACAACCTCCTTCTCTGGCAGGCCGTGCTGCGTCTGAAGGCGGACGGCTACCGGATGCTCGACCTCGGCGACGTGAATACCGAAGGCGCGCCCGGCCTTGCCCGGTACAAGGTCGGCACCGGCGCCGAAGTCGTGGCCCTCGGGGCGACGGGCCTCGTCCTGCCGGCGCTCACTCGGCCGCGATCTTGATCACCGGCTCCATGGCGGCGAATTCCTCGTCCGGGAGGTGGCACTTGATCTGATGGCCGTTCGCGAGCATGCGGACCGGCGGCATCTCGGTATCGCAGATACCGCCCGGCACCTTCGACTTCCACCGGCACCGGGTCTGGAACGGGCATCCGGGCGGCGGGTTCATTGCCGAGGGGATATCGCCTTCGAGGACGATCCGCTTCTTCTGGACGCGGGTGTCCGCGATCGGAACGGCGGAGAGGAGCGCCTCGGTATAGGGATGGTAGGGCGGCGAGAAGACCTGATCGGTCGTGCCCAGTTCCACCACATGGCCAAGATACATCACCATGACCCGGTCCGAGAGGTAGCGGACGATCGACAGGTCGTGGCTGATGAAGAGAAGCGTCGTGCGGTTCTTGCGCTGGATCTCCATCAGGAGGTCGGTGACCGCCGCCTGCACCGAGACATCGAGGGCCGAGACGGGTTCGTCCGCGACCACGATCTTGGCGCCGCCGGCGAAGGCGCGGGCGATGCCAACCCGCTGCTTCTGCCCGCCCGACAACTGGCGCGGCATGCGGTCGGCGAAGGCGCGCGGCAGCTTCACGAGGTCGAGAAGCTCCAGCATCCGCTGGCGACGCTCGTCGTCGGTATTGCCCTCGCCGAAAATCTCCAGCGCCCGGATGATCTGCCGTCCGACGGTCATCGAGGGGTTGAGCGTGTCGAAGGGGTTCTGGAACACCATCTGGACGCCCGAGACCGTCTCGGTATTGCGGGATTCGATGGGGGTCGACTGGATCTCGTTGTCGTAGAGGAAGATCTGGCCTGAGGTCGCGGTTTCCAGCCCCATCAGTACCTTCGCGAAGGTGGACTTGCCGCAGCCCGATTCGCCGACGATGGCGAGCGTCTCGCCCTCATGCGCCTCGAAGCTCAGCGTCTCGTTGGCTTTCACGACCTTGGTGTCGCCGCCGCCGAAGAGCGCGTTGGCGCTGACCTCGTAGTATTTCCTCAAGTCCTCCATCTTCAGGACGACGTCGCCGATCGGTGTCTTCTCGACGGTCTTCGTCGCCTTCACGGGCGCGTCCCAGTCGATCTCGTCCACCCTGAGGCAGCGGGTATCGTGGCGGTCGTTGCCCGGCACATGGATCATCGGGATATCGGCCTTGTCGCAGCGCCCGGCGACGAAGTAGTCGCAGCGCGGGCCGAAATTGCAGCCCTGGGGCCGTTCGTGCGGGAGGGGGAAGTTGCCGGGAATGGCGACGAGGGGGCGCGAATTCTTGTCCGCCCCCGGCAGAGGGATCGAGCGGAAGAGCGCCTGGGTATAAGGGTGCTGCATCTTGTCGAAGACATCCTCGATGCTGCCGGTTTCCACCGCCTCGCCCGAATACATCACGCAAAGCCGGTTGCAGGTGTCGAGGACGAGGCCGAGGTTGTGCGAGATGAACAGCATCGAGGTGCCGTATTTGCGGCCGAGATCCTTGACGAGATCGACCACCGCCGCTTCGACCGTCACGTCGAGCGCGGTCGTGGGTTCGTCGAGAATGAGAAGGGCCGGCTTCGACATCAGCGCCATCGCGATGACGATACGCTGCTGCTGGCCGCCCGAAAGCTGGTGCGGATAGGCTTTCAGGATCCGCTCGGGGTCGGGCAGGCGCACGTCGGTGACGACTTCGAGCGCGCGTTTCCAGGCTTCCTCCTTCGAAATGCCCTCATGGATCATCGGCACTTCCATGAGCTGCTGGCCGATCTTCATCGCCGGGTTCAAGGAGGCCATCGGCTCCTGGTAGATCATCGCGATCTCGGAGCCGCGGATGAGGCGCAGTTCTTCCTCGGACATCGTCGTGAGGTCGCGGCCCTTGAACTTGATCGTTCCGCCGACAATGCGGCCGTTCTTGCCGAGGTCGCGCATCACGGCGAGGGCGACAGTGGACTTGCCGCAGCCGGATTCGCCCACGAGGCCCATCGCCTCGCCGGGCTGGACCACGCAGGAGAAGTCCATCACGGCGGGGATTTCGCGGAGGCGCGTGAAGAAGCTGATCGACAGGTTCTCGATTTCGAGGATCGGGCCGTCATAGTCCCATTTGGTCATGGCGTGTCTCCCTTGCGGGTCAGCCGGGGGCGCTGCCCCCGGACCCCCGGAGTATTTCGGCCAAGAAGAAGGGTGGGCCGCACCGGCTCAGTCCTTCAGGCTTTCCTCGCGGAGGCCGTCCGCAAGGAGGTTGAGGCCGAGGACGAGGCTCATCAGCGCAAGGGCCGGCACGATGGCGGGGTGCGGCGCGATTGTGAGGAGCTTGCGGCCGGCATTGATCGTGGAGCCCCAGTCGGGGCTTTCGGGGGAAAGGCCGAGGCCGAAGAAGCCGAGGGTGCCGAGGAGGATCGTGGTGTAGCCGATCCGGAGGCAGAAATCGACGATGAGGGGCCCGCGGGCATTGGGCAGGATTTCCCAGAGCATGATGTACCAGGGCCGCTCGCCCCGGGTCTGGGCCGCCGAGACATAGTCGCGGGTCTTGATGTCGAGCGTGATGCCCCGGACGATCCGGAAGACGGTGGGCGAGTTCACGAAGACCACCGAGACGAAGACGATGAGGATGTTGCCCGGCACGTGGATGAGGTCGAGCGCGTTCGGCAGGACCGCGACCTTGGTGCCGACCTCGCCCACGAGCGAGAGGTAGACGTAGCCGCCGACCACCGCGATCGCCGTCATCATCTTGTTGCGGAAAGCCGGCATCACGTAGAAGCGCGAATTCACCAGCACCATCAGGAAGATGATCGGAAAGAGGAAGAGCACGATCGCGAGGTATTGCGGCAGCCCGGTCTCCACGATCTCCGGCGTCACGAGGAGGTAGAAGAGGAGGATCACCGGGAAGGCGAGGATGAGGTTCGCGAGGAACGAGAGCCCGGTGTCGAGCCGGCCGCCGTAATATCCCGCCGGCAGGCCGAGCGTCACGCCGACCATGAAGGCGAAGAGCGTTGCGAGGGGGGCGATCTGGATCACCACGCGGCTGCCCGCGACCATTCGGGAGAAGACGTCGCGCCCGAGGTGATCGCCGCCGAGGAGGTACCAGGCGGTCCCGTCCGGTTGCAGCGTTCCGGGCGCCTTGTTCTTCATCTGGCTAATCTGGCTCAGCGTGTCATGGGTCACGATCAGGTCGGCGAAGAGCGCCGAGAAGACCCAGAACATGACGATGGCGAAGCCGATCATGCCGATAGTGGAATCGAAGAGCTTGCCATAGAGCCCGAGACGCCGCTTGTAGCGGATCGACACCGCGAAGGTGACGACAAGCGCGATCCAGACCGGCGTGAATTGCTTTGCCAGTCCGAAGAGGATGGCACCCCAGCCAAGGTCTTCCATGTCAGCTGATCCTGATTCTGGGGTTGAGGAAAACGTAGCCCACGTCGGAGATGAGCTGCGTGGTGAGCACCACGACCACGGCGACGACCGAACAGCCGAGAAGAAGCTGGATGTCGTTGTTGCCGGCGGCCTGCACCAGCGTCCAGCCGAAACCCTTGTAGTTGAAGAGGGTCTCGACGATGACGACGCCGTTCAGGAGCCAGGGGAACTGGAGCATGATCACGGTGAAGGGCGCGATGAGGGCGTTTCTCAGCGCGTGTTTCATCACCACGTTGGCAAAGCTGACGCCCTTCAGCCGTGCGGTGCGGATATACTGCGCCGTCATCACCTCGGTCATCGAGGCGCGGGTCATCCGGGCGATATAGCCGATGCCGTAAAGCGCGATGGTCAGGACCGGCAGGAAGAAGTTCTCGAAGGTGATGCTGTCCATCGCCGAGGTCGCGGTGCCCTTGAACACCTTCCAGCCCATCGAGGTCGCGAAGACCGCGATGAGGATGACGCCGGAGACATATTCCGGGGTGGCGGTCGAGGCGATGGAGAAGGTCGAGAGCGAACGGTCGAGTTTCGAGCCCTCGCGCATCCCGGCGAGAATTCCGATGATGAGCGAGACCGGCACCATGAGCATCATCACCCAGAACATGAGAACGCCCGTCAGGCCGAGCCGGGTGCCGATGATCGAGCCGACATTTTCCTTGAAGACCGAGGAAAAGCCCCAGTAGCCTTCGAGAACCCCGCAGAAGGCGGGCGCCGTCGCGGGATCTTGCCCGCGCGCGATGCAACGCCCCGTGGTCACGCCGTTTTCCTCGCGCGTCCAGCCCGGCATGACGCCCAGCCATTCGCCGTAGCGGACGAGAAGCGGGCTGCCATGCCCGTTCTTTTCCAGCCAGCTTTGCACCTCTGCGTCCGAGATGCGGGTTCCGGCTTCGGATTTGGCGAGTTTCTCGAGGTTCGGAGGCAGGTTCGTGAGGTAGAATACGACGAAGGTCAGGCAGAGCGCCGTCAGTATCATTGTCACGATGCGCCGGAGGAGGAACGTGAGCATGCGCTATTATGTCCTTTCCGCCATCTGGTGGAACGGGGCGTCACAAAGACGAATTGGGGCGGGAGCGCGCGCCGCGGCACACGCCCCCAAGAGGCCGATCAGCTTTCCAGCCACCACTTGTAATGGTGGTGTTCGAAGGTCGGATGCATGTCGCAGCCCTTCACGCCCTCGCGGAAGTGACGATAGAGCGACCGCCAGTAGGGCTGGATGATCACACCCTCGTCCTGCATGATCTTCTCGATCTTGGCCATGACCTCGCGCCGCTTGTCGGCGTCGGCAATCGACATGGCTTCGGCTAGAAGCGAGTCGAACTCGGCATTGCTGAACGCCGTTTCGTTCCAGGCACCGCCGCTCTTGTAGGCGAGGGCCAGAACCTGCACGCCAAGCGGGCGCATGTTCCATTCGGTCGCCGAGAACGGGTACTTCGTCCAGTCGTTCCAGAAGGTCGAGCCGGGCAGGATCGTGCGCTTGATATTCACACCGCCGTCCCGAAGCTGGGCGGCCACGGCGTCACAGGTCGCCGCCTGCCAGTCGTCGTCGATCGAGATCAGCTCGAATTCGGTATCCGCGTGCCCCGCTTCGTCGATCAGCGCCTTGCCGCCGGCCGGGTCGACCGCGAGCGGCGGAAGTTCGGCATATTCCGGGTGGATCGGGCAGACGTGATGATCTTCCGCCACCGTCCCGAGCGAGGCGTAGCCGAGTTCCAGGATGACGGCATTGTCGACCATCATCTGCAGGCCCTTGCGCACCTTGACGTCCTTGTAGAGGTCGGCCAGTTGGTTGAAGCGGACGCAGATCGTGGCGGAAGTCACCGCCTCGGACTTGGTCCAGCCCAGCCCGTCGAAGATCTCGACGAAGTCGCCGGTGGTCTGGTAGGTGACGTCGATTTCTTCGGCTTCTGCCGCGGCAAGATAAGCCGAGGGATCGGTGCCGAGGTCGATATACTCGATCCGGTCGAGGTAGGGGCCCCCATAGACATCGGTGCCCCACCAGACCTGGTCGGCATTCTTGACCAGAACCTGCTTGACGCCGACCTCGTTGGTCTCGGGCATGTACGGCCCGGTACCGATCGGATTGTCGGTCGGATCGCCGCCCGCATAGCTCGAATGCACGATCGCCGCGGGATAATCCGCCATGCCGGCGACGATGGTGATGTCGGGCGCGGGCAGGGACAGCTTGACGGTATGGGTGTCCACCACCGTGATGGCCCCGTCCCGGGCCTTCTTGGTCGTCTCGTCGGCGAGACCGCCCATGCGGGCGACCATCGAGTTGCCCTCGACCTCGGCGTCGCACCACCCCGTGATGTTGCGGGCCACGTCCTCGGCGGTGAAGTCGTCACCGTTGTTCCACTTCACGCCCTGACGGACCTTCAGCGTGTATTCGGTGGCGTCGTCGTTGACTTCCCAGCTTTCCAGCAACATGCCGCGGAACGTCCCGTCAGCATTGTATTCGACAAGGTATTCCAGCCAGCCCCGCGCGAAGTCGGCGATCTGGGACCAGTCGAAAGTGCGCGGGTCCTTGAGCGCCTTGGTTTCCATCTGCATGCGCAGCGTGCCGCCCGGTTTCGGGGTGTCCTGCGCCAGCGCCGGGGCCTTGAGGCCCAAGAGGCCGTAAGCCGCCGCGCTGCTCACGCCAAGCGCGGAGGCCCGGGTCAGGAACTCCCGGCGGCTCAACGTGCCCGCGCGGACTTCGTCGGCATAGTGAATGGCAGCCGGATGGATCTCCGGCGCGAAATGCTTGGTCATAGTTTTCTCCCTGCGAGTCGTTCTCTGATTCCGTTGCGCCTATGCCCCTGAACGGGCGGTAGCTGACGCAGCCGGATCTGTGCTCACGCCCGCATTGCGCCCTTTTTTTCCCCCTGCGTCAACGCCCGATTCCGTCACGAGCGGTCTTTTTGCGACATCGCGGACGGCGGGGAGGCTCTCAGACGGAGCGGCGGAACGCCGAGGGGGTCTTTCCTGTCCGGTGCTGGAACGCACGGGTGAAATACGCCGCCGAGGTGAAGCCCAGCGCCTCCGAGATCCGGGCGATCGGCATCCCGGTTTCGGCGAGCAAAACCCGTGCTTCGAAGATCACCCTGTCATGAAGGATGTCCGAGGCCGAGCGGCCACAGGTCTGGTTGCAGACCCGCGTCAGGTGCGTGGGCGTGACGCCGAGGGCGCGGGCATATTCGGCCACGCCCTTGCCCGAGCGGAATTCGCTTTCCAGAAGGGCCGAATAGCGCGCGGCGAGGCGCCGGGCGGCATCGGATTTCTTGGCGCCGGCCCCATCCGCATCGACATGGCGTTCGAGCCACACACCGAGCAGGCCGAGATGATGTTGCGCCGCACGTTCCGCGCCGGGCTTGCCGCTTTCCAGCTCGCGCTGGATGTTGTCGATCAGCCCCGACAACTCGGCTTGCGGGCCGACTTCGCGGATGCGCAGATGCTGGGGCGTTTGCGGCAGGTCCGTCGTGCAGCCGCGACCGAAGAAGACCGCCGTGCCGTAGGTCTGTGCGCCGACCTCGAACCCGTGCATGACGCCGGCCGGAATGAAGATCGCGTTGTGGACGCCGTAGCCCCGCGTTACGCCGCCCACCGTGATCCGGCCCTGACCTCGGGTGAACCACAGAAGGAGCGGTTCCGACAGCGACCGCATCGCCTCGATCCGCCAGCGTCCGCCGGCGGCCAGGCGCGGGATCGGCACGATCCGCAGCGGCGACTTTGCTGACGTTTCGGGAATCGCCGGCGCGGCTGCCGGTGCCTTGGGTGCGGTCTTGGCGGCGGGCCGGTCGGAGAATTGCGACAGCGGCGTGCCAGAGAAAAGCTTCAAGGGCAGGGTCCTCAGGATCGGGCCGACGGTCGGGCGGCGAAAGGAGGGTCGTCTGAGCGGTCGCCGGATCATAGCCAGCCGGCCGCCAATCCCCAAGGAAAAAATATGCGGAATCAGCAGGATCGGCGGAGCGTGGCCGGCTTGTCACTCTGGCCGCAGCCATGTCCAGCCACGCATCCGGCCGCGAAACCAGCTCCTCTGGCGCTTCGCATATTGCCGGCTGGACGCCTGGGCGGCCGTCACCGCCGCTTCCAGCGTCATCTCGCCGCGCAGATGCGCGACCATTTCGGGGGCGCCGATGGCCTTGGCCCAAAGCGCCTTCGGATCCCAGCGGGCGAGGGTGGCGCGAACCTCGTCGAGTGCGCCCTGCCGCACCATCGCCTCGAAACGGCGGTCGATCCGCCCGGCCAGCCAGTCGCGCTCCGCGTCGAGGACGATGAGGGTGGCGCGGTCGGCCGACAGAAGCGGCGCGCCGGTTTCGTCCTGCCAGGCGGACAGGCCGCGGCCGGTGGCGCGGGCGACTTCCCAGGCGCGCTGGATGCGGGCGGGGTTCCGCCGGTCGATCCGCGATACCGTTTCGGCGTCGATTTCGCCCAGGAGCGCCGCGGGCCCGCCATCGGCGAGGCGGGCGGCGGCCTCCGCGCGGATCGCCGCCGGCACGGGCGGAATCTCGGCCAGACCCTCGGTCAGGGCGCTGAGATAAAGCCCGGTGCCGCCGACGATGATCGGGCGTTCCGGGCCTTCCAGAAGGGGGGCCACCTCCCGCAGCCAATGCCCCACGGAATAGTCGGCACCGGGGGCGAGGTGACCGTAGAGCCGGTGCGGCGCGCGGGCCTCGTCTTCCGCCGTTGGCCGTGCCGACAGAATCCGCCAGGTCGACCAGACCTGCAACGCATCGGCATTGACGATTACGCCGCCCTGCGTCTCGGCCAGACGCAGGGCCAGAGCGGATTTCCCCGACGCCGTCGGTCCGGCGATGACGACCGGTTTTTCGGGGTCGATATTGTCGATGAATTCCAGTGCTGTGCCCGCCACTCTTCACGTGTCTTGGATGGCGGGCCGCAGACCTCTGCCGCTTTCCCGCCGAGGCCGGTTGAACCCGCCGTCGATTTCATTCATTTTGCGCCGGAACAAAAGAGGCGGCAAGTGGAGCGAAGAATGGCAGGGGCGGAAGAACCCAAGGTAACCTACAAGCGCGTTCTTCTGAAGATATCGGGCGAGGCCTTGATGGGAGATCAGGGCTACGGCCTGCATCCCCCGACCGTGGCCCGCATCGCGGCCGAGGTGAAATCGGTCCACGACCTCGGCGTCGAGATCTGCATGGTGATCGGCGGCGGCAACATCTTCCGCGGCCTTCAGGGCTCCGCTCAGGGGATGGAGCGGACGACCGCCGATTACATGGGCATGCTCGCCACCGTGATGAACGCGCTCGCGATGCAGGCGGCGCTCGAACAGCTCAGCGTCCATACCCGCGTGATCAGCGCGATCCCGATGGATCAGGTCTGCGAACCCTACATTCGCCGCCGCGCCGTCCGGCACCTCGAGAAGAAGCGGGTCTGCATCTTCGCCGCCGGCACCGGAAACCCCTATTTCACCACCGACACCGCCGCGACGCTGCGCGCCAACGAAATGGCGTGCCAGGCGATCTTCAAGGGCACGAAGGTCGACGGGGTCTACGACAAGGACCCGAAGAAACACGCCGATGCCAAGCGCTACGACACGGTCAGCTACGATGAAGTGTTGCAAAAGCATCTCGGCGTGATGGACGCCTCGGCCATCGCGCTCGCGCGCGACAATCACCTTCCCATCATCGTCTTTTCGCTCGACGAGCCCGGCGGTTTCCGGGGCATTCTTTCGGGCCGCGGAACTTACACCCGCGTCGGCGGTTGAATCCTATCCTTTCCTGCGCCTTTCGTGGTAAAGGGCGCCGAACAGCAATTTGACGACCCAATACGGACTTTTCCCATGTCAGACGACATCGAAATCGACATCGACGATCTTGAACGCCGGATGGACGGCGCGATGGTGGCGCTGCGCCACGAATTCGCGAGTCTGCGCACCGGGCGCGCCTCGGCGAGCATGGTGGAACCGGTCATGGTCGATGCCTACGGCGCGATGACGCCGATCAACCAGGTTGGCACCGTCAATGTGCCGGAACCCCGGATGGTCACGATCAACGTCTGGGACAAGGGCCTTGTCGGCAAGGTCGAGAAGGCGATCCGCGACAGCGGACTTGGCATCAACCCGCAGCTCAACGGCACGATCATCATGCTGCCGATCCCCGAGCTGAACGAGGAGCGCCGCCGCGAACTGACGAAGGTCGCCGCGCAATATGCCGAGAGCGCGCGCGTCGCGATCCGCAACGTGCGCCGCGACGGCATGGACCAGATCAAGAAGGCCAAGAACGACGGGATGAGCGAAGACGATCAGAAGTTCTGGCACGACGAGGTGCAGGGCCTGACCGATCGGCAGATCTCCGCCGTCGACAAGGCACTGGAAGACAAGCAGGCGGAGATCATGCAAGTCTGAGGACTTGCCACGGGGGCCGGAAAGGGCAGGGCCAATGGCCGCGAAGGACATCACGGGCGCCGCGCCGTCACATGTCGCCATCATCATGGACGGCAATGGACGCTGGGCGACCTCGCGCGGCTGGCCGCGTCTCGTCGGCCACCGCAGGGGGGCCGAGCGCGTCCGCACCATCGTCGAGGCCGCACCGGGCCTCGGGATCCGCTATCTCACGCTCTATGCCTTCTCGACCGAGAACTGGAAGCGGTCGACCGAAGAGGTCATCGGCCTGATGACGATCTTCGCCCGCTACATCCAGTCCGAGGCGGAGCGTCTTTCGGCCGAAGGCGTGCGCCTGCGCTTCATCGGCAGCCGCGACCGGCTCGACAAGAAGCTGCAGAAGCTGATGGCCGGGATCGAGGAAAAGACGAAGAACAACGACCGGCTGCACCTGACGGTCGCGATCAACTACGGCGGCCGGGACGAGTTGGCCCGCGCGGCACGGACACTGGCCGAGGATGTGGCTGCGGGACGGATCGCCCCCGAGGCTGTGGACGATGCCGCGCTCGAGGCGCGGCTTGACACCCATGACCTGCCGGATCCCGACCTCGTGATCCGCACCTCGGGAGAGACGCGGATTTCCAACTACCTCCTCTGGCAGTCGGCCTACGCCGAATACGAATTCACCGAGACCCTGTGGCCGGATTTCACCCCGGCCGAGCTTGAGGCGATCCTGTCGCGCTACCACGCGCGCGAACGCCGCTACGGCGGCGCGCTGACGGCATGAGCGATGCCGGCAAATGGGGCGACCTTGCCCCGCGCCTGATCTCGGGCGCCGTGATGGCAGTGGGCGGGTTGACGCTGGTCTGGATGGGTGGGCCATGGTTCGCCGGACTTGCCATCGTCGCTGGCGCGCTGATGATCTGGGAACTGGCGCGGATGACCGATCCAGGCCGTCCGGCCGAGGCGCTCTTGCTGGCCGCCGCCGCTGCCGTGATCCTCAGCACGATCCTCGTCTCGCACAACCCCTATCATCTGCCACTTCTCATGGTGCCTACGCTCTTTGGTCTCTTGCGCCCGAAACGGCCGATGCGTCTCGCCTTCGTGCTTTACGCGGCGATGGTCATGATCGCGAGCTACGGGCTCGTCGCCTTCCGTGAGGGCTACGGGCTCTTGTGGCTTCTCTGGCTGGTCCTCGTCGTCGTCGTCACCGATATCGCCGGCTATTTCGCGGGCCGGATCTTCGGGGGACCGAAATTCTGGCCACGCTTCAGCCCGAAGAAGACATGGTCCGGCACGGTGGCGGGCTGGATCGCCGCGGCTCTTATCGGGCTCGTCTTCCTACGCCTCTCTACCGCCGGCATCGACCTCTTGTGGATCTCGGCCCTGCTGGCCTTCGCGTCGCAACTGGGCGATATCGCCGAAAGCGCGATCAAGCGGAAGGCCGGGGTGAAGGATTCGTCGAACCTGATCCCGGGGCATGGCGGATTGATGGACCGGTTCGACGGGCTTCTCGGGGCCGCGCTCTTCATGCTTCTCGTGGCGCAACTGACGGATGTGCCCGTCGTCAGGTTCTAAGTCATGCGCCGCGTTTCGGTCTTCGGCGCCACCGGGTCGATCGGTGAAAGCACCTTCGATCTCCTGACCCGGCAGGGCGGGGCGGACACATACCGCATCGTCGCCCTGACGGCCGGCCGCAACGTGCGGCGGCTTGCCGAACAGGCGCGGGTGCTCCGGCCAGAGATCGCCGTCATTGCGGATGAGGCGCTATTGCCGGACCTGCGGGAGGCCCTCACCGGCACGGGGATCGCCACGGCGGCTGGCGACGCCGCCGTGGCCGAGGCCGCCGACCGGCCCGCCGAATGGGCCATGTCCGGCATCGTCGGTGCCGCCGGCCTCGCGCCCGGTTTCCGGGCTCTGGCGCATGGCGGGACTTTGGCGCTCGCGAACAAGGAAAGCCTGGTGACGGCCGGTCCCTTGCTGATGGAAGAGGCCGCCCGCCATTCGGCGCGGATCCTGCCGGTCGACAGCGAGCATTCCGCGGTGTTCCAGGCGCTGGCGGGCGAGGATATGGACGCGGTGGAGCGGATCACGATTACCGCCTCGGGCGGCGCCTTCCGTGACTGGCCGCTTGAAGACCTCGCCCGCGCATCGGTGGCCGAAGCGTCCACGCATCCGAACTGGAACATGGGGCAGAGGATTACTATCGACAGCGCCTCCATGTTCAACAAGGCGATGGAAGTCATTGAGACAAGGGAGTTCTTTGGAATAGACCCCGACCGGATCGAGGTCCTCGTCCATCCCGAATCGATGCTCCACGCGCTGGTCAGCTTCCGCGACGGTGGCATGATCGGGCATCTTGGCGCCCCCGACATGCGCCATGCCATCGGTTACGCGCTGAACTGGCCCGACCGGGCGCATCTGCCCGTCGCGCGGCTCGACCTCGCGGCGATCGGGCGGCTGACCTTCTCCGCCCCCGATCCGGCGCGGTACCCCGCACTCCGGCTGGCGCGGGAGGTGATGGCGGCGGGCGGCCTTGCCGGCTCCGCGTTCAACGCCGCGAAGGAGGCCGCGCTCGATGCCTTCATCGCCGACCGCATCGGGTTCACGGCCATGTCCGGTGTTGTCGAAGAGGTGCTCGACCGGCTTTCCGGGCAGGGTGGGCTTGGCAAACCGGCCACGAGCCTCGATATGGTTTACGACATGGACCGATCTGCCCGCCGCATTGCCGGCGAGGTGATCGGCGAAACCGACAGGATCTGACCTTGGATTTTCCCGGACTTCTGACCTCGCTCGGCGATTTTGCCTACACCGCCGGCGCATTCGTGATTGCGTTGTCGATCATCGTCGCGGTGCACGAATACGGGCACTACATCGTCGGCCGCTGGTCCGGCATCCATGCCGACGTCTTCTCTCTCGGGTTCGGCCCGGTGCTGTGGAGCCGCATGGACCGGCGTGGTACCCGCTGGCAGATCGCCGCCGTGCCCTTCGGCGGTTATGTGAAGTTCCTTGGCGACGCCAACGCGGCCTCCGCCGGGGCAGACACGACAACGATGTCGCGGCTTTCGGACGACGAACGCCGGCACACGATGCACGGTGCCCCGCTCTGGGCGCGCGCCGCGACGGTTTTCGCGGGCCCGGCCTTCAACTTCGTCCTGTCGGTCGTCGTCTTCGCGGGCATGCTTTTTGTCAGCGGCGTCGCCACAGATGCGCCGGAAATCGAGGCGCTGCGGCCCCTTCCGGTGGAGAACGGCCTGATGCCCGGCGATCGTATCCTGTCGGTGGCGGGGCACGAGACACCGGATTACGAGGCGCTCGGCAAGGTGGCCGAGATGCTGCCGGACGATGCATCGGTCGCTTACCGGGTCCTGCGGGACGGGCAGGAGGTGACGGTGGACGGGCCGACGCTGATCCCGGCGCTTGTGCTCGCGGTGCTGCCGAAAAGCGCGGCGATGGATGCCGGGCTTCGGGAAGGCGATGTCATCCTCGCCATGAACGGCACACCGACGCCGCGGTTCGACGATCTGCAGGCTATCGTGAAGCAAAGCGGCGGCGAGCCCATCACGCTCAGCGTCTGGCGCGACGGAACGGAGTTCGAGACCAGGCTCGCGCCCCGCGAACGTCCGGTCACGGCCGAGGATGGCGGGCTTCAGACCGGCTATCAGATCGGCATTTCGGGCAGCTTTATGTTCGATCCCGCGACGCGGGCGCCGGGCCTTGGCGAAGCCCTGCAATCCGGGGTCGGTCAGACTTGGGGAATCATCGAGACCACCTTCTCGGCGCTTTCCTCGATGGTGGCCGGCAAGATTTCCACCTGCAACCTCAACGGCCCGGTCGGCATGGCACAGGCCACGGGGGCGGCCGCGAGTGCGGGGCTGTCCTCCTTCGTCTGGCTCATCGCGGCGCTTTCGACGGCGATCGGGCTTCTCAATCTCTTCCCGATTCCGGTCCTCGACGGCGGGCATCTGGTCTTTCACGCCTATGAATGGGCGACGGGCAAGCCGCCGCCGGACCGCTTCATGAACGTGGCGATGGCCGTCGGGCTGACGCTCGTTCTCGCGCTGATGCTCTTCGGCCTGACCAACGACCTCTTCTGCCGCTGAGGGACGGATGCCGCGGCGCGGCAGCGCAATAGCGCCCCCATCGTGCCGCATTGCTGCCATATTCGGCGCCTAATTTTTGGGCCAATCGTCCAGGTCATCGAAGGTTCAGGCCCATGCAGCTGATTCAGAGCGGATATCGCGGCTTTTCTCTGGTGCTCGACCTCGGGTTGGACCGTATCCTGATCCCGCTGGCCATCGTCCTCGGCCTTGCCGGCGGCGCGATGATCGGCGCCGAGCTGACGCAGTTCCAGAGCCCGGAAAACCCCTTCATGCACTGACTGTCCGCGCGGCAGTCTTCTATCGCCCGAATACCGGCGCGGCCCCAAAGGGCCGCGCCGTGCCTTTTGACAAGATACGCCTTTCCCGGTAGTCACTTCGACAGAGAGTAGTAAATAAAACCCGGGGGGCAGAGCATGTCGGCGGACGGGCGCAATGGATTTAAAATCGGGCGCAACCTGAAGGGCGGTTTCAGGTTTGCGCTTTTCACCGTTCTGACCGTGATTTGCGGGCTCCTCTTCACCCAGGCCGAGGCGCAGAACTACAGCTTTTCCCGGGTGTCGGTCGAAGGTAACGAACTGATCGAGCCCGCGACCATCGTCAAGATCGCAGGAATCGCCCAGGGCGAGACGGTGTCGGACGCGGCGCTCAACGACGCTGTCCAGCGCTTGATCGGCTCCGGTCTCTTCGCTTCGGCGGATATTGTCACCTCCGGCGGCACGCTCGTCATCCGGGTGCGGGAAAATCCCGTGGTCAACATCGTGAACTTCGAGGGCAACCGGCGGCTGAAGGACGAGGACCTCGCCGGGGTCGTCAAGTCGCAGGCCCGCCGCGTCTACTCGGCAGCCCAGGCCGAGGCGGATGCGGCCGCGATCACCCAGGCCTATGCCGATGCCGGCCGCCTCGCCGCACGGGTCGAGCCAAGGATCATCGACCGCGGCAACAACCGCGTCGATCTGGTGTTCGAGATCCGCGAAGGCAAGGTGACGGAGATTGAACGGCTCAGCTTCACGGGCAACCGCGCCTATTCCGACCGCCGCCTCCGGCAGGTTCTCGGGACCAAGCAGGCCGGTTTGCTGCGCACGATCATTCAACGCGACACCTATGTCGCCGACCGCATCGAGTTCGACAAACAGATGCTGACCGACTTCTATCGGGCCCGTGGCTACATCGACTTCCAGGTTCTGTCGGTGACGCGCGAATTTTCCCGTGAACGCGATGGTTTCTTCCTGACCTTCGCGGTCCGTGAAGGTCTGAGCTACAAGTTCGGCAAGATCACGACGGTCAGTGAATACGAGGGCGTGGACGCCGCGCCCTACGACGCCGTTGTCCGGATCCGTCCGGGTGCGACCTACTCTCCTCTCGCGATCGATACCACGATCAGCCGGATGGAGAAGATCGCTCTCGATCAGGGGCTGAATTTCGTCAACATCGTGCCCCGCGTCACCCGCAATGAGCGCGACCAGACGCTCGACATTGTCTTCGCGTTGACCAAGGGACCGAGGGTTTTCGTCGAGCGCATCGACATTGAAGGCAACGCTACCACGCTCGACAAGGTCATCCGGCGTCAGTTCAAAACCGTGGAAGGCGACCCGTTCAATCCGCGCGAGATCCGCGAGGGCGCGGAGCGGACCCGGGCGCTTGGATTCTTCGAGACGGCAGAGGTCAATTCGCGTCAGGGCACAGCGGGCGACCAGGTCATTGTCGACGTGAACGTCGAGGAAAAGCCGACCGGCTCGCTCAGCTTCGGCGCGAGCTACTCGGTTTCCAATGGCGTCGGATTCAATATCGGACTGAGCGAGGCGAACTTCCTCGGACGCGGCCAGTATGTCAGCCTCAATCTCGCCGCGGGGACGGACAACAAGAACAGCTCGATCACGTTCGTCGAACCTGCCTTCCTCGACCGCGACCTGAAGTTCCGCTTCTCCGCCTATTACAACACTACGGAGAATGACAATTCGGACTACTCGACGAAACGGATCGGCGGTTCTCCGTCGATCGAGTTCCCGATGGGCGAATTCAGCAGTCTCGAACTGAGCTACAAGGTCTCGCAGGACGAGATCTACGATGTCGACGCCAATTCCTCCCAGCTCCTGAAGAACGAGGAAGCCCGTGGCGCCGAACTGACCAGCTCGCTCGGCTACCGCTATGCTTACGACACCCGGATCGGTGGCCTTGATCCGAACCGCTCGGTCCGGTTCGAGTTCGGGCAGGATTTTGCCGGCGTCGGCGGCGATATCCAGTCGGTCAAATCCACGGCTCTTGCCTCCTATCAAATGAAGGCGTTCCGCGAGGAAGTCACCTTGCGGGCGGAGATCGAAGGCGGTGCGCTGTTCACGAGCGGCGGCGACAGCCGGCTTGTCGACCGGTTCACCGGGAACGGAAAGATCCGGGGATTTGAACCGAACGGCATTGGTCCGCGCGATCTGACCGCGACCAACGAGGACGCGGTCGGTGGCAACTACTTCGCCGTCGCGCGGCTGGAAGCGGAATTCCCGCTTGGACTGCCCGAGGAATACGGGATCAGCGGCGGTCTTTTTGCCGATTTCGGCTCGGTCTGGGGGCTCGACAACACTCTGGGCATCATCGACGACGGGATGCACCTGCGCTCCTCGATCGGTTTCTCGATCTTCTGGGATACCGCGCTTGGCCCGCTCCGCTTCAACTTCTCGAAAGCGCTCGACAAGCAGAGCTACGACAAGGAGCAGAATTTCGACCTGACCGTCTCGACGCGGTTCTGATGGGCCGGTTCTGGTCCGCACTCCTGGCGCTGGCATGGCTCGCCGGCGCCAATGTTGCGATTGCACAAACCGCGCCAGCCCAGCCGGTCCAAAGTCCGATCCTGACGCTGGATCAGGATCGGCTTTTTGCCGAAACGCTTTGGGGAAAACGCGCGGCTGCGCGGATCGAGGCGGCATCTGCGGACCTCGCCGCGGAGAACCGTCGGATCGAGACGGACCTGACGGCCGAGGAAAAAGCGCTCACGGAAAAACGCGCCTCGATGCCGGCCGAGGAATTCCGGACGGCAGCCGACGCTTTCGACGCCAAGGTCACCGAAATCCGCCACACGCAGGATGCGAAGGCGCGCGCCATCGGTCAGATGCAGGACACCGAACGCCAGCGCTTCTATGCGGCGGCACTGCCGGTCATGGGCGAGGTTCTCCGCAGCCGGGGCGCGGTCGCGGTCCTCGATTCCCGTGCGATCTTCCTTGCCGCCGACGTGATCGACATCACCGGGGAAATGGTCGCCCGGATCGACGCCTCGATCGGTGCCGGGGAGGATGTGCCGATGCCGGCGCCCGCCGACGGGACGGAGGCACCGGGCGCGGCGGATGACGGCAACTGAGCGCTTCTTCTTGCCAGCGCCGGGGCGAGTTGCTAGCTAGACCGGACCATCGCGGGGGAGACGATCTCATGACAGCAGAGCCGATCACCGAGGCCGACATCCATCTGATCCAGCGGATCATTCCGCATCGCTACCCCTTCCTGCTGATCGACAAGGTCGTCGATATCGTCCCCGACAAGGGGTGTGTCGGCATCAAGAACGTCACCTTCAACGAGCCGCATTTCACCGGCCATTTCCCGGCCAAGCCGATCATGCCGGGCGTGCTGGTGGTCGAGGCGATGGCACAGGCGGCGGCGGTTCTGGTCGGCATCTCGATGGATGTGGTGGGCCGTGATCTCCTGACCTACTTCCTCTCGATCGATTCCTGCCGTTTCCGCCGCATGGTCGTTCCCGGCGACGTTCTGGAACTGCACATGACGGTCAAGCGCGGCGGCGGCAAGATCTGGAAGTTCGATGGCCGGGCGATGGTCGGGGACCAACTCGCCTGCGAGGCCGAGATCGCCGCGATGATGGATCTCAGGGACTGAGGATGACCATCGACCCCAGCGCGCAGATCCATCCCTCGGCGCATGTCGAGCCGGGCGCGCGTATCGGCGCGGGATGCCGGGTCGGGCCGTTCTGCCTGATCGGGCCGGAGGTGGTGCTTGGCCGGGCGGTCGAGGTCAAGAGCCATGCCGTGATCACCGGCCGGACCGAGATCGGCGAGGGCACGGTCATCTTTCCCTTCGCGACCATCGGCGAAATCCCTCAGGACCTGAAGTTCCAGGGAGAGGATACGTCGCTCGTGATCGGCGCGCGCAACCGCATCCGCGAACACGTGACGATCAATGTCGGCACGGGGGGCGGCGGTGGCGTGACCCGGATCGGCGACGATTGCCTTCTGATGGCCGGGGCCCATGTCGCGCATGACTGCCAGCTCGGCAACAAGGTCATCCTTGTCAACAACGCCGCCCTTGCCGGCCATTGCGTGCTGGAGGACGAGGTCATCGTCGGCGGCCTCTCCGGTGTCCACCAGTTCGTCCGCATCGGCCGCGGCGCCATGATCGGCGCGGTGACGATGGTGACGGCCGACGTGATCCCCCACGGTCTCGTTCAGGGCCCGCGCGGCACGCTCGACGGGCTGAACCTCGTCGGCCTGAAACGGCGCGGGGCCGGGCGCGGCGACATCACCGCGCTTCGCGATCTGGTCGCGGCGCTGGGGCAGGGCACCTTCCGGGATACCGCGCGGGCACGGTCGGCGGAGAATCCCGACTGCGCGCTCGTGCGCGAGGTGCTGGACTTCATCCTCGGCCCGTCCGACCGCTCCTTCCTCACGCCGCGATGAGCGGAACGGCGATCATCGCCGGCGAGGGCGGGCTGCCGGCCCGGCTCGTCGCGGCGCTCGCGGAACGCGGCGAGACCTGCATCCTGGCCGAACTCGACGGGTTTCCGGCCGACGTTTCGGGCGTGACCCCGATCCGGTTCCGTATCGAGCGTCTTGCGCTCCTTCTCGACGATCTCGCCGCGCGCGGAGTGACCCGCGTCGTCTTTGCCGGGGCGATCCGACGCCCGCGCCTCGACCCGGAGCTGTTCGATCCGAGAACGGCGACGCTCGTGCCCCGGCTTCTCGCCGCGATCGGGGAGGGTGATGACGCGGCGCTCCGCGAAGTCATCGCGATCTTCGAGGACTGGGAGTTCGAGGTCGTCGGTGCCGAGACGCTCGCGCCCGACCTCGTTCCCGGCGCCGGACTTCTCGCCGGCACGCCGGGCGAGGCCGATCGCCGCGACGCCGCCCGCGCCGCCGAAATCGTCGCGGGCCTCGGCGCGCTCGATCTCGGGCAGGGGGCCGTGGTGGCGCAGGGGCTCTGCCTTGCCGTCGAAACGCTGCCGGGCACCGACGCGATGCTGGCCTTCGTGGCACTCCATGCTCCCAGGCTCAGACCCGATCCGGCAGGTGCGCGGGGCGTCTTCTACAAGGCGCCGAAGCCCTCTCAGGACCGCCGGGTCGATCTGCCGACGCTCGGGCCCGACACGGTCCGCGCCGCCGCCGCCGCCGGTCTTGCCGGCATCGCCTGGGAAGCGTCGGGGGTGATCCTGCTCGACCCCGCCGCGATGGTGGAAGCGGCCAGGGCCGCCGGCCTCTTCCTCTGGGCGCGGGAACGATGAAGTTGTTCCTCATCGCGGGCGAAGCTTCCGGCGATGCCCTCGGGGCCGCCCTGATGGCGGGACTGAAGACCCTCGCGCCCGGCATCGCCTTCCACGGTGTCGGCGGCCCGAGGATGGAGGCCGAAGGGCTGAAGAGCCGCTTCCCGATGGAAGAGCTCTCGGTCATGGGGCTGGTGGAGATCCTGCCGAAATACCGCCATCTGAAGCGCCGGATCGCGGAAACCGCCGCGGCCGTGGCGGAGCTTGCGCCCGACGCCCTCATCACCATCGACAGCCCGGATTTCTGCCTCCGCGTCGCCGCCGCAGCGCGGACCCTGCGGCCCGCGCTCCGGACCATGCACTATGTCGCGCCGACGGTCTGGGCCTGGCGTCCGGGCCGGGCCGCGAAGATGGCGCCCGTCATCGACCATGTGCTGGCACTCTTTCCCTTCGAGCCGCCCTATATGGAAGCTGCCGGCATGACCTGCGATTTCGTCGGCCATCCGGTCGTGGCCGACCGCCTCGGTACCGCCGACGAGGCGGAGGCGTTCCGCGAGACGCACATGATCGGCGCCGACCAGCCGCTCCTCCTCTGCCTGCCGGGCTCGCGGCGCAGCGAGGTCACCCGTCTCGCGCCGCGCTTCGAGGAGGCGATCGCCCGGCTGCGCGACCGCGAGCCGACCCTGCGCGTCGTGATCCCCACCGTGCGCGGCGTCAGCGCGCTGGTGCGCGGTATCGTGGCCGGCTGGAAGGTCGTGCCGCTCGTGGTCGAGGGCGCCGACGACAAGCGCGCGGCCTTCGCCGCCGCCGATATCGCGCTCGCCGCGTCGGGCACGGTCAGTCTGGAGCTCGCGGCCAACCGGATCCCGATGGTCATCGCGCATGATTTCAACTGGCTCACCTGGCAGATGATGAAACGAGCCGCCCTGATCGACACGGTGACGCTCGTCAATATCGTGTCGGAGACCCGGACCATCCCGGAATTCCTCGGCCCTGCCTGCCGCCCGGGCCCGATCGCCGCCGCACTCGCGCGGCTCGTCGACGACGAGGATGCCCGCGCGGCCCAGCTTTCGGCGATGGCGCTGACGATGGACCGGCTCGGACAGGGCGGCGAGGCTCCGGGGCTGCGCGCGGCGCGCTCGGTCCTCGCGCATCTCTGAGGCCCTGGACATCATCTCGCCGGAAATATCCCCGCCGGAGGCTCCCACGGCTGCCGAAGGACGCTCCTCGGGGGATATTTGAAGCAAGGTGAAGAGGATCAGTTTCCGCGCCAGATCCAGCCGCCGCCGAGAATGCGGCTGCCGTCCGGGTCGTAGAAGACACAAGCCTGGCCGGGGCTGACGCCCTCTTCGGGGTCGAGAAGCTCGACCTCCGCCGTCGTGGCCGACAGGGGCCGGATCACGGCCGGTCGCGGTGGCCGGGTGGAGCGGATGCGGACATGGACCGGCCGTTCGGCGGCCGCGTCGAAGTCCCCGTCGCCGAGCCAATTGATCTCGCGGACCGGAACCGTGCGGGTCGAGAGCGCCTCTTTCGGCCCGACGACGACGCGCCGGGTCGCGGGGTCGAGCTTGACCACGTAGAGCGGATCCTCGAGCCCGCCGATGCCGAGACCGCGGCGCTGGCCGATCGTGTAGTGGATGACGCCCCGGTGGCTGCCGAGGACATTGCCGTCCATGTCGACGATCTCGCCCGGATCGGCCGCGCCGGGGCGCAGCTTTTCGATCACGCTCGCGTAGTCGCCGTTCGGCACGAAGCAGATGTCCTGACTGTCGGGCTTGTCGGCGACCGAAAGCCCGTACTTCGCCGCAAGCGCGCGGGTCTCGGCCTTCGAGGCGAGATGGCCGAGCGGGAAGCGCAGGTAGGCCAGCTGCTCCGGCGTCGTCGAGAAGAGGAAATAGGACTGGTCGCGGTTCGGGTCGGCGGCCGAATGCAGTTCCGGCCCGTTCGCCCCCATCTTGCGCTGGATGTAGTGCCCGGTCGCCATGCAATCCGCGTCGAGATCCCTGGCCGTTGCCAGAAGATCCTTGAACTTCACCCGCTCGTTGCAGCGAATGCAGGGCACCGGCGTCGCGCCGGCAAGATACGCGTCGGCGAATTCGTCGATCACCGCCTCGCGGAACATGTTCTCATAGTCGAGGACATAGTGCGGAAAGCCCATCGCCTCGGCCACCCGGCGGGCATCGTGGATATCCTGACCCGCGCAGCAGGCGCCCTTCCTGGCCAGCGCCGCGCCGTGGTCGTAAAGCTGCAGGGTGACGCCGACGACGTCGTAGCCTTCCTCCTTCAGCATGGCCGCGACGACCGAGCTGTCGACGCCGCCCGACATGGCGACGACGACCCGCGTTTCGGCGGGGGGCTTCGGCAAGCCGAGCGAATTCAGTCCGTGGTGGTCCAGCGCCATCGTGCACTCCGGGGAAGATCGAATGGAATATAGGAAAATTCGATCCACTCACAACCCGCAGTTTCACCCCTCCTTAAGTCTGGCGGTCCAGATTTTCCGCGGGCGAAGACAAGGGGTGTACCATGTTCCTGAAGAAAATCGACGGGCCGAGGGCCATTACGCTTCCCGACGGAACGATCATGACGCGGGCCGACCTGCCGCCGGCCGAGACGCGCCGCTGGGTGGCGAGCCGCAAGGCGCGGGTTGTCAGGGCAGTGGCCTACGGCCTTCTGCCGCTGAGGGAGGCGCTCGAGCGTTACGCGCTCAGCGAGGAGGAGTTCGAGATCTGGCGCGATGCCGTCGAAAAGCACGGCGAAAAGGCCTTGAAAGTGACGGCGATCCAGAAATATCGTCAACTTTAGGTTGATCAGAATAATCCTGCCGCTACGGTAACTTGTGATTAACCATTCTGATCCAGTGTGGGGGTGATCGAGGGATTAATGCGGAGAACGCCTGATGAGAATCCTGTTGGTAGAGGACGATCCCACCACGTCCCGCAGTATCGAGTTGATGCTGACCCATGCCAATCTGAATGTCTATTGCACCGATCTCGGGGAAGAAGGCATCGATCTGGCGAAGCTCTATGACTACGATCTGATCCTGCTCGATCTCAACCTGCCGGACATGAACGGGCATGAGGTGCTGCGCCAGCTTCGCATGGCGAAGATCGACACGCCGATCCTGATCCTGACCGGCGCCGACGATACCGAAAACAAGATCCGCGGCTTCGGGTTCGGCGCCGACGACTACATGACCAAGCCCTTCCACCGGGAGGAGCTGGTGGCGCGGATCCATGCGATCATCCGCCGCTCCAAGGGGCATTCCCAGTCGATCATCAAGACCGGCAAGATCGCGGTCAACCTCGACGCCAAGACCGTCGATGTCGCGGGGACGCCGGTGCATCTGACGGGCAAGGAATACCAGATGCTGGAGCTTCTCAGCCTCCGCAAGGGCACGACGCTGACGAAGGAGATGTTCCTCAATCACCTCTATGGCGGCATGGACGAGCCGGAGTTGAAGATCATCGACGTGTTCATCTGCAAGCTCAGGAAGAAACTGTCCGAGGCGACGAGCGGCGACAACTACATCGAGACGGTCTGGGGGCGCGGTTACGTGCTGCGTGAACCGAGCGAGTCGAGCGAGCCGCGAAAGATCGCGGTCGGGGCCTGAGCGGCGGCCGCGCGCTCCGCGCCCTTGGGGGAGGGCGCGGGCCGGTGGGCGCAATGGGACGGGCAGCGACGCGAAGACTGGACCTCTCCGGACGGGCGCCCTAACACTTTCGGGGTCAGCTTCGGAGAGGTCCTTTCATGTCAGCGGCAAAGACGCCTTCCGGCGCCGGAAATTCGGGCGCCACCGGCCGCACCATGGTGGCGGTCGCGGAGCTGAACGCGGCGCAGGCGGGGGCGGAATGGCAGCGGCTGGCAGCGGCGGTGGCGCGGGCGAACCAAGCCTACCACACGGAGGACGCGCCGGAGATATCTGATGCCGACTACGACGCGCTGAAGCGGCGGCTTCAGGCAATTGAGACGCGGTTTCCGGAGCTTGCCTCGGCCGGAAGCCCGACCGGTCAGGTGGGCGCGGCCCCGTCCGAAACCTTTGCGAAAGTGCGCCATGCGGTGCGGATGCTCAGCCTGGAAAACGCGTTCGAGCCGGAGGAGATCACCGATTTCGACGACCGCATCCGGCGCTACCTGAACCTCGGCCCCGACGCGGCCCTGATCTACACGGCGGAGCCGAAGATCGACGGGCTGTCGCTCTCTTTGCGCTACGTCGGCGGGCGGCTGGTTCAGGCCGCGACGCGGGGAGATGGCGAGACCGGCGAGAACGTGACCGAGAACGCCCGCACGATCGCCGATATCCCGACGACGCTCTCCGGCGCGCCCGAGGTGCTGGAAGTCCGGGGCGAGGTCTATATGAGCCATGCCGACTTCGCCGCGCTGAACGCGCGGCAGGAGGCGGCCGGCGCCAAGACCTTCGCCAATCCGCGCAACGCCGCCGCAGGCTCGCTCCGCCAGCTCGACGCGGCGATCACCGCCGCGCGGCCGCTCAGGTTTTTCGCCTATGCCTGGGGAGAACATTCCGAACCGCTGGCCCCGACGCAGATGGAAGCCATCGCCCGGCTGGGCGCGCTCGGTTTCGTCACGAACCCGCTGACGCGCCGCTGCGACGGACCGTCGGCCCTTCTCGATGCCTATCGCGAGATCGAGCAGAAGCGCGCGACGCTCGGCTACGATATCGACGGGGTGGTCTACAAGGTCGACGAACTGTCGCTGCAACACCGGCTCGGCTACCGCTCCACCACCCCTCGCTGGGCCATCGCCCACAAGTTCCCCGCCGAACTGGCCTGGACGCGGCTTGAGGCGATCGACATCCAGGTCGGGCGCACCGGCGCGCTGTCACCGGTGGCGCGGCTCCTGCCGGTGACGGTCGGCGGCGTCGTCGTCTCGAACGCGACCTTGCACAACGAGGATTACATCGCCGGCCGTTCGGCAAGCGGAGAGGCGATCCGGGGCGGCAAGGACATCCGCCCCGGCGACTGGGTGCAGGTCTACCGCGCCGGCGACGTGATCCCGAAGATCGCCGATGTGGACCTTTCCAAGCGCCCCGTCGATGCGGCGCCTTACGTCTTTCCCACCACCTGCCCTGAATGCGGGTCGGATGCCGTGCGCGAGGAGGGCGATGCGGTTCGCCGCTGCACCGGCGGTCTCATCTGCCCCGCGCAGGCCGTTGAAAAGCTGAAGCATTTCGTCTCCCGCGCGGCGTTCGACATCGAGGGGCTCGGCGCCAGGCAGATCGAGATGTTCTTTGCCGACGAGACGCTGCCGATCCGGGAGCCTGCCGATATCTTCACCCTCGCCGCGCGCGATGCGGCCCACCTTTCGAAGCTGAAGAACCGCGACGGCTTCGGCGAGAAATCCGTGACGAACCTCTTCCAGGCGATCGAGGAACGGCGGACGATCCCGCTCAACCGGCTGATCTTCGCGCTCGGCATCCGCCATGTCGGCGAAAGTGCCGCGAACCTTCTGGCGCGGAACTACGGCACATGGGCGGCGTTCGAGGCGGCGATGACCGCCGCGACGGTCGGCGAGGGGCCGGAATGGGAGGCGCTGACCGCCATCGACGGCGTGGGTGCCGTTTTGGCCGCCTCGGTCGTCAACAGCTTTCACCAGGAGGCCGAGCGCGCCTCCATCGACCGGCTGGTGGCCCATCTCGACGTTCAGGAGGTCGCGCGCCCCCGCACGGACGGCAGCCCGGTCGCCGGAAAGACCGTCGTCTTCACCGGTACGCTCGAAAAGATGACGCGCGCCGAGGCCAAGGCGCGGGCCGAGGCATTGGGCGCGAAGGTGGCGGGGTCGGTGTCGACCAAGACCGACCTTGTCGTCGCGGGACCGGGTGCGGGATCGAAGGCCAAGCAGGCCGAAGCACTCGGGGTCGAGATGATCGACGAGGACGCCTGGCTGAGGCTGATCGGCGGATGAGCCGTCCGGCGATCCTCTTCCCGCTTTTCGCGGAACTGGACACGCTGGAGGGCGTCGGCGAAAAAACGGCGAAGCATTTCGCGCAGATGGGCGTGGAGCGGCCGCGCGACCTTCTCTTCACGCTGCCCTATGCCGGCGTGGACCGGCGCCTGAAACGCACGATCCGCGACTGCGTTCCACCGGCGACGGTCACGGTCGAGGTCGAGGTCGGCGCCCATGTTCCGGCGCGGCGCAAGGGCGGGCCGGCAAGGGTTTTCGTCCGCGACGCGGAGACGGAGTTCCAGCTCGTCTTCTTCCACGCGAAACCGGACTATCTCCAAAAACAATTGCCTACGGGGCAAAGACGAGTCGTTTCCGGCAAGGTCGAGATCTTCGACGGCCTCGCCCAGATGGTCCATCCCGACCATATCCTGCGGCCCGAGGACGCGCGCGACCTGCCGGAATTCGAACCGGTCTATCCCCTGACCGCCGGCATCACGCTGAAGCTGATGCAGAAGGCGGTGGCGGCGACCCTGGCGCGCGTGCCGGACCTTGCTGACTGGATCGACCCCGCCCTGAAGGCCCGCGAGAAATGGCCGGGCTGGGCCGAGGCGATCCGCGCCGCCCATGCGCCGGGCACAATGTCCGACCTTGCCGCCGAGGCGCCGGCACGCCAGCGGCTTGCCTATGACGAGTTGTTCGCCCATCAGCTGACGCTGGCCTTGGCACGTGCCTCTCTCCGCCGGGGCAAGGGGCGGGCGAGTGTCGCGACCGGAAGGTATCAGCGCAAGGTCCTGGCCGCACTTCCCTACCGTCCGACGGGCGCGCAGGAGCGTGCGATGGGCGAGATCGCCGCCGACATGGCCGCCGACAAGCGGATGAGCCGGCTTTTGCAGGGCGATGTCGGCTCCGGCAAGACGCTGGTGGCCTTCATGGCGCTTCTCGTCGCGGTGGAGGCGGGCGGGCAGGGGGTGATGATGGCGCCGACCGAGATCCTTGCCCGGCAGCACCTCGAAAGCCTGCGGCCGCTCGCCGAGGATGCCGGCGTGGTGCTGGAGGTTCTGACTGGCCGCGACAAGGGGGGCGAGCGGGCGGCGAAATTGGCCGCGCTGAAGGACGGCAGGATCCACATCCTCGTCGGCACCCATGCCGTCTTTCAGAAGGATGTCGCGTTCCATGATCTGAGGCTGGCGATCATCGACGAACAGCACCGGTTCGGTGTGGCGCAGCGGATGGAACTGGCGGCGAAAGGGCTGACGGCGGACGTGCTGGTGATGACGGCGACGCCGATCCCGCGCTCGCTCAGCCTCGCGCAATACGGCGACATGGATGTGTCGATCCTCGACGAGAAGCCGGCGGGGCGGAAGCCGGTGAAGACCGCGCTCGTTTCGTCCGGGCGCTATGACGAGGTGGTCGGTCATCTGCGCCAGGCCGTCGCCGAGGGGCGGCAGGCCTATTGGGTCTGCCCGCTTGTCGAGGAAAGCGAACTCGTCGACCTGACGGCGGCCGAGGACCGGTTCAGGGCGCTCCGCGTGTCGCTGGGCGAGGGCGTGGTCGGCCTCGTCCACGGCCAGATGCCGCCGTCCGAAAAGGACGCCGCGATGGCCGCCTTCGCGGAAGGCCGGACCAAGGTGCTGGTGGCGACGACGGTGATCGAGGTCGGCGTCAACGTGCCCAATGCCTCGATCATGGTGATCGAGCGGGCGGAGATCTTCGGCCTCGCCCAACTGCATCAGCTTCGGGGCCGGGTGGGGCGCGGTGCCGCCGAATCGACCTGCCTGATGATGTACCAGCCGCCGCTGAACGACGGCGCCGAGCGGCGGCTGGCCATCCTGCGCGAGACCGAGGACGGGTTCCGGATCGCGGAGGAGGATCTGGCGATGCGGGGGGCGGGCGATCTCATCGGCACCGCGCAATCGGGCCTGCCGCGGTTCCGCATCGCGGATCTGGAACGGCAAGCCGCGCTTCTGGCCGTGGCCCAGAGCGATGCGCGCAAGCTTCTGGCCGACGATCCCGGCCTGACGTCCAGGCGGGGCGAAGCGGCGCGGGTGCTTCTGTGGCTGATGGCGCAGGACCGGGCGATCCGGCTGATCAAGGTCGGATGAGGAAATCCGCTTTCGTTCACTAATGTTCTTAAAAAGTTCTTTACAAAGCGCTTCTGCTGTGAGAACAAATGAGCAACAGAGGTGAAGCTGAAGGGGTTGCCCGATGAAGACCGATCTGAAATCCGTCCTGCTCCGCGCCCGTGGCACCCTTGCCCAGGACATGGCCGGCCTTGCATCGCTCGTCGCGATGCTGATCGTCGGGCTGCACCTGCCGAGCCTCATCTGATCCTGACGTTACTGCCTCGCGGTTTTCCGCCGGTCTTGCGCCTGTCCCCAGTCCCCGGCTCTCCCCGAGCCGCGCGCCCGGAAAACGGAAATCGCTTCCTGCCGCCGCCTCCCGAACCGGAGCGCGGCGGTTTTTTTATGTCGGCGCGCGTGCCGCGCGCCGATCCGCCGGGGGGCGTTGCCCCCCGGACCCCTCAGAGTATTTTCGAACAGAAGAAGCTCAGGCGGCCGCTTCGGCCTCGGCCAGCGCCTCGGCGGTCGCTTCGAGCGCGAGAAGGATCGAGGCGTGGCGGTTCTTGTAGTCGCGCGCGGGCTCCAGCACCTCGTAGCCGGTGAAGGGGGCGGAGGGCACCGGCCCGCCCTCCTTCAGCATGGCGCGAAGCTCGTCGCGCGCGCGTTCGACCTCTTCCCGGCTCCGTCCGATCATGTGCGCGCCCGAGAGCGCCGCGGAGGCCTGCCCCAGGGCGCACGCCTTCACGTCCTGGCCGTAGTCGACAATCCGGCCGTCCTTCACGACCACATCGACCGTCACGGTGGAGCCGCAGAGCGGCGAGCGCTTCCGCGCCGTCGCCGTCGGGTGGTCGAGCCGCCGCGCATGCGGGATGTCGGCGGCGAGCGCGAGGATGCGCTGCGAATAGAGCTTGATGAGATCGGTGTCGCTCATGGCTTTTCCTGTCGGCGGTTCCCCCCTAGATAGGACGCGACGAGCGACTTGGAAAGGTGGCGCCATGCCCTTCGACCCCGCGACATTGGTTTATGACGACCGTGGCCTCATCCCCGTGGTCGCGCAGGATCACGGTTCGGGCGAGGTGCTGATGCTGGCTTGGATGAATGCGGAGGCGGTGGCGCGGACGCTGTCGACGGGGCGGGTGACCTACTGGTCGCGGTCGCGGGGCGCCTTCTGGGTGAAGGGCGAAACCTCGGGCCACGTGCAGAAGCTGGTCGAGATGCGGTTAGACTGCGACCGCGATTGCCTGCTGGCGCTTGTCGAGCAGACCGGGCCGGCCTGCCACACCAACCGCCGGAGCTGCTTTTTCACCGCCGTTCGGGATGGCGGCGAGGTCGAGATCATGGCGCCCGAGGCCTGAGCGTCAGGCCAGGCCGACCATGCGGCGGATATCCGCCGGACTCGCGCCTTCGGCCCGGTACTTCGAAATGGCGCGGGCATCGTCGCGCTTGGCGAGCCGCTTGCCTGCCGCGTCGCGGATCAGGCGGTGATGGTGGTAGATTGGCGTCGGCAGGCCGAAGAGGTGCTGGAGGATGACCTGGACGGGCGTGAAGCCGAAGAGATCCTCGCCCCGGATCACGTGGCTGATACGCTGGTCGGCATCGTCGAAGGCCGAGGCGAGGAAATAGGCCACGATGTTCTCCCCCTTCCGGGACAGGACCACATCGCCGATCTCCGAGACGACCTTCGCACGGCTGATGCGGTGCTGGCCCCGATGGCATTCTCCGGTTTCGGTGAAGACGAGGGCGTCCGGGTCGATTTGGTCGAATGCGCGGCCGAGATTGAGGCGCAGCGCGTCGCCGGGCTTGCGGTCCGACATCGGTCGGTGGCGGCAGGTGCCGGGATAGATTTGGTGCGCAACGCCTTCCTGCGGTGCGGAGGCCGCATTGCGGATATCGGCGCGGCTGCAGGAGCAGGGGTAGAGAAGGCCGCTGTCGGCGAGCGTCTCCAGCCGGGAATTGTAGTCGGGGATGTGCCCGGACTGCCGGTGGACGGGACCGTCCCATCTCAGGCCGAGCCAGGACAGGTCTTCGCGGATCAGGGCTTCCCATTCCGGCTTGCTGCGTCCGAGGTCGGTATCTTCCATCCGCAGGAGGAATTCGCCGCCGGCGCGTCGGGCCATGTCATGGGCGAGGATCGCGGAATAGGCATGGCCGAGATGAAGCGGGCCGGTCGGCGAGGGCGCGAAGCGGGTGCGCATCAGCCTTGCGCCGCAAGCCATTCCGAAAAAACGGTTTTCGCCCGGTCGGTATAGGCCTTGTAGCGATCCTTCCGGCCCCTGCGGCCGCCCTTCGCGTCGATCGGGGGGAAGAGCCCGAAATTGACGTTCATCGGCTGGAACGTCTTCGCATCCGCGCCGCCGGTGATGTGGGTAATGAGCGCGCCCATCGCGGTTTCGGGACCGGGTGGCGGCAGGTCGCGGCCGAGGATCTCGGCCGCCGCCATGCGCCCGGCCAGAAGACCCATCGCGGCGCTCTCGACATAGCCCTCGACGCCGGTGATCTGCCCGGCAAAGCGGACATGCGGCCGGGATTTCAGGCGCATGCGGCTGTCGAGAAGCGTGGGCGAATTGATGAACGTATTGCGGTGGATGCCGCCGAGGCGCGCGAAACTTGCGTCCTCCAGGCCTGGGATCCGTTTGAAAACATCCGTTTGCGCACCGTACTTCATCTTCGTCTGGAAGCCGACGATGTTGTAGAGCGTGCCGAGCGCATTGTCGCGGCGGAGCTGGACCACGGCATAGGGCTTGACCTCCGGCCGGTGGGCATTGGTCAGGCCCACGGGCTTCATCGGGCCGAAGCGCAGCGTCTCGCGCCCGCGTTCGGCCATCACCTCGATCGGCAGGCAGCCGTCGAAATAGCCCGCCGTCTCGCCTTCGTGGAACTCCGTCTTGTCTGCGGCGAGGAGCGCGTCGATGAACGCCTCGTATTCGTCGCGGGTCATCGGGCAGTTCATGTAGGCGGTGCGCTCGTCCTCGGTCTCGCCCTTGTCGTAGCGCGACTGCATCCAGGCGACCGACATATCGACGCTTTCGGCATAGACGATGGGCGCGATCGCGTCGAAGAAGGCAAGCGCCTCGGCGCCGGTCTCGGCGCGGATGGCCTCGGCCAGGGCGCCGGAGGTGAGGGGGCCGGTGGCGATGATCCAGTGCCCGTCCCGTGGCAGCGCCGTCACTTCGTCACCGCTGACCTCGATCAGCGGATGGGAGCGCAGTGTTTCGGTGATGCTTTCGGCGAAGGGATCGCGGTCCACCGCGAGCGCGCCGCCGGCGGGCAGGCGGTGGCGGTCGGCCGCGGTCATGATCAGGCCGTCTGCCGCGCGCATCTCCCAATGGAGGAGGCCCACCGCATTGCGTTCGTCGTCATCGGAGCGGAACGAGTTGGAACAGACCATCTCGGCCAGATGGCCGGTGCGGTGCGCGAAGGTGCCGACCTTCGGCCGCATCTCGTGGATGGTGACGGGAACCCCCATTGTGGCCGCCTGCCAGGCGGCCTCCGATCCGGCCATGCCGCCACCGACGATGTGGAGTCTGTCACGCATGGCCGCGATCTAGGCCATGTCCGGCGGAATGAAAAGCCCCGTGCGGGCGGATCGGGTTCAGAACCCGATCTCGACGCCGATATCCTTGAGGTAGTCCCTATCCGCCTTGTTGGAGCGGTCGTGCGAGGCCTCCGCTTCCGTCTCGAGGTCACGGCGGAAATGCGAGAATCCCGTGGCGATGGAGGCGAGGAGGGCGCTGCCAAGAGGCGTCCGGGCGGGTCCGGCCGGATAGTTGGCGGTGGTGTCGAACAGGCTCATGTCTCGTCCTCCGTAAGGGCCGGCCGGAACCGGTCCCGATCAATGGCACATGCACGAAATGGTGCGATGAGTGGTAATCAATGCTGGGAAGGAAATTCTTTAGATTGCGTTAATGTTGTATTTATAAACCGAGGGTTGTGTCGGAATTGTGGCCCGCAGGCCACTCATCCTGACCCTGACGCAAGGTCAGGACGCGAGGGCAAGGTCCGGGTGCTCGCGGAAGATGTTGTCGTTGACGACCAGGTTGAGATGCGGCTGAACGGACATGCCGCGCGCAGGCTTCGGGCGGGCCGCGTGATGGGTCGTAAATCCGGGCCGCGCGGATTGCGGACGTGCCGATTCGTCGCGCGGTTGCCGCGGGACGTTTACCACGCGCCGGGGGGCGACCACCGGGGCCGGCGCGATCTTGCGGGCGCGCGGCCTCCAGTGCAGCGCCGACCGGCGGGAATTGGCGCGCGGCAGGGTCTGGGTGTAGGTCAGGATCAGCGCACCGATCAGAGCGAGGTCGCGCCAGAAGCCCTCGAGGTTGTTCGAGGAGATATTCTGGATGTAGCTCGACCAGAAGAGCACGGTCGCCAGAAGAAGCGCGGAGACCCGCAGCCAGGCGCCGACCAGAACCAGATAGGCCGTCGTGAAGATCACCGCCTTGCCGGCGAGATCGGCATAGGGTTCAGGCAGGAACGGCGCGGTCAATGGCCAGGCGACGGTACCGGGGATGAGACCCAGCGAGACCGCTAGGAAATACGAGGCGATGACAATGCGGACAAGGTTCTGCCCGCTCTGGTTCAGTTGTGCGTTTCTTGTTTCTTGATCCGCCATGACGCAGTCCCTTCTCTGGCAACTAGAAAACCGAGACCCAAATCACTGATAAACCCGAAACAGTCTCCCCCTGATTGAATGATTGTCAGCCAAATCGGGCGGGACTTCGGTTGGAATGTGGTAATAGCCCTCAAGAATTTGTTGAAATCTTGCCCTTGCCGACGAGCTTTGAAGACAATCGGCGCCTGTTGCGTCAGATTGTTTCGGATCTGATTTTCATCTTAAGATTGTGCCGCCCTTGGCGCGGAACCGGCCCGAATCGCGCGGCGCCCGCGCGTGAACGCGCGGGCGCCGCTGGACATGCCGCTTTGGGACAAAGCGCTAACGATGCTGACCGGCGCCGGCCGTAGGCCGGTGCGGCGCGTCACTCGGCCTCGTCGTCCTCGCCCTGATCGGCAATCCGCGCGACCGAGACGACTTCCTCGCCCTTCGCCGTGTCGAAGACCCGGACCCCGCCTGCGGAGCGCGAGCGGAAGCTGATCCCGTCGACCGGGCAGCGGATGGACTGACCCGTCGAGGTGGCGAGCATGACCTGGTCGTCGATCTCGACCGGGAAGGAGGCGACGAGCCGTCCGCCGCGCATCGCCTTGTCCATCGCCATCACGCCCTGGCCGCCGCGCCCGCGCACCGGGTAGTCGTGGCTGGACGAGATCTTGCCCGCGCCCTTGGCGGTGATGGTCAGGATCAGATCCTCGGCCGCGGACATCTCCGCGTAGCGGTCCTGGCTGAGCTGACCTTCTGCCACCGCTTCCTCGTCCTCGTCCGGCGCTTCGTCTTCGGTCACGCCGGCCATCAGGCGGCGCTGCTTGAGGTAGGCGGCGCGCTCCTCGGGCGTGGCCTCGAAATGACGGATGACCGACATCGAGACGACCTCGTCCTTCGCGGCGAGCCGCACGCCCCGGACGCCGGTCGAGTCGCGGCCCTTGAAGACGCGGACCTCGGTCGTCGGGAAGCGGATGGCGCGGCCGAGGGCGGTGACCAGCATCACATCGTCATTCTCGTCACAGATCCGCGCATTCACGAGGCTGACGCCTTCGGGCAGCTTCATCGCGATCTTGCCGTTCCGCATCACGTTGGTGAAATCGGAAAGCGCGTTGCGGCGCACGTCGCCTTCAGAGGTGGCGAAGAAGATCTGCAAGGCTTCCCATTCCTCCTCCGGCACGTCGACGGGCATGATCGCGGCGATGGAGACGCCGGTCGGGATCGGCAGGATGTTGACGATCGCCTTGCCCTTCGCGGTCCGACCGCCCAAGGGCAGGCGCCAGGTCTTGAGCTTGTAGACCATGCCGTCGGTAGTGAAGAACAGAAGCTGGGTATGGGTGTTCGCCACGAACAGCGTGGTGACGACGTCATCCTCTTTCGTCGCCATGCTGCTGAGGCCCTTGCCGCCGCGCCGCTGGCTGCGGAAATCGACCAGGGGCGTGCGCTTGATGTACCCGCCCGAGGTGATCGTGACGACCATGTCCTCGCGCTCGATCAGGTCCTCGTCGTCCATGTCGCCGGCCCAGTCGACGATCTCGGTGCGGCGCGGCACGGCGAACTGGGCCTTCACCTCGCGAAGCTCGTCCGAGATGATTGCCATGATCCGTTCGCGGCTGCCGAGGATGTCGAGGTAGTCCTTGATCTTGCCGGCAAGCTCCTGAAGCTCGTCGGTGACTTCCTTGACGCCCATCGCTGTCAGGCGCTGCAGGCGCAGGTCGAGGATCGCGCGGGCCTGGGTCTCGGAGAGGTTATAGGTGCCGTCGTCGTTCATCTTGTGGGTGGGATCGTCGATCAACCGGATATAGTCGGCGATGTCGGCCGCCGGCCAGCGCCGGGTCATCAGCTTCTCGCGCGCCTCGGCGGGATCGGCCGAGGACCGGATCGTCGCCACCACCTCGTCCACGTTCGACACCGCGACGGCAAGCCCGCAGAGGATATGGCTGCGTTCACGCGCCTTGCGCAGCTCGTAAGCCGTCCGCCGCGCCACGACTTCCTCGCGGAAACCGATGAAATGCGTAAGGAAATCGCGCAGCGTCAGGGTTTCCGGCCGTCCGCCGTTCAGGGCCAGCATGTTGCAGCCGAACGAGGTCTGCATCGGCGTGAAGCGGAAAAGCTGGTTCAAGACCACTTCGGGCGTCGAGTCGCGCTTCAGTTCGACGACGACGCGCACGCCGACCCGGTCGCTTTCGTCTTGCACGTGGGCGATGCCCTCGATCTTCTTGTCGCGGACCATCTCGGCGATCTTCTCGATCATCGAGGCCTTGTTGACCTGATACGGGATCTCGTCCAGCACGATGGCATAGCGGTCCTTGCGGATCTCCTCCACCCGCGTCTTGGCACGGATGACGACGGAGCCGCGCCCTTCGAGATAGGCTTTCCGCGCGCCGGAGCGGCCAAGGATGATGCCGCCCGTCGGGAAATCCGGCGCCGGGATGATCTCCATGAGCGCTTCCATCGACAGGTCGGGATCCTCGATCAGCGCCAGCGTGCCGTCGATCACCTCGCCCAGGTTGTGCGGCGGGATGTTCGTGGCCATGCCGACCGCGATGCCGCCCGCGCCGTTGACCAGCATGTTCGGGAAGCGCGCGGGAAGGACCGTCGGTTCCTTGTCCTTGCCGTCGTAGTTGTCCTGAAAATCGACGGTTTCCTTCTCGATGTCGGCAAGAAGGAAGGCCGACGGCTTGTCCATCCGCACCTCGGTGTAGCGCATGGCCGCGGCGTTGTCGCCGTCCATCGAGCCGAAGTTGCCCTGGCCGTCGAGAAGCGGCAGCGACATGGAGAAATCCTGCGCCATGCGGACCAGCGCGTCGTAGATCGCGGCATCGCCGTGCGGGTGGTATTTCCCCATCACGTCGCCGACGGGGCGGGCGGATTTCCGGTAGGGCTTGTCGTGGCTGTTGCCGGTCTCGTGCATCGCGTAGAGGATGCGGCGGTGCACGGGCTTCAGCCCGTCGCGCAGGTCCGGAATCGCCCGGCTCACGATCACGCTCATAGCGTAGTCGAGATAGGCGGTCTTCATCTCCTCCGCGATGTCGACGCTGGGGCCGTCATATGTGGGGCGCCGGGGTTTTTCTTCAGCGTTTTCAGCGTTTTCAGGGGTTTCCGGGGTGTCGGTCACGGATGCTCGCCCTCTGTCCTTCGGCCCGCTCAGGGCGCTAGATATTGTTGCGGCGAACTATACCCCATGCCATCCATAGGGTGCAATGGCAGCCGCCCCGCTTTCGCCGGGTTCCGGCAACACAATCATAACACATTGTTTTCATTGTCGTTACCAGAGGCTGATGTAGCATGGTCCGAGGAAGGCACTGACGGAGGCACTCATGCGCGCGAGCGAACCGGGGGCCGAGACGGAGCTGATGCTGAAGGGCTACGGGCTCACGACGGCCGAATTCTACTACCGGATGCCGGATTACCGGCACGTCCTCAACTCCTACATCTGGCAGGAATACGACCTCGCCCCGGACTATCCGGAGCTGTTCCGCTTCATCGAATTCTGGCAGGAAAAGATCGAGGGGCCGCTGCATTCGGTCCGCTTCTGCCACCGAAAGCTGATCGGTCCCGGCGAATGGCGCAACGTCGTGGGCGAGTTCCGGCTGCACTGAAAACCGGCGTAGCGCTTGCGTCGTTTCGGCGTAGGAGAAGCGTAGGTTTCCCGTAGCTACAGACCGCGCGCCGCAGCCCGTAATCGCGCAACGCAGGGCGCGCCCGCAAAGGACATTGCAGCGCCGCGCGCTTGCCCTCATAGAAGGGGCAACGAACCGCAAGAGGTGAGCGATGAAAGCGCGTGTGAAATGGGTCGAGGACCGGACCTTTACCGGGGAAGTCGAGGCGGGGCACAAGATCGTCTTCGGCAACGGGATCGGCGACAAGCCGAAGCCGGGTCCGAGCCCGATGGAGCTTCTCCTCATCGGCACCGGCGGCTGCGCGGCCTTCGACGTCGTGCATATCCTCGAAAAGGGCCGCGAACCCATCGAGGATTGCGTCTGCGACCTGACGGCGGAGCGGGCCGAGACGGAGCCGAAGGTCTTCACGAAGATCCACATGCATTTCATCGTGACGGGCCGCGGCCTGAACCCCGCCAAGGTCGAACGCGCGGTGCAGCTTTCGGCCGAGAAATACTGCTCCGCCTCCGCGATGATGGCGGCGACCGCCGAGGTCACGCACGACTTCGAGGTGGTGGATACGGGGGCGTGAGGGGCGGCTTGGAGCCCGGAACGGACATGGAAGCGCGGTGCGAAGGGCAAACGGAAATTGTCCGGCAAGATTACCTGAGTGCCGAAAGAGGGGTCTTACAACTCCGCAGCACGCTGTCGATCAGCGCCATACATCCAATGCAATCGTCAATGCGTATCCCCCGGCGCTTGATATTTGATCGAACTTGCCAACCTTAACGCCTCCAAGGTGTCTTCGACCGACAGCAATGTCGTTGTTTCGAAAGAGCTGAGCGCACCGCCGCCACTTATCGCGATAGCCGTTGCGGCCATCGCCACATTGTCAGGGGCCTCCCAGAGGTTGTAACCGTCCTGGCCGCCAAAAGCATACCAAAACCCGTGCAGCTTCCCACCTACGGATTCGATGTATTTCTTGGCGGCGGCTCTTCTATCCTCGGGGGTCTTGGTTAGTCGGGCCCATGTTTCGGGCGTGTAGCTAAATCGCGTCAGGTACAAAGGCATTCGATGTACTCCTTTCGGATAGCTCGGAGGGCAGTATCATGTTTGGCTCTCCTGCGATCGATGTTGCGCTCGGTGCCTGTCGCAAGCAAGTTGGATATCACGTTGAGCTTGACGCGAAGTATCTGCCGCACTTCAATACAGCCAAGACAAAGGCCGCGTGCCGACCGTCTGCTTCGTCCCTGCGACAGACTTAGCTCTGTTTCACCAGCCTCAGCAAGAACAGGAAGATCACCGCGCCGATCGTGGCATGAACGATGGCGGCAAGGAAGCCGCCGCCCATGCCGAACCCGATCCTGGGCAGGATCAGGCCGGCGATGAAGGCGCCGACGATCCCGACGACGATATTGCCGATCAGCCCGAAGCCGTAGCCCTTGACGAGTTGCCCGGCGAGCCAGCCGGCGATCGCGCCGACCAGCAGCATGACGATGATACCCATGACGCGTTCCTTTCCTGAGGCGGGGGCCTCAGGTTAGCACATAGGCCGGGCGCGGGAAGGGGGCGTTCAGCCGGCCTTGGCCTGCCGCTTGCGCTCATGCGGGTCGAGGAAGCGCTTCCTCAGCCGCACGATCTTCGGCGTGACCTCGACAAGCTCGTCGTCCTGCACATAGGCGATGGCCTCTTCGAGGCTCATCCGCACCGGCGGGGTCAGCCGCACTGCCTCGTCCGTGCCCGAGGCGCGGATGTTGGTGAGCTTCTTGCCCTTCAGGGGGTTCACTTCCAGGTCGTTGTCGCGGGAATGCTCGCCGATGATCATCCCCTCGTAGACCTGTTCCTGCGCGCCGATGAAAAGCTTGCCGCGCTCCTCGAGGTTCCAGAGGGCGTAGGCGACCGACACCCCATTCTCCATCGAGATCAGGACGCCGACGCGGCGACCCTCGATCGGACCCTTGTGCGGGGCCCAGCCGTGGAAGATGCGGTTGAGAACCCCGGTGCCGCGCGTGTCGGTCAGGAACTGGCCGTGATAGCCGATGAGACCGCGCGAAGGCACATGGGCGACGATCCGGGTCTTGCCGACGCCGGCGGGCTTCATCTCGACGAGGTCGCCCTTGCGCTGGCCGGTAAGCTTGTCGATCACGGTGCCGGAATATTCGTCGTCGACATCGACGATGACTTCCTCGATCGGCTCCATGCGGACGCCGTTCTCCTCGCGGAAGATCACGCGGGGGCGGGAGATCGACAGCTCGAACCCCTCGCGGCGCATGTTCTCGATGAGGACGCCCATCTGCAATTCGCCGCGGCCCGAGACGATGAAGGCCTCGCCGCCCGGCGTATCCTCGATCTTGATGGCGACGTTCGATTCCGCTTCCTTCATCAGCCGCTCGCGGATCACGCGGGACTGGACCTTGGTGCCGTCCTTGCCGGCCAGGGGGCTGTCGTTGATGCCGAAGGTGACGGAGATCGTCGGCGGGTCGATCGGCTGCGCCGGGAGCGGCACGTCGATCGCCGGATCGCAGAGCGTGTCGGCGACCGTGGCCTTGGTCATGCCCGCAAGGGTCACGATGTCGCCGGCCTGCGCCTCGTCGATGGGCTGCTGCGAGAGCCCCCGGAAGGCGAGGATCTTGGTCACGCGGAACTGCTCGATCCGCTCGCCCTTTCGGGAAAGCGCCTTGATCGTCTCGCCGACCTTCAGACGGCCCGATTCGACCCGGCCGGTGAGGATGCGGCCGATGAACGGATCGGCGGACAAGGTCGTCGCGAGCATCCGGAACGGCTTGTCGGCATCCGCGACCTGGCGCGGCGCCGGGACGTGGCGCACGATGAGGTCGAAGAGCGCGTCGAGATTCTGGCGCGGCCCGTCCAGCTCCGCATCCGCCCAGCCGGAGCGGCCGGAGGCGTAAAGATGCGGGAAGTCGAGCTGGTCGTCATCGGCGCCGAGATTGGCGAAGAGGTCGAAGACCTCGTTCAGCGCCCGGTCCGGCTCCGCGTCCGGCTTGTCGACCTTGTTGAGGACGACGATGGGGCGCAGGCCGAGCGCCAGCGCCTTCGAGGTCACGAACTTCGTCTGCGGCATCGGCCCTTCGGCCGCGTCGACGAGAAGGACCACCCCGTCGACCATGTTGAGGATCCGCTCCACCTCGCCGCCGAAATCGGCGTGGCCCGGCGTGTCGACGATGTTGATGCGCACCCCGTCATGCTCGACGCTCGTGCATTTCGCGAGGATGGTGATGCCGCGCTCGCGCTCGATATCGTTCGAATCCATCGCCCGCTCGGACACCTGCTGGTTGTCGCGGTAGGTGCCGGATTGCTTGAGAAGCTCGTCGACGAGCGTGGTCTTGCCGTGGTCAACGTGCGCAATGATCGCGATGTTGCGAAGGTCCATGGGGTCCGCCATTTCCTGAGGTTGGCGCCCCGATAGAGGAATTCCGCCTGAAACGCCAGCCCCGCCGGCGTCAGGTCGCGATATAGCGGTCGCGGCGGTGATTGACGGCGATCACCAGGTTCACGACCAGCGCGCCGAGGGCCGAGACCGCAACCGTGCCGAGGTCGCGGAGCGTAAGCGCGACGGCGAAGATGGCGAGGTCGACCAACAGCTGGGTCCAGCCGGCGCGGAAGCCTGTCTTGTCCTGAAGATAGAGCGCGACGATGCCGACCCCGCCGAGGCTCGCCCCGTGGCGAAAGAGCGCCAGAAGTGCCGAGCCGGAGATCGCCCCGAAAAGCACCGCCCCGACGATCGGGTCGAGATGGGCGAAATCCACCCAGCGCGGGAAGATCATCGCGAGGGCCGACATGAGGCCGACGGCCAGAAAGGTCTTGAGGACGAAGACCGGCCCGATGCGGCGGTATCCGAGCCAGTAGAACGGCAGGTTGATCGCGAAGAAGACCGGGCCGAAGCCCCATCCGGTCGCATAGGAGATCAGCACCGCGAGTCCCGCCGTCTGGCCCGTCACGAGGCCGAGATGGGTCAGGATGGCGATCCCGAACGCCGCCATCCCCGCTCCGTAGGCGATGCCCTGGGCGTCTTCGAGAAGCGTATGGCGGGCGGGGTCGGTCATGGCACGTCTGATGAGCGAAGGACGCGGAAAGGTCCAGAGGCCCCGGTCCTTCTTCTTGGCCGAAATACTCCGGGGGGACCGGGGGGCAGCGCCCCCCGGCGGATCGCCCCGGCGCAAAGCCGGGGCGAAATCCGGTCAGGCCAGCGCCTTGTTCAGGTACTCGTCGACCTTCTCGAGGAAGCCCATCGTGGTCAGCCATTTCTGGTCCGGCCCGACCAGAAGCGCGAGGTCCTTGGTCATGAAGCCGTCCTCGACGCACTGGACCGTCACCTTCTCCAGCGTTTCCGCGAATGTCTGGAGCTGCACGTTGCCGTCGAGCTTGGCGCGGTGCTTGAGGCCGCCGGTCCATGCGTAGATCGAGGCGATGGAATTGGTGGAGGTGGCCTTGCCTTGCTGGTGCTGGCGGTAGTGGCGGGTGACGGTGCCGTGGGCAGCCTCGGCCTCCACGATCTTGCCGTCGGGCGTCATCAGGACGCTGGCCATGAGGCCGAGGGAGCCGAAGCCCTGCGCCACGGTGTCGGACTGCACGTCGCCGTCATAGTTCTTGCAGGCCCAGACATAGCCGCCCGACCATTTCAGCGCCGAGGCGACCATGTCGTCGATCAGGCGATGCTCGTAGGTGATGCCGGCGGATCTGAATCTGTCGGCGAATTCCTCGTCATAGACCTTCTGGAAGAGGTCCTTGAAGCGGCCGTCATAGGCCTTGAGGATGGTGTTCTTGGTCGAGAGATAGACCGGCCAGCCCTTGACGAGGCCGTAATTCATCGAGGCCCGCGCGAAGTCGATGATCGATGCGTCGAGGTTGTACATCGCCATCGTGACGCCCGCGCCCGGCGCGTCGAAGACGTCCTTCTCGATCACCGTGCCGTCCTCGCCCACGAACTTGATCGTGAGCTTGCCCTTGCCGGGGAAGCGGAAGTCGGTGGCGCGGTACTGGTCGCCGAAGGCATGGCGGCCGACGACGATCGGCTTGGTCCAGCCCGGCACGAGGCGCGGAACGTTCTTGCAGATGATCGGCTCGCGGAAGATCACGCCGCCGAGGATGTTGCGGATCGTGCCATTCGGGCTCCGCCACATCTGCTTGAGGCCGAATTCCTCGACGCGGGCCTCGTCGGGCGTAATCGTCGCGCATTTGACGCCGACGCCGTATTGCTTGATGGCGTTCGCGGCGTCGATGGTGATCTGGTCGTCGGTGCGGTCACGCTCCTCGATGCCGAGGTCATAGTATTTCAGGTCGATGTCGAGATAGGGCAGGATCAGCTTCTTCTTGATGAAGTCCCAGATGATCCGCGTCATCTCGTCGCCATCGAGCTCGACGACGGGGTTCGCTACCTTGATCTTCGACATGATCTTCTCCGGTTGGGGACAGACTCGTTGCCCGCGTCATAGCCGAATGCCCGGCGGCTGGAAAGAAGGTATGCAATGGTATACCACGACAAAGTGAGTTTCCCCGGCATGCCCAAAGGGTATGAAAGGGTCATGGACCTCAGATCATTCCTTGTCCGGCTCGGACTTCTCCTTTGCCTCGCGCCGCTTCCCGCCGGCGCGCAGAACCTGTCGCTGCCCGGCCTCGCGGTCGGGATGAAGCGGGTGACGCCGACAATCTGGGTCGATCGGGCGGCGGGGGGCAAGCAGGTCGAGGCGATCCGGGCGCGGATCGCGGCGGCGGAGCGGAAGGTCGGGGCGGAATTTGGCCGGCTTCGGGCGGCACCGCTCTGGCAGGTCTGCGTGACGAAAGAATGCGACCGCCGGAACGCGATGACGAGCCGGGCGATGACGCTGGGCGGGCTGGTGATCACGGTGTCTTCCAAAGCGGTGAACGATCCGGTCACCTATGTCCACGAGCGCGTCCATGCCGAGACGCACCGCGCCGAGGGCTTCGCCGGGCGCAAGAAGGGCCTGTTGCCGACCTGGTTCGACGAGGGGCTGGCGACGATCATTTCACGCTCCGTCGGCTATCCCAAAGGGGTGGCGCAATGCCGTGCGGTTGCAAACTGGAAGCTCCCGGCTACGCGCAAGGAATTCGTCGCCCTGTCGAAGTCGAACGGCAAGGGGGCGGGGCCGGTCTATACCGCCTCGGCCTGTGCGGTGCAGAAATGGCTTGGTGCCGGCCGGAAGCCGGCGGATGCGCTTGGCCAGCTACGGGCGGGGCGGCGGCTTCCGTGACCTTGCCGGTCAGAGGTCGGGAAAGTAGCCGCGCAAACGGCCCCGGACGAAATCCCACAACCTCGGCGCACCCCGCGCGACCTTCCGGCCGACGCGGGCCTCGATCTGCTCGGCGGTGACGTTGTACTCCGTCCAGCTTCCGCCACCGCTCGCGAGGTTGTGCAGGACCGGCTGCACCCGGTCGAGCGACTTGGCGAAAATGGCGTCCGGCGTCTCCGCCGCCTCGAACTCTTCCCAGAGCGCGCGCAGGTCGGGGCCGATATCGCCGGGAAGCAGGCCGAAGAGACGGTCGGCGGCCCGTGCCTCGGCGGCCAGCGTTTCGGCCGAGCCGTGGGCGGAGCCGTTCGCCGAGTGAATCGGTACGTCGCCCACGTCGATCTCCACCAGGTCGTGCAGGATCAGCATGCGGATCACCCGGTCGATGCTGACCCCGGGGCCGGCATGGTCGGCCAGGACCATCGCATAAAGCGCGAGATGCCAGGAATGTTCGCCGGAATTCTCGGGACGCGAGCCGTCGGCGAGGGTGGTGGCGCGAAGGACCTGCTTGAGCTTGTCAGCCTCCATCAGAAAGGCGAACTGGGCGTCGAGCCGGTCGGTCATCCCGTCTTCGCGGCTTGCGCGGCGCGCGCCCGTTTCAGCCGCGCGTCCAGCATCTGCCGGGCCTTGGCCTCGGAGCGCTGGGCGCGGATGGCGGCCATGTAGGCTTCCTGCAGGGCGGAGGAGGAGGCTTCGATGATCTTGTTGATATCGTTGACCAGCGCCTCGTCGCCGGTCTCCTCCACCGCTTTCAGAACGTCCTCGGCCAGCGCGATGGCGAGTTCCTCGGTCGTCGGCATGATCCTACCGCGTCTGTTCGCCGAGCCGCCGGCGGACATAGTCCTGCACGGTCGTGATCATCGGGGCCATATGCTCTTCCTCGTTCTCGAAGAAATGTCCCGCACCTTCGATCTGCTCGTGGGTGATGGTGATGCCCTTCTGTTCGCGGAGCTTGCCGACGAGCGAGGCGGTGTCTTTCGGCGGCGCGACGCGGTCGGCGGTGCCGTTGATGATCAGGCCCGAGGACGGGCAGGGCGCTAGGAAGGAGAAGTCGTACATGTTCGCCGGGGGAGCGACCGAGATGAAGCCGGTGATCTCGGGCCGCCGCATCAGGAGCTGCATGCCGATCCAGGCACCGAAGGAGAAGCCCGCGACCCAGCAATGCTTGGAGTTCGGATTCATCGCCTGCAAATAGTCGAGCGCCGACGCGGCGTCGGACAACTCGCCGATGCCCTGATCGTATTCTCCCTGGCTGCGGCCGACGCCGCGGAAGTTGAAGCGCAGGACGGTGAAGCCAAGCTCGTAGAACGCATAGTGCAGCCGGTGCACGACACGGTTGTTCATCGTGCCGCCGAACTGTGGATGCGGATGCAGGATGATCGCGATCGGTGCGTCGGGCTGTTTCTGGGGGTGGTAACGGCCTTCGAGGCGGCCTTCTGGGCCGGCGAAAATGACTTCGGGCATCGCCTGTCTTCTCTCTGCGGGCGCCCTTCGCGTCAATTCTGGCCAAGCCATTCTTGACGATTTTGCTCAGGCACCCTAGAATTGTTCTAAATACCGGCGGGTGCCGGTGACCGGGTGGGAAGGAGTTAAGCGGCCTTCCGCCCGGCGTCAATGTCTTTGCGGGGCTTTAGGGCATGAAACTCTCGACCAAGGGACGCTATGCGATGGTCGCGCTCGCCGATCTGGCGACGGTGCGGGACGATCAGTTGACCTCGCTGGCCGAGATCTCCAAGCGGCAGGACATTTCGCTGCCCTATCTGGAGCAGCTGTTCGTGAAGCTGCGCCGGGCCGGGCTGGTCGATTCGGTGCGCGGCCCCGGCGGTGGCTACAAGCTCGCGCGGGATCCGGCCGACATCCGGGTGAGCGAGGTTCTCGAAGCGGTCGACGAGACGGTGAGCGCGCTGCACACCGGGGCCGGCGCGTCGGGCGGCGTGTCGGGCAGCCGCGCGCAGTCGATGACCAACCGGCTTTGGGAGGGGCTTTCGGCGCAGGTCTACGTGTTCCTGCACCAGACCCGCCTTTCCGACGTGATCGGCAACACGCTGAAACCCTGTCCGGCGGTGCCGGCGCTGTTCCAACTGGTGGACGAATGACGGCGCGCGCCTATCTCGACTGGAACGCGACGGCGCCCCTGCGGCCGGAGGCGCGGGCCGCCGTGATCGCGGCGCTCGACGTCGTGGGCAATCCGTCCTCGGTCCATGCCGAGGGGCGGGCGGCGAAGGCGATCGTCGAGGCGGCGCGCGAGGATGTGGCCCGGCTTGTCGGGTGCCGCCCGGCGGAGGTGGTCTTCACCTCGGGCGCCACGGAGGCGGCCGGCGTTTTGTCGGGACTGCTGGCCGGGCATGACGTCTATGTCGATCCGGCGGCGCATGACTGCCTGATCGCCCATGCCCGGATGGGCGGGGACGCCGCGCGCGGCCATACGCTGGCGATGGGTCTTGCGAACAGCGAGACCGGCGTGATCACCGAGCCGCCGGCGAAGGCCGGGGATGGTTACGCCTACGGCGCGCGGCGGGCCGATTGGCTCCTCCTCGACGTGGTGCAGGCGGTGGGGCGGATGCCGTTCGCCTTTTCCTGGTCGGGCGCAGACTTCGCGCTGGTCTCGGCCCACAAGCTCGGCGGCCCGAAGGGCGCCGGCGCGCTGATCCTGCGCGAGGGGCTGGAGATTGCACCGCTCAGGCCCGGCGGCGGGCAGGAACAGGGACGGCGCTCCGGGACCGAGAACGTCGCCGGTATCGCCGGGTTCGGCGCCGCCGCGCGGGCGGCCCTTGCCGACCTCGACGCGGGTGTCCCGGCGAAGGTCGCGGACCTGCGCGACGGGCTCGAAGCCCGGATCTTGGACGGGGCCCCGGATGTCGTGATCGTCGGGCGCGACCGGCCGCGCCTGCCCAACACGACCTGCCTCATGACCCGTGGCTGGAAGGGCGAGACGCAGGTGATGCAGATGGACCTCGCCGGCTTCGCGATCTCGGCAGGCTCCGCCTGTTCGAGCGGCAAGGTCAGGGCCAGCCGGGTCCTGAAGGCGATGGGGTTCGACGAGGTCGAGGCGGCCTCGGCGATCCGGGTCTCGCTCGGGCCCACCACCACGGTGGAAGAGATCGACAGTTTCGCGGCGGCATGGCTCGCCCAATATCGGAAATTTCGCGCGAAAGCCGCGTGAGGAACATCAGGCAAGGCATTATCATGGCGAAAGAAAAAGCAATGGCAGCTACGGCAGGAGAGACCGCCGTTCTTGATGTGCGCGAAGGCGTCGACCGCGAGACGGTCGAGACCGTCCAGAACATGGGCGCCTACAAATACGGCTGGGAAACCGAGATCGAGATGGAATTCGCGCCACTCGGCGTGAACGAGGACATCGTGCGCCTCATCTCGGAAAAGAACGGCGAGCCGGAGTGGATGACCGATTGGCGGCTGAAGGCCTTCGCCCGCTGGAAGGAGATGGAGGAACCCCGCTGGGCGATGCTCCATTATCCCGACATCGACTACCAGGCGCAGTATTACTACGCCAAGCCGAAGAGCATGACGGAGAAGCCGAAGTCGCTGGACGAGGTCGATCCGAAGCTTCTCGCCACCTACGAAAAGCTTGGTATCCCCTTGAAGGAGCAGATGATTCTGGCGGGCGTCGAAGGCGCGGACGAAGCGCCGGCGGATGCGCGGAAAGTGGCGGTGGACGCGGTTTTCGATAGCGTGTCGGTCGGCACGACCTTCAAGGCGGAACTGGCCAAGGCCGGCGTCATCTTTTGCCCCATCTCCGAAGCGATCCGCGAGTATCCGGATCTCGTGAAGAAATATCTGGGCAGCGTCGTGCCGCAGTCGGACAATTTCTTTGCGACGCTGAATTCGGCGGTCTTTTCCGACGGCTCTTTCGTCTACATCCCGCCGAACACGCGCTGCCCGATGGAGCTTTCGACCTATTTCCGCATCAACGCGGAGAATACCGGCCAGTTCGAGCGCACGCTCATCATCGCCGACAAGGGCTCTTACGTGAGCTACCTGGAAGGCTGCACCGCGCCGAAGCGCGACACCGCGCAGCTTCACGCGGCGGTGGTGGAGATCGTGATCCTCGACGATGCCGAGGTGAAGTATTCGACGGTGCAGAACTGGTTCCCCGGCGACGAGGAGGGCAAGGGCGGCATCTACAACTTCGTCACCAAGCGCGCCGATTGCCGGGGCGACCGGGCCAAGGTGATGTGGACGCAGGTGGAGACCGGATCGGCGATCACCTGGAAATATCCATCCTGCATCCTGCGCGGCGACGACAGTTCGGGCGAGTTCTATTCGATCGCCATCGCCAACAACATGCAGCAGGCGGATACCGGAACCAAGATGATCCATCTTGGCAAGAACAGCCGCTCCCGCATTGTTTCGAAAGGGATTTCCGCCGGAAAGGCGCAGAATACCTATCGCGGCCTCGTGTCCATGCACCCGAAGGCGAAGAACTCGCGTAACTATACCCAGTGCGACAGCCTTCTGATCGGCGACAAGTGCGGGGCGCATACGGTTCCGTATATCGAGGTGAAGAACAACTCATCCCGCGTGGAACATGAGGCGACGACCTCGAAGGTCGATGACGACCAGCTCTTCTACTGCCGCTCGCGCGGCATGGACGAGGAGGAGGCGGTGGCGCTGGTCGTCAACGGCTTCTGCCGGGAAGTGTTGCAGGCGCTGCCGATGGAATTCGCGATGGAGGCGCAGAGCCTCGTGGCGATTTCGCTGGAGGGGAGTGTCGGATGAAACCCGTTGTTCTTCTGATCGGCAAGCTGCCCGGCATCGTCGGGCATTTGGCGGACGAGCTTGAGGATCTGCCGATCCGCTGGCTCGGCGCGCATGACCATGGCGAGGTGGTGCGTCAGCTCGAAACCGAACCGGAGATTGCGTGCGTCATCATGGGCGCGGGACTGCCGGATGATATTCGCGGCGACCTTGTCGGCATCATCGCGGCGGTGCGGCCCGATCTTTCGATCCATCTAAAGGATCGCGCGTCCGGTCCCGAGGGGATGGCGCCCTTCGTGCGTCGGGTCGTCAGCGGCATGATCCTGAACAGAGACTGAGGCCCGATCCATGATCGTCACCACCACCCCCTCCGTCGAGGGCCAGAGGATCACCCGCTACCACGGTATCGTCACCGGCGAGGCGATCCTTGGCGCGAATATCTTCCGCGATCTCTTCGCGGCTGTCCGCGATGTCGTCGGCGGCCGGTCGGCGGCCTACGAGCAGGAGCTGGGCCGGGCGCGGGAGACGGCGCTGCGCGAAATGGAAGAACGGGCAACGATGATGGGCGCAAATGCCATTGTCGGTGTCGATCTCGACTACGAGGTGATCAACAACATGCTGATGGTTTCGGCCTCCGGCACGGCGGTGACGCTGGGATGAGCGGGACTGTCCCTGAAAGATTGACGCTGCGTCACTCCGCTTTGCGGCGGATTGTTGGCCGCAATGGCGCGAAATTCCCCTTATTCCGGTCTGAATTCCGCCTTAAATCGACGTCAGGTTGTACGGCGAAGGGGAATCTCTCGGGGCCGTACCATGACCGTGATGGTCGATCAGAAGACGATCTTTGCCGAACGCCTGAAGCGCATTCAGACGGGCAAGCAGTTCGAGCATGTGGATGTCATCGGGCATTCGACCCAGAAGCGCTACAACAAGATCTTCGGCAAGAAGAACCAGAAGCCCAAGCGCACCTTCGCGGACAAGATGATGGTCCTGATCGCATTCCTGTGCGGGATGTCCTCGGTTCTGGTCGGGCGCGTCGCCTATTTCCACCTTGCGAAACTCGAGGGGCTGCCGCCGGCGTTCTACGACCTCGGCAACCGGGGCATGGTGCTCTTCGCCTTCGTGCTGGCCTTGATCCTGATCGTTGTCTTCCACCTGTCGAACCGGTCGCGGGTCCAGGCGCTTCTGGTCGGCTGCGTGGTGATGCATTACGGCGAGGCGGCCGTCGCCTCGAACGCGCCGGAATTCTGGTCCCATCTCTTCTCGGCGGACTATGCCGCGACGATGGCCGAACAGGGCCGCGACTACAGGCTGACGCCCGCGGGCTGATCCCAACCCAATCCGAAATCCTTGCGGTCCGGGCCATTGGCCCGTTGGCCGCCCGATCCGTTTGAATGAGGAAAATATGCTGGAAATCAAGAACCTGCAGGTCAAACTTGAAGACGAGGACAAGCAGATCCTCAAAGGGGTCGACCTGACCGTCGAGCCGGGGCGCGTCCACGCGATCATGGGGCCGAACGGGTCGGGGAAATCGACGCTGTCCTACGTGCTCTCGGGCCGCGACGGCTACACCGTCACTGGCGGATCGGCCGCGCTTGACGGCCACGACCTTCTCGACATGGAGCCGGAAGAGCGGGCGGCGGCTGGGCTGTTCCTCGCCTTCCAGTACCCGGTGGAGATCCCCGGCGTCGGCAACATGACGTTCCTGCGCACCGCCCTCAACGCGCAGCGGAAGGCGCGCGGGCTCGAGGAGGTGAGCGCGGGCGAGTTCCTGAAACTGGTGCGCGACAAGGCCAAGACGCTGAAGATCGACGCCGAGATGCTGAAGCGCCCGGTCAATGTCGGGTTCTCGGGAGGCGAGAAGAAGCGCAACGAGATCCTCCAGATGGCGGTGCTGGAACCGTCCATGTGCATCCTCGACGAGACCGATTCCGGCCTCGACGTCGACGCGATGCGGCTCGTGGCGGACGGGGTCAACGCGCTGCGCGACGCAGGGCGCGGTTTCCTGGTCATCACCCATTACCAGCGCCTGCTCGACCATATCAAACCGGACGTCGTCCATATCATGGCGGACGGCCGCATCGTGAAGACCGGCGGGCCGGAGCTTGCGCTCGAGGTCGAGCAGAACGGCTATGCCGACATTCTGGCGGAGACGGCATGATGGCGGCGCCGATGCGAAAGGACGACGGCCGGCTGGCGGCGACTGAAACGCGGATCGCCGCGCTGGACCTGCCCAAGGGTGGATTCTCCGCCGCCGCGCGGGCGGACGCGCTCAAGCGGCTCAAGGCGACGGGGCTGCCGGGGCGGCGCGACGAGTACTGGAAATACACCAATCCGGCGGACTTCGTCGCGGTCGAAGCGCCGGAGGCTGCGCTCTTCGTCGCGGACGAGGCCCCGTTCTTCGGGGCCGTCGACCGGCTGACGCTGGTCTTCGAGGACGGTGTCTTCAACGCCGAGGCGTCGGACGACCCTGCGCTCGCCGGGGTGGAGATTACCCGGCTGGCCGAGACGGCGCGGACCGATATCCATTGGGCGAAAGAGCTTTACGGCGTGCTTGAGGCGCGGGGCCAGACCCCGGTCGCGCGGCCCTTCGCGACGCTGAACACGGCGGCCGCGACGGATGGCCTCCTGATCCGGGTCTCGGGGAAGGCCGCAAGGCCGGTGCACCTCGTTTACCGCCACGGCTCGCCGACTTCCGACGCGATCCTGCATCACTGTGTGAAGGTCGAACCGGGCGGGGAACTGACGCTTCTGGAAAGCGGCCCGGCGGCGGCGCGGTTCAACAAGGTTCTGGAGGTCGATGTCGCCGAGGGCGGCCGCTTCCACCATGTCCGCGCGCAGGGACGCGATCACGAGCGCCGGGCAATCACCCATATTTTCGCCCGTATCGCCGAAGGCGCGCTCTTCAAGTCCTTCACGCTCACCGTGAACGGTCAGATGACGCGGAACGAATGCGTGCTGGAGATCGTCGGCGACGACGCGGTCGCCCATGTCGCGGGTGCGGCGCTCGGCGACGGGGCCTCGGGCCGGTTCCTGCACGACGACACCGTCTTCATCACCCATGACGCGGTGGGCTGCGAAAGCCGCCAGGTCTTCAAGAAGGTGCTGAAGAACGGCGCGACCGGGGTGTTCCAGGGCAAGATCCTGGTGAAGCCCGGCGCCCAGAAGACCGACGGCTACCAGATCAGCCAGTCGCTGCTTCTGGACGAGGACAGCCAGTTCCTCGCCAAGCCGGAACTGGAGATCTACGCCGACGACGTCCAGTGCTCGCACGGGTCCACGACCGGCGCCATCGACGAGACGGCGCTTTTCTACCTGCGCTCGCGCGGCGTGCCGAAGGAGGAGGCGACGGCGCTGCTCATCCTCTCGTTTCTCGCCGACGCGATCGCCGAGATCGAGGATGAGCGGCTGGTGGACGACATCGTCTCGCGGCTCGAAGCCTGGCTCGCGCGCAGGAAGGGCTGAATGGCGATAACCGACGATATCGTCGCAACCTATCGGGGGCCGGGCGCGGTGATGCGCCGGCTTCTGGCGGGCGAGCGGCACGAGGTGCGCGCGCTGGCTTACCTTTTGGCGGCGCTGATCGTCGCCTATATCGCGCTTTGGCCCGCACTGTCGCGCGCCGACGTTCTGGCCGGCCCAGACGGGCCGGTGCCGATGGCCCAGCGGATGATTGCGGCCTTTCTGGGTGTCCTTGCGCTCCTGCCGGTATTTTACATGATTGCGGCGTTGAGCAGGCTCGCCGCAGGATTTCTGGGCGGCCGGGGCAGTTTCTTCTCGGCCCGCATCGTCCTTTTCTGGGCGCTCCTCGCGACAACGCCAATGGTGCTGTTGAGAGGCCTCGTCGCGGGTTTCATGGGGCCGGGGCCACAATTGTCCATCGTCAGTGTCGCAACATTCGCCGTCTTCCTGTGGTTCTGGTTCACCGGCCTGCGCGCCGCCGAATTCGGGGGGGCGGCATGAGCGGCTGGCGCGACCTTCTTGTCGATCTGGCCCGCGAGACATTGCGCAGCCCGCGCAAGGCGGCTGGGCGTCTGGTCGCGCTCGACCCGCCGATGGAGGCGCGCTGGCTCGCGCTTCTCTTCGTCGCGGTGTTCGCGGTCTTCGAGACCCGGCTCGCGCTTTTTCTGATGCCGATCGGGGCGGAGAGCGGGGTCTTCGCGATCCTCGGCAATCCCTGGCTTGGCGTTCCGGCCCAGATCGCCTCGCTGGTGTTGATCGCGGCCGCGATGGCCTGGATCGGCGGATTGTTCGGCGGAGGCGGCCGTTTCGCGGACGCGCTGTTGCTGGTGGTCTGGCTCGAATTCCTGCTGACCGTCGCCCAGGCGGTTCAGATGGTGGCGATGCTGGTGCTGCCGCCGCTCGGGGCGCTTCTGGCGATCGGGGTTCTGGCGGGCTTCCTATGGCTGATGGTGCAGTTCACCGCGGCGCTCCACGGGTTTCAGAACCTGTTCAAGGTGTTCCTCGGCATGGTGGCGGGCTTCGTCGTCATCGTCACGACCCTCGCGATGCTCTTCGGGGCGCTGGGGATCGTCACGCAGGTCTAGAAAGGCAAAGCATGTACGACGTCGAAAAGATCCGCGCTGATTTCCCGATTCTGGCGCGCGAGGTGAACGGCAAGCCGCTGGTCTATCTCGACAACGGCGCGTCGGCACAGAAGCCGCGCGTGGTGATCGACGCGATGACGCATATGTACGAGAACGAATATGCGAACGTGCACCGCGGGTTGCACTATCTCTCCAATGTCGCGACCGACAGGTACGAGGCGGTGCGCGGCATCGTCGCGCGGTTCCTGTCCGTGCCGGACCCGGAGGAGATCGTCTTCACCACCGGCACCACCGAGGGCATCAACCTTGTCTCCTACGCCTGGGCGGCCCCGCGGATGGAAGCCGGCGACGAGATCGTGCTGAGCGTCCTTGAACATCATGCCAATATCGTGCCCTGGCATTTTCTGCGCGAGCGTCAGGGCGTGGTGCTGAAATGGGTGGAGCCCGCCGCCGACGGCTCGCTCGATCCGCAAAAGGTGATCGACGCGATCGGACCGAAGACCAGGCTCGTCGCCGTCACCCAGATGTCGAATGTCACCGGCACGCTGGTCGACGTCGCGGCGATCTGCCGGGGCGCGAAGGAAAAGGGCGTGCCGGTTCTCGTCGACGGCAGCCAGGGCGCGGTGCACCGGCCCGTATCTGTTCCCGAGATCGGCTGCGATTTCTACGCGATCACCGGGCACAAGCTGTACGGGCCGAGCGGCTCCGGCGCGATCTGGATCGCGAAGGAACGGATGGCCGAGATGCGCCCCTTCCTCGGCGGCGGCGACATGATCCGAGAGGTCGGCCGAGACACGGTGACCTACAATGATCCGCCGATGAAGTTCGAGGCGGGCACACCCGGCATCGTCCAGCAGATCGGCATGGGTGTGGCGCTGGAATACCTCATGTCGCTCGGCATGGAGAACGTCGCGGCGCATGAGGCCGAGTTGCGGGATTACGCGATGGAGCGGTTCAAGGGCCTGAACTGGCTGAACCTGCAAGGCACGGCGCCGGGGAAGGGGGCGATCTTTTCCTTCACCCTCGAGGGTCCGGCTCATGCCCACGACATCTCGACCGTTCTCGACAAGAAGGGCGTGGCCGTCCGCGCCGGCACCCATTGCGCGATGCCGCTTCTCGATCATCTCGGCGTGACCGCGACCTGCCGGGCGTCGTTCGGCCTCTACAACACCCGCGCCGAGGTCGACAAACTGGTCGAGGCGCTGGAACTTTGCCACGAACTCTTTGCCTGAGCGAAAGCGCCGAAAGCCCGTTGCGAAGCCCGCGACCGGCCGTTATAGAGCGATGGCGCTGCACCCGTAGCTCAGCTGGATAGAGCGCTGCCCTCCGAAGGCAGAGGTCACAGGTTCGAATCCTGTCGGGTGCGCCACCATCATCTGAAATTATCTATATAATTCAGACGCTTGATGGCTATCTTGTGTTGCTGGGGGTGACACAAGGGGTTACACATGGCCGTAGTGTTACGCGAACCCGGAGCCTACACACTGAAGGCAAAGTACCTCCAACGCAGGGACAACACTTGGTACTTCCGGCGTAGAGTTCCCTCAGATGTCCAGCGCCACTATCCGGACAAACCCAATCAGATATTCGTTTCGCTGAAGACATCTGACCCACGGAAGGCTGCCACGCTGGCCCATCAGTTGGCCCTTGAACAGAATACATTCTGGAAGTCATGCCGTTCGGGGCAGGACGTTGTTGGCAAGGACCTCCAACTGGCGGCAATGCAAACCTTGAAGTCATTCGGCCTCGCTCCGGGTCAGCACAGAGAGTTCGAGAGGCTAGGGCTTGAGCCTGACCAATTCTTAGATGAGCTACGCTACCTGTCGCAGGATGAAGAAGGCCGTATCGTTTCGGATGCTTTGCCGCCACAATATGCGCTGGCAGTTAAGCTTTACTACGGCGAAACCCTACCGCCCACTTTGACCGACGCAAGAGACAAGCACTTCGCGTTGGGGCTGGGGCCGAAGGGCGGTAAATCTCGACCGCAGTTCGATAACGCATTCGATCTCTTTCTGAGCATTGCAGGTGACTTGCCGATAAACCAATACCGCCGCGAGCACGCAAACGAGTTCGTAGCAACCTTGGTGGATCGTGGGGTCAAGTACACAACGATAAAACGCTATGTGGCCCAACTCAGCCCGATCTTCACGACAGCAATCCGAGAGTTCGAGATACAGCGTCAGAATATATTCTCCGGCGTCGTAATCCCGAACAAGGATGAACCCGTCGAAAAACGTCTACCTTTTTCTCTCGCTGAGATTAGGAGCATTCAAGTTCGCTGTCGTGATGTTGACGACCAACGACGCTGGGCAACATCGCTGGTTTCGGATAGGGGCCTTTGCGGCTGACCTGATCTACCACAGCATGAATGTCGATTCTGGTGGTTTCATGTATCGGTCACAGGACAAGGTGGCGCTGGGCGATACCCGAGAGAACCGCTTCAGTTAGTCGCGGGGAACGCCGCGAGTTTCAGCCTGTTCCAGCTTGTCGCTCAGGACCAACTCCAGCCCCACGTTCGCGGGGTCGGTCGCGGATTGCCGGGCTGTCAGGACAGCGTCGCGCCATTCCTCTGCGGTCGCCAGAGAGAAAGCCTCGTCGTCGGATAGTGCCGCTTCCAGTCTGCGCACGTCACCAAGAAGCTGATCGCGGAGCTTTCGGACGCTCGGAAGGTGGCGAGTATTCAGCCCCCGCGCAATGGTTTCGCGTATCGGTTTGCCGTCCCAAGGGTTCGGGAAGCCAACGAGATGGGCGGGGGGAACGAAGCGAAACACCCAGCTTGTGCCGGGGCCTCGGGGCTGCTTCAGGTAACGCATGTCCTCGCCGTCTGCCTTTCTGTTGTCCATTGTGGACAACGTGCTGCTGGACAACGTGCGAGATTTCTTCATTAGATCAATGCGTTAGGGGGAGTGGCGGAGAGACAGCCCGCCTTGACGCTTTCTCTGAGGTGCCCCTAGATTTGTAGACGCATTGCCCCCTAACTTTGAGGCGAGGAGGCCGACATGGGGACAAGCAACTACAGCGACGAGTTCAAGCGGGATGCGGTGCACCAGATCACGGTGCGCGGGTATCCGGTGCGGGAGGTGTCGCAGCGTTTGGGCGTCAGCACGCATTCTCTTTACAAGTGGCTGAAGTTGTTCGCGGAGCCGGTTCCAAAGCCCGGCGTGGATCATGAAGCCGAGAACCGGCGGCTGAAGCGCGAGCTGGCCAGGGTGACCGAGGAGCGCGACATTCTAAAAAAGGCAACGGCGTACTTCGCGCGAGAGTCCCAATGAAGTACGCGTTCATCCGGGCGCATCGCGAGGAATTCGGCGTCCGGGCCATGTGCCGAGTGCTTCGGGTCCATTTCTCCGGCTTCTACGCATGGTTTAAGGAACCATTAAGCCACCGTGCGCAAGAGGATGCACGTCAGACCGAGCTGATCCGGCAGGCCTGGACTGAAAGCGGCAAGGTCTATGGCTACCGCAAGCTGACCGACGATCTGCGCGACCAGGGCGAACGCATCTCGGAGAACCGGGTTGCCCGGCTGGCGTCGCTGGCCGGGATCGCCGCACAGGTGGGCTACAAGCGCCGTCCCGGCCGATATGGCGGCAAGACCGCCGTGGTTGCCGAGAATAGATTGGAGCAGCGGTTCGAGGCATCCGCTCCCGATCAGGTCTGGGTGACCGACATCACCTACATCAAGACCCACGAAGGCTGGATGTTTCTGTGTGTCGTTATCGACTTGTTCTCGCGGCGTGTTGTTGGCTGGTCCGCCCAGTCCCGAATGACCACGGACTTGGCCCTGCAGGCCCTGCTGATGGCCGTCTGGCGACGCAAGCCGACGGACCGGGTCACGGTGCATTCAGACCAAGGCTCTCAGTTCACCAGCCGGGAGTGGCAGATGTTCCTACATCAGCACAATCTGGAACCGAGCATGAGCCGGCGCGGAAACTGTCATGACAATGCCGTCGCAGAAAGCTTCTTCCAGCTGTTGAAGCGCGAACGCATCCGCCGTCGGACCTATCCGACCCGCGATGCCGCCAGACAGGACGTGTTCGAATACATCGAGCTATTCTACAACCCGAAGCGCAAGCACACGAAAAACGGCATGCTGTCGCCCGTTGACTTCGAAATCAGACAGCTCAATCTGAACAAGGCAGGTGTCTAGGAAACTAGGGGCACCTCAGGCTGGCTTGGAGGCTCAGAGAGAGTCTCTGAGAGCCGTTGGCTGTGAGCGCATCTGGGAGGAGCAAGTGAGCTCAGTGGGCGTCAGGGATGCTCTCGGCGAGGCCCTGAGCTTCTCCCGAGAAGGGGATACGCTGGTGGTTACGAAGCTCGACCGGTTGGCTCGATCAGTCAGGCATCTGGGAGAGCTGGTTGAGGCGCTGGAGAGCCGGCAGGTCGGGCTTAGGGTCTTGGACCTGGGGCTCGACACAGGGACAGCCACTGGGAAGCTCATACTGAACGTGTTGGGCTCAGTGGCTCAGTTCGAGCGGGAGATGATGCTTGAACGGCAGCGAGAAGGGATCGCCAAGGCGAAGGCGGAAGGGAAGTACAAGGGTAGGAAGCCAACGGCTCGGATCATGCGTCAGGAAATCGAAAGGCTTGTGGGCGAACACTTGGCAAAGCGAGTGGTGGCTGAGCGTCTCGGAATCTCCGAACGATCCGTCTACCGGACCCTGCGGTCGGAGGTATAGGAAGATGTTTCAAGCATTCGCAAGCTCGGTCTGGGCACACAACTTGTTTTTCGTTCTTGTGCTGTTCGCAGTCCTCATCATTCTTGGCAAGGCAAGCGAGCGTTGGCTCGGGAAGCTGGAAGATCGTTGGGAATGGCATGAACGCAAGATGTCCGAAATCGAACTGTCGCTGCTTACAGAGGCGGACTTCAGGGAGGCACTCGACGAGTACACCAAAATGGTCTTAGGAAAAATCGAAGCTTTAACGGACCGTTTGGAAATGCTCGAAGAGGGGCTTGACGGAACCAGCGAACGATGAAGGCGCCGGGGGGGGCGGGGCATTAAGCCTCGCTCCTCCTCTGCCATCCACTGGGACGGCGGAAAGCGGTCATTCGCTGCGTAGTATATGAATGACCGAAGTGCGTAGCATGCGTCGATTGCCGAGTTGCACCGCTGAACCTAACCTAACGAAAGTTGTGAGGCCTTACTGAACATTACGGATATCAAGGCCACCTTCGTGCGACCTGACCACCTCAGAGGCTCATGACTTCCGTCCAAATCTCTCTGACTGGACGGTCGCATACAAGCGTGGGCATGTGACCCTCTAAGACGCAATCATATGATGAAAACTCGTTTCAAGTTGCTCCTGAAGTTGTTATCGTCGCGACGAAATTTGGAGGCGGCACTGCATGTACCTTAAGAAAATTGCCATACGAAATTTCCGGCGTCTGAAAGACGTCTCGATTGACTTCGAAGAAAATGAAACCGTCTTTGTAGGCCCGAACAATAGCGGCAAGACATCCGCAACCGCTGCGATCAGGAGCTTTCTTAGCAACCGGGACTTCAAGATTCACGATTTCTCGCTCTGCTCCCTGACGGCGATCAATACATACGACCCTGCTGCTCCGAGCACCCACCCATGTATCCAGCTTGATCTTTGGTTTCACATTGACCCTGACGCCATCGAGTTTGGAACAGTTTTTGCGCTCGCAACTGACCTCTCGGGCGACTTTACCGAAATTGGTATTCGATGCTCCTTGGAAGTCGAGGATGCCGTGGAGCTCTGGACCAAGTATGATCAAGCATTCCCCGTCAAAGAAGATGGGCAACGGAAGAAGGCACTGGTGGATTTCCTCGCCCTAGAAGGAAATCTTAAGGCGCACTTCAAGACCCGATACTACTCCCTTGAGAATAGCGGTGCGGACGTTGTCCCGACGCCCCTTGACCCTATTGAGGGGAAAAAGACGCTTCGATCAATGCTTCGTGTCGATTTCGTCGATGCGCAGCGGAACATCGACGACGAGAATGCCACCCGTAGCAACAAGCTCTCGGAGGCATTTGCAGCGTACTACCAGAGGAACCTGGAACAAGCCGAAGCCGCCGAAGAAGCAGTCGCGGTGATTGAACAGAACAACCAGAACCTCACGAAACACTATCGTCAACACTTTCAGCCTTTGATGGACATCATCGCAGACTTGGGACTGCCCTCGCACAATGATCGGGCGATGAAAATTGTTTCGACGCTCAGCTCCGAGATCGCGTTACGAGGTAGCTCTGAGCTCTTCTATGTAGACGCCACATCCAGCCATGAGTTGCCTGAGGCGTATAATGGCCTTGGTTTCAAGAACCTGGTCTTCATGGCCATTCAAATCGACAACTTCTACAAGCAGTGGCTTGCAACCGACGAAAATCGGCCGCTGTGCCAGATGATCTTTGTCGAAGAGCCCGAAGTTCATCTGCATGCGCAAGTACAGCAAACCTTCATCAAGCAAATGTGGAAGGTACTCACCCAAGGCGCGGGCGCCGATGAACCGCGCCCACAACTCACTGTAACAACTCATTCGTCCCATGTACTGGATGCAGTGGATTTCTCAAAAATTCGCTACTTCCGCCGCGTTGACTTGGATGACGAAGGCACCGGGAACACTTACCCAGGATCGATCGTCACAAGTCTAAAGGAGTTCCAACCCGACGCAATCAACGTTGGCGATCTTGAGGTCAGTGTGGATGAGGCGCTGGCATTTCTGAAAAAGTATCTTCGGTTGACACATTGTGACCTGTTCTTCGCCGACGCCGCGATTTTGGTCGAGGGAGCAGTTGAGAAATTACTATTGCCAAAGATGATCGATCTGGCAGCGGGCGGATTGAACGCGAAGTATCTCACCATTCTGGAAGTTGGCGGTGCATACAGTATGCGCTTTTCTAAATTGATGGAGTTTCTGGGTATTCCTTATTTGGTCATCACCGATATCGACTCGGTCGACCCAGCCAATAATCGAAAAGGATGTAAGGCAACCGATGTGGGCGCCGTCACATCGAACGCTTCAATAAAGTATTTCTTCACTGGTAGCGATCTTGTCTCCGATTTGACGGCCAAGGCCGACGCAGATCATATCCAAGCCGACAATATGCGCTTCGTCTCTTACCAGAAAAAGGTTGAAATCGAGTATGGAGGTGCTGCTCACAGTTTCCATGGCAGGACGTTTGAGGAGGCCTTTGTCTATGAAAATCATGAACTATTCTCTAGTGGCGCGTTGTCGATTGGAAAAGAGATACCTGAGGGTGCCGCAGAGTTTCATGATGTTGTCTGGACGCGAATAAAGAGTGACACGTTCAAGAAAACCGAGTTTGCTATGGATGTTCTAGCGCGCGATCCGGACGTTGAAGGGGCTGCGCCCTGGAAGGTTCCGCAATACATAGCAGTTGGGTTGCGCTGGCTAGAAGGCCGTGTGGGCGACCAGCCGGTTGAGGTAGAGCAGAATGCCTGACCTCCAGCCAACCGAAGCAGATGTCGAAATTGCCAATTGCATCGCTGAAAAAACATCGTTCACGGTCATAGCGGGTGCTGGGTCAGGCAAGACCACGTCATTGATCGAGGCCTTAAAAAAAATTCGTGAGACCCAAGGGCGTCAACTGCGAGAGCGTGGCCAGAAAGTGGTTTGTATCACCTATACTAATCGAGCCGTGCGGGTGATTTCATCACGTTTGAGGTTTGATGCGCTTTACGCTGTAACGACACTCCATGGGTTCCTTTGGGGCGAGGTTTCCAGGTTTCAAGCTCCCCTAAGAGAGGCATTGGTCGAGCACGTTGTTCCCGCCCATATAGAGAAGGCTCAACAAGACGACAATGGTGGGAACTCGAAAAGGGCGATTGCCGCACGAAAGAAAGTTGAACGTTTGCGTGCCGAGCTTGCAGAGCTCGTCGAAAATAGTCCACCTGTAAAATATGAAGAAACGACGGTAAGCGATTACTCGAAATGCGTACTCAACCACGACGACATCATAGATGTCGCCTCGCACTTAATTGCAACGAAGCCGATGCTTCAAAAAGGTCTTGGGTTTAAGTACCCCTATATTTTCGTAGACGAAGCGCAGGACACCTTTCCGCAGGTCATGGCCGCGCTGAACTCTGTTTGCGCTAGGGAAGGCCTCCCGATCATCGGGTATTTTGGTGATCCCATGCAGCAAATCTATGACAAGCGCGCGGGAGATTTTGCCGGACCAGAAGGTTCAGTGACTATCGCAAAGCACGAAAATTTCCGCTGTTCGGTTTCAGTTATCAATCTTCTCAATAAGTTTAGGGACGATGTTGAGCAATTCCCAGCCGGAAAGAACGCGGATGTCTTGGGTAGCGTTAAAATCATTATTGCTCAGGCCCCCGATCCTGAGGGGCCCAGAAAAACATACACGCCAGAGCAGCTTGATCATGTATCCAGCATTTTTCACCAAGCGTTAGAAAACTGGGAATGGAAAGACATCTCATCTGTGAAGAAGCTGTTCTTGGCGCGGCAAATGATTGCAAGGCGGCTGAACTTCTCGAAACTCCATCGACTTTTTACGGGTGTTTACTCATCGTCTCGATCGCAATCCGATTACGAAGATGGGACGCACTATCTTCTAAAACCCTTTGCCGAGGGAATTTATCCACTTGTGTCAGCGTTGGCCAAGGGTGACCCGAAGCGCGTTCTGGAAGTCTTGCGCCAAACAAGCCCTGCGTTTTCTCCAGCTGGCATAAATAGGGGAAAGTCTCTAAAGCAAATGCTCGGTCGCGCTGATGAGATTTCCCAGCATCTGGCTGAGTTGTGGGGCGGGGCGACGACCAAGGAGATTCTCAAATATTGTGAGGACAGCACCTTGTTGCAGGTTTCGGATCGCCTTTCTTCGCAGCTAGGACGTGATGCGCGTGAAGATTTTGATGCTGACAACGAGGACCACCAGCGAGACAAAGGAGACTGGCTGGCTGATGACTTTTTCAAAATGGATTGCAGCGAAATTGGCCCTTACGTCGCTTTTCTCCATGAAAATTCTCCCTTTAGTACTCAGCATGGCTCTAAGGGCGAAGAATACCCAAACGTATTGGTGATGATCGACGACATCGAAGCATCTTGGAATACCTATAGCTTCGGGAAGACGCTGACTCCAGTAACCGCTGGCGATCCGACTGAGCGCCAAGCTGAACTAACCCGCAAACTAGCCTACGTCTGTTTTTCTCGCGCGGAGGTGAACTTGCGTATCCTTTTCTTCTCTCTAAATCCAGAAAATGCGGGGCGGGAGTTGATTGATCGAGGCTTATTCAAAGAAGAACAGATTTCGTACATTTAAGAACTGGTGGGGAAACCGGGGTTCTTTCTTTGCTCCGGGATTTTGGGCGAATCGTAGCAAGTGTTCCACGATTCCGGCAAAGCTGTGAAGTTTGGCTTTCTCACCCCTTAGTGCGTGGAAAAAGCTGGACCACGGAGCCTGTTGTGTCTGCATGGTCCTTGGGACCGGCCATACGCTGCACGGGGGGCGAATGACGGCTCTGGGCCGGGACGCAATTGGGCGGGATCACTTCGTTTGGGACTTCCGAACCATGAGACTGAGTATGTCTCCAGCTTCGTTCCGCCAAGTCTTGCCGACAGGGTCGAACTCGAAGGACGGTAGCAAACCTTCTCTCATGATGGGATTGCTTGTGGTCGCAAAAACACCGTTTCCAGACGCAAGGCGCAGCACTTCAGCAACTAATGCTTTCGCTATGCCTTGGCGAGAGTGTTTGGGTGAAACTGAAACATAGCCGAGTTCATACGGATATTCGCTTTCCGGTAGCGAATAGCGCGCCTTTGTGGCTCCTTGAAGGCCAGTTCGGTATCTGACCTGTGGTACTTTCAAGGCAGCAACACCAACTGTTTGGCCATCAACTTCTGCGAAGGTGATTTGGGCTCCCGGCCGGATCACGCCCATCCGGACATAGTTTTCATCGACGGCGCCGCCTGACCCAACCAACTTGACGAAGGTATCCACCTCCACGTTTGTGGCTTCAGTACCAACGACGGTTCTGTACGTGATCATGCTAGCTCACATCGAATTTGAAGTAGGAACGCTACTTAGACCGCATGACCGTTTTGGGGAAGCTGCATTGCAGCTTCGCTTCCTTAAATGAGCGGCGGCTCTGGGCCGTCTCATCCCAACCGCACGATCCTGTTCACCCCCGCCCCAGAGCAGATTGTTCGACAGCTGTTACCGCCTCGCAGCGGACATGTCGGCCAACTCTGCCAAGTCTAGGTCGAATCTCACTTGGGTCCGGCAATGCATGCTAGCAGAAAACGTGTGTGGAAAACGTGTGTGGAGCGCCCGAAACGGGAAGCCCCAAATTGTTGATTCTAATGGATTTTTATACACAGAAGGAAGGTGGCGGAGAGACAGGGATTCGAACCCTGGGTGGGCTCACACCCACAACGGTTTTCGAGACCGCCCCGTTCGACCGCTCCGGCACCTCTCCGCATCGGGGGTCGTCGTGGGGGCGGGATTTAGCTGGCCGGCGACGCCAGTGCAACCGTTATTTGTAGCCCGGGCGGCCGGGAACGGTGCGGCGTTCCGCGCATGGCAACTCTTTTCCGTGACGCGGCTTGGCAGGGCGCGGCCGGGCGATTACCTGTGGTGCGTCCCCGACGGAGGTTTGCCCAATGTTCAGCCGCCTGATCGCGCCGGTCGCCGCCCTTGCGGTCCTGATCGCGGCCCCGGCCCGCGCGGCCAGTGACGAGGTTGCGGCGCTCGAGGCGGCGTTGCAACTGCCCGACGTCTTCGCGGTGATGAGCCAGGAGGGGCATGTCTACGGTGCCCAGATGGAAACCGACATGTTTCCCGGTGCCGGGGGTGCTCTATGGGCCGCCGCCGTGGCGCAGATCTATTCAGTGGACCGCATCTTGCCGGCGTTTTCCGAGAGGTTCGAAGCCGAACTTTCCCGGCCCGGTGCCGATACCGCGGCGATGCTCGACTTCTTCGACTCGGACCTCGGGCGGAAGGTGACGACGCTGGAAATATCCGCACGCCGGGCGCTTCTCGACGAGGCCGTGGAGGATGCGAGCCGGCTGAAATACGACGAGATGCGGGCGGTGGGCGATCCGCAGGTCGCTCTGGTCGAGGAGTTCGTGTCGGTGAACGGTCTCATCGAGGCAAATGTCTCGGGCGCCATGAACGCGAATTATGCGTTCTATCAGGGTCTCGGCGATGCCGGTGCCCTCGGGCCGGAGATGACCGAGGACGATATCATCGGCGAGATCTGGTCGCAGGAAGACGTGATCCGCGACGAGACCGATATCTGGATCCATTCCTATCTGGCGATGGCCTATGCCCCGCTCTCGGACAGTGAGATGCGGGACTACATCGCGTTCTCCCGGACCGAGGCGGGAAAGGCCCTGAACGCGGCGCTCTTTTCCGGGTTCGACGCGGTTTTCGTCGACGTGTCGCGGCAGTTGGGGCAGCAGGCGGGCCGGATTCTGGCCGGGCGTGACCTCTGATCCCGAACGCCGCGCCATAAGGCTTTGTTCCCGGACGCGCTTTTCGCTAGCATCGCGGCGGGCAGGGCCGGATGGCGGAACGACAACGATATGGGCGGCAGCAACCGGGAGAGGGTCAGACGGCGCCGGGTGTTCTACATTCCCGGCTATGATCCCTTTCATCCCCGCCGCTACCGCGAGCTTTACCGCAAGGAGGCGGCATCCCAGGCCGCTCTCAGCGGCTACGAGATTGCGCTGAAACCGAAACAGGCGGGCAGTGGTGCGTATGGCTGGCATGTCTCGGCCAGTATCGATGGGCACGCGGCCGACGCCGACGTCGAGGTGCTGGTCTGGTCCGACATCGTGCGGGGCTCGATGAGCCACGGCATCGCCCAGACCTACTGGCAGCTTCTGCGCACGGCATGGGCCTATATCGGTTCCGGCGCGATTTTCCGGCTGATGCGGCTAAGGAAGGGACCGACCATCGCGGCCTTCTACCCGATCGCCGTCTTGCTCCTGCAACTCGCTCTGGCGGTGCTCGCCGGCTGGGGCCTTGCGCTGGGTCTCGGCTGGGCGCTGGCGGCCCTGGGCCTGCCGCCCGCGCTTGGCTGGGCCGGGGGGGCGGCACTTGTCTGGGCCGTTCTCTGGCGCTTTCGCAGGGCGGACGGACGGATTTACGCCTACTATCTGATGCACGATTTCGCGTTCACCGCGCAATCTGGCGGCGCCACGCCGCCGCCTCTCGGCGCGCGGATGGCGGAGTTTCGGGACCGCATCGCCGAGGCGCTCTTGCAGGACTGGGACGAGGTGCTCGTCGTCGGCCATTCCTCGGGCGCGCATCTCGCGGTCTCGGCGCTTGCGGACCTGATCCGGGCGGGCAGGGTGCCGGAACGCGGCCCCGCGCTCGGCTTCCTGTCGCTTGGCCATGTGGTGCCGATGGCCTCGTTCCTGCCGCGTGCGCAGACGCTTCGCGGCGACCTGGCCTATCTCTCGGCGCGCTCCGAACTCACCTGGGTCGACGTGACGGCGCCGGGCGACGGCTGCGCCTTCGCGCTCTGCGATCCCGTCGCGGTCAGCGGTGTCGCGCCGGAGGACAAGCGCTGGCCGCTGGTGATCTCGGCGGCCTTCACCCAGACGCTGAGCCCCGAGCGCTGGAAGGCGCTGCGCTGGCGGTTCTTCCGGCTGCATTTCCAGTATCTGTGCGCGTTCGACCGGCCGGGGGATTACGACTACTTCCGGATCACCGCCGGGCCGATGACGCTGGCGGCGCGGTACCGCGGCCGGGCGCCGTCGAAAAGCCGGATCGAACGCCCGGCGAGCCGTTTCAGGGATGTCGCATGATCCCGCCGAAACCCGCATCCCGGCCCGACAGGGTTTCGCTTTGGCGCTATCTGAAGCTCTTCCGGGCCGACATCCTGTCGGCGCAGCCGGCGCGGCTCTACCGGGCCTGGATGGCGGAATTCCGGACGCCTTTCTTCCGCTCATACCTTTGCAACGACCCGGCGCTGATCGACCTGGTCCTGAAAGAGCGCCCCGAAGATTTCCCGAAATCCGACCGGGTCCGCGAAGGACTCGCGCCGCTCCTTGGCCGCTCCGTCTTCGTCACCAACGGCACTGAATGGCGGCACCAGCGGCGGATCATCGATCCGGCTTTCGAGCGCGGACGGCTGCATGACACGTTCCCTGCCATGCGCGAGGCCGCAGTCGCGGCGCGCGATCGGCTTCGCGCGAGAGCCGGAGAGATCGTTGAGATCGAGGCCGAGGCAAGCCATGCAGCCGCGGATGTGATATTTAGGACACTCTTCTCGATCCCGATCGAGCATGAAATCGCGACGGATGTCTTCGCGCAGTTCCGTGCGCACCAGAAAGCCCAGCCTTTGTTGAACCTCGCGGCCTTTCTGCCCCTGCCGCGATTTTTTCCGCGCCTTCACCGGCGGCGGACGTTGGCGACGGCGCGGTCGATCAGGGCGCTGATCACGCGGCTGACCGAGGCGCGGATGGCGGCGATCCGGGGCGGGACGGCGCCGGACGATCTTGCCACCAAGATCATGACGACGCACGACCCCGAGACGGGTCGCCCCTTCGATACCGCCGAAATGGTCGATCAGGTCGCGATCTTCTTCCTGGCCGGCCATGAAACCTCCGCCTCAGCGCTGGCATGGACACTCTATCTACTCGCGGCGTTCCCCGAAGTTCAGGACCGGGTCGCGGAAGAAGTGGCGTCAATTCCGGATAATGTCGGGTTTTCAGATATTTCCCGCCTGTCCTTCACCCGCGATGTGTTCCGCGAGGCACTGCGGCTTTACCCGCCCGTGCCGATGATGGTGCGACAGAACCTCCGGCCCGAGACGTTGCGCGGACGAGACGTGGCACCGGCGGCGCAGATCGTGCTGTCGCCCTGGCACGTCCACCGGCACGAGCGGATCTGGGACCGGCCGGATGCGTTCGACCCGGATCGCTGGCAAAGCGAGGAGGGCCGGCGCGCGGCGCGCGCGGCGTACCTTCCGTTCTCCGCCGGGCCCCGGGTCTGCCCCGGGGCGGGGTTCGCGATGGTCGAGGGGCCGCTTTTGCTGGCGATCCTGATCCGCGACCTGCACTTCGCGACCGTGGCGGGGCACGATCCGGTGCCCGAGGCCCATCTGACGGTGCGGTCGCGGTCGGGAATCCGTCTCCTGGTCACGCCGCGTGACGCAACGTCACAATTGGTGAGCGGGTTGAAACAATCCTGAAACGCAACCTTGAATTGATCCTTGCCAAGAAAGTGGTGCATTTTCGGGTAGTCACCTCGGTGATTCGGTTTTTGTAATGCGTGATCGGCCAAATCCTGCTCATCTGGCCGGGGTCTACAGATAGGCTGAAATCTGCTCACTCCGCTGCGGTTCCTTTGGGGGGTACCATGACGATGAAATCACTTGCGGTGTCAGGTCCGGACTATGTCTCGTCCGTCGTGAGCGTACCGAGCTACCTGCGCATCGCCGTGCCGTCTTGGCGCTCGGTGGGGAATCAGCAGTTGCCCGAACCCGTCGTGGAGCAGCCGACCGTCTCGCGGGAGGAGCTTCAATCGCTCTTTCAGGGCGAGTTGAACGTCAGGTCGAAGAAGAAATCGAAGCTGACCGCGCGGGAAGAGCAGGAAAAGACCCTCGCGAAGCGCATCCGCCGCGCGCTTTACCCCTATCAGGGCAACGCCCTCAGCCACTGACGCGGCATCAGCGGGGCGTCCGACCCGCCTGCAATTCCCTCAGAACATAGAGCCGGATCGCGGTCGCAAGGCCGGTATCCACGCCGCGCGCCGCGTCGATTTCGGCGGCGAGCGCGTTGAGGGGCTGTCCTTTCGCGTCCGCGAGTGTCCGGAACTCCCGCCAGAACTCGTCCTCCAGCGAGACGCTGGTGCGGTGTCCGTTCAGCGTCAAGGACCGCTTGACCGGGCGGCTCACGCCTGCGGCTCCTCGCGGCGATGCGCGTCAAGGGTGTCGCGGGCCTTCTCCGCCCGCGTCTTTTCCAGAACCTTCAGCGCCTTGGTGCGCCCGAAACGTGCCGCGTTCTCATCGGCTCCCGCGCGCTTCATCGCGCGATCTCGTTCCTTGCGCGCGGCGCGAAGATTGACGATCTCGGCCATCAATCCTCCGGCCCGACCATCAGTTCCGGGCGCACGATCCGGTCGAAGGTCTCGCCGTCGACGAAGCCGAGCGCGATGGCCTCTTCACGCAGCGTCGTGCCGTTCTTGTGCGCGGTCTTGGCGACCTTGGTGGCATTGTCGTAGCCGATGGTCGGCGCCAGCGCCGTGACCAGCATCAGGCTTTCCTTCATCAGCTTGTCGATGCGGGTGATATTGGCCTCGGTGCCGACGACCATGTTGTCGGTGAAGCTGCCGGCGGCATCGCCCAGAAGCTGCATCGACTGGAGGACATTGTAGCTCATCATCGGGTTGTAGACGTTCAACTCGAAATGGCCCTGCGAGCCGGCGAAACCGACCGCCGCGTCGTTACCCATCACATGCGCGCAGACCATCGTCAGCGCCTCGGCCTGGGTCGGGTTCACCTTGCCCGGCATGATCGAAGACCCGGGCTCGTTCTCCGGCAGGATCAGTTCGCCGAGGCCCGAGCGCGGGCCGGAGCCCAGAAGTCTGAGGTCGTTCGCGATCTTGAAGAGCGAGGCGGCGACGGTCTTCAGCGCACCCGAGAACATCACCATCGCGTCATGGGCGGCAAGCGCCTCGAACTTGTTCGGCGCCGTGACGAAGGGCAGGCTGGTGATCTCGGCGATCTGCGCCGCAATCGCGGTATCCCAGCCCTTCCTGGTGTTCAGGCCCGTGCCGACCGCCGTGCCGCCCTGCGCGAGTTCGTAGATCGCGGGCAGGCACATCTCCACCCGCTTGATCCCGTTCTCGACCTGCTTGGCGTAGCCCGAGAACTCCTGGCCGAGGGTGAGCGGCGTGGCGTCCTGGGTATGGGTGCGGCCGATCTTGATGATGTCCTTGAAGGCTTCGGATTTCGCGACCAGCGCGCCGTGCAGCTTCTCCAGCCCCGGCAAAAGGACATCGCGGGCCATCATGCCGATGGCCACGTGCATGGCGGTCGGGAACGTGTCGTTCGAGGATTGCCCCATGTTGACGTGATCGTTCGGATGGACCGGCTTTTTCGAGCCCATCGCGCCGCCGAGGATCTCGATCGCGCGGTTCGAGATCACCTCGTTCGCGTTCATGTTCGACTGCGTGCCCGAGCCGGTCTGCCAGACGACGAGCGGGAAGTTGTCGTCGAACCTGCCCGCGACGACTTCCGAGGCCGCCTGAACCATCGCCTTGCCGATGGCCGGGTCAAGCTTGCCGGTCGCCATGTTGACCTCGGCCGCCGCCTGCTTGATCACCCCGAGCGCCCGGACGATCGCAACCGGCTGCTTTTCCCAGCCGATCGGAAAGTTGATGATCGAGCGCTGGGTCTGCGCGCCCCAGTACTTGTCGGCGGGAACCTCCAAGGGGCCGAAGCTGTCGGTCTCGGTGCGGGTCTTGGTCATGGAAATCATCCGTCCTTTGCTCGGGTCGCGCATTAGCTATGCGATTCCCCGATCCCGGCCAAGGATGATGTCGGTAACGGTGGCGCTAACCGTCCCGGTGCCCTACTTCCGCCACTTGTCGAGGCTGACAACCTCGGCTTCCTGCGGGGCGCTCTCCTCCACGTCCTCGTCGTCCTCTTCCTCGTCATCCTCGTCGCTGTCCTGGGTCTCGAACCGGAGGCCGAATTCGACCGAGGGATCGACGAAGGTGCGGATCGCGTCGAAGGGGATGTAGAGCGGTTCCGGCGAGTCGCCGAAGTTCAGGGTGATGGCGAAGCCTTCGTCATCGACCGTGAGCCCTTCGTACCAGTGCTGCATCACCACCGTCATTTCTTCGGGGTAGCGCTCGCGCAGCCAGTCGGCGAGTTCGGCATCGGGGTGGCGCGTGTCGAAGGTGATGAAGAAGTGATGCTCGCCCGGAAGGCCGGTGCGTTCGACCCCGCGCATCACCTCCAGAATCAGTCCGCGCATCGCGCGGTGCATGAGGTTTCCGTAGTCGATGGATTTGGACATGGGCGTGAGTTCCGGCCTGCAATTGAGGTCAGCATAAGGGATTCGGAACGGATTGAAAGAGGCGCTTGGGGTTCGATTTGCGAGACCGTCAGAAACCGGCCGGGACCACCGCGCCTGCCAGCGCCGAGAGGGCCAGAACTCCAAGAAGATTCCAGTGGCGGGCGATAAGCAGAACCCCCGCGCCAGCCGAGATCAAAAGCGGGGCCGGCCGGATCGAGGCGGGCTCGGGAAGCGTAAGGGAGAAGGGGCCCAAGCCGACCTCGGTCACGGTGGCGAAGAAGAGGTGCAGCGCGAACCAGAGCGCCAGCGTGGCGATCACGCCGACCACCGCAGCGCTCACACCCGCGAGGGCCGCGCCGAGGCGGGGCCGGCTGGCGATCCATTCGATGTAGGGCGCGAAGGCGAAGACCCAGAGGAAGCACGGCACGAAGGTGACCCAGAGCGTCAGGCCCGCCGCCGCGAGGCCCAATGCCGGGGATCCCGCGCCGGCCCCTGCCAGATAGGCGACGAATTCCGTCACGAGGATGAGGGGCCCCGGCGTCGTCTCGGCAAGGCCAAGGGCATCCATCATTTCAGGCGTGGTCAGCCAGTGGTGATCCTGCACGACGGTCTGGGTCATGTATGCCAGAACCGCGTAGGCGCCGCCGAAGGTGACGACGGCCAGTTCCGAGAAGAAGACGCCGATCCGGACGAGAAGTTCCTGGCCCAAGAGCGCGAGAACGGCGACCGGTGCCCACCAGAGGCCGAGCCCGGCGGCAAGCGTCGCGCCCAGCCGGGGGTTGTCCGGCAAGGGACGCGGTTCGGCGGCCGCCCGCGGCAGGAGGGCCGCACCGGCGGCCGCCGCCGCGATCACGATCAACGGGTAGGGCAGGCCGAAGAGGAAGATCGCCGCGAACGACCCGACGGCAATGAGCCGGGCCGCGCGCCCGTTCAGGGCGCGCCGAGACACCCGCAGCAGCGCCTCGATCACGATGGCCACGACGGCCGCCTTGACCCCGAGAAAGAGCGCCGCGACCAGCGGCACCTGCCCGAACGCGGCATAGCTCGCCGCGAGCGCAAGGATCACGGCGGCGCCCGGCAGGACGAAGAGCCCGCCCGCCAGCAACCCGCCACGCACCCCGCCAAGCCGCCACCCCGCATAGGTGGCAAGCTGCATCGCCTCCGGCCCGGGCAGGAGCATGCAGAACGAAAGCGCGCGCAGGAACTCCGCCTCGGTCAGCCAGCGCCGGGTTTCGACCAGTTCCCGGTGCATGAGCGCGATCTGCGCCGCAGGCCCGCCGAACGAGAGAAGGCCGATCCGCCCGAAGACGCGCCAAAGCGGTTCCGTCGCGCTCATGCCGTGCGCCCCGCGGGCCAGTCGTGGCCCTCTTCATGCCCGTCGCGCGCCCAGCGGTAGAGCGCGTCGTAGAGAAGAAGGCCAGCCTCGAGCTGGGCGAGATCGTCCTTGTATTGCCGCGACAGGCCGACCGAAATCGCGAGAAGCCCGGCGGCTTGCGGCGCGAGGTCGTGCCGGTCGGTATCGGCACCGCGCACAACGATAGCGAGCCGGTCGAGCGCCTCGGTGTGAAGGCCGAAATCGTCCAGGAACGCATCGAAGCTGCAGTGTTCGCCGCGATGGCTGAAACGCACGCCCTCGACGTCGAACGGCGTCGCGGAAAATCGTTCCGCGACCTCGGCGACCTCCGCCGGTGGAACGAAGAGAAACCGCGCGCCCGGATCGACGAAGCGCCGGATCAGCCACGGGCAGGCGATCCGGTCGATCTTGGGCCGGTGGCGCGTGACCCAGAGCCGCGATACCGGGATCGCCTCGGCGGGGATCATCGGCAGACCGGCCTCGGCCCAGGCGATGGCGCCGCCCGCCAATGTTTCGGCGGCGATGCCGTGGCAGCGCAGTAGAGCAGCCGCCCCATCGGAAAGCTTGCGGCCCTTTTGGCAGATGGTCACGACCTGACGGCCGTCCATCTCCCTTGCAAGGTCTTCGATGCGGTCGAAGCGATGGCGCGACGCGCCGGGGATCAGGCGAGCGTCGGCGGCGAAGTCCTCGTCGGTGCGAACGTCGACAAGGGCGGGGCAATCGGGCGTGCCGATCAGGCGCGAGAGCTGGAGCGCGGATATGGAACCGAAGCCGGGCATGGGGCATCCTTTCTTGACACGGGCGAAGGATGCGACGCTTGGGCCGTGGCCTCACGGGGCGCGGTCGCGGAGCCCCACGGAAAGAGGCTCGCACCAACGTCCGGGCGCGTCAAGGCCCAGAGCGTTTCCAGTCTGCGTTCTGGCAGAATGTGAACCTTTTCGTTCGGATTCTGATACATGCCAGATCGACCAGAACGCGCAACGCCTCAGCCGAGGGGCTTCGCTATCTCGCGCAGGATCTTTTCCCGGATCGCGCGCGGGTAATCCGACAGGCCGCGCGCGGTGATCACGAAGCCGTCCCGTGTGACGACGTAGCGACGGTAGAACTCGGTGATCGGGATCGAGCGGCCGACATCCTCGATGGCGATGGCATTGATCTCGATCCCGGCGGCCGCCGCCCCCGCGCGTTCGGGGGCGAGCGGAAAGCCCGCGTTCTGCGGCCCGTCGCCAGAGATGTCGATGACCTTGCGGCGGCAGTCGCGGACCGCGTCGAACTGCTGGACCGAGAAAGCGATGGCCTCGCCCACCGCCGTGTCAGACCCGGTATAGGCGCGCGGCAGGGCGCCGGCGCGGGCGGCGAAATCCGCCACCTCCGCCGGCGAGAGCATCCGCCGCCACGGAATCGAGAGCGTCTGCTTCGCGGTGCCCGACCATTGCACCACGCTGAGCGCGATCTGGCCCAGAACCAGCGCGTCCGCGATTTCGGGGTCGGAGAGCGCCGCGGCGATCCCGTCGACCTGGAGCCGGTATTCGCCCCGGTCGATGGACCCCGAAACGTCAACCGAGAGGAGGAGCGCGACGTCGCAGGCCCGGACGGGGACCGATGCCAGGGTCGACAGGGCAAGGCAGAGGGCGAAACCGGCCGGGGCGCATGTCATGCCCCGATGATGGCCGTGGTCCGGCGGCCGGGCAAGCGCTGACTGACGGGGGCGGCGCCAGCGCGATCAGCCGAGCCTTTCCCCCGACAGGAGGAGCATGAATGCATCTTGCGGCAGGAGACCGGCCTGCTCGAAGAAGGTGATGAAGTCGAAGGCGTTGTAAGCCTCAGCGATCTGCCCGTCCACGACCCGGACCATCACCTGGCCCGAGGCGTGGATCGGATCGACCCCGTGTGCCGTCACCGCCCGGACGGTGATCTGCGCCCAAAGCCAGTCGCCGGTCTCGACGCTGCGGTCGATGCCGATGGAGAGATCGCGGACAAGCGCCAGAAGGGCCGGCACCAGTGCGCGAAAATCCTCCATGCTGACCTGGCCGTCGGACATGAGGCCGTCGGCACCGGCGCTCGGCGCGAAATAGCGGTCGATCGCGGTCAGGTCGCCGTCGATCCAGACGGTCCGGTACCAGTCCTTCAGGAGGTCGAGCTTCGTCATCCGGGATACTCCCCCAGCCATATCCGTGCCGGACCGATCCTAGGCCGGCAATCTTGACGAAGCATGAAGGCAGGAAGTGCAGGCTTCTGTTGCCAGGTGCCTGCGAACCCCGCCTTACGCTGCTAGGCGCAAGGGCTTAGATTTCGACAGATCGAACTGCTTACGCAGCCAGAGCCATCGGAGCACGGTTGTTATTGGCAACTGTACTTTGCGGACCGATAACGGTGGTACCTCACCGGGACAAAGCAAACCCCTTTAGACGTTCGTCGATCCTGTTTCGGCCCCATGTCCCGCCAATAACGGGTGGTTGGTGGAGCCGCCGGGTACCGCCCCCGGGTCCGATCCGGTTATTACGAGCGCGTTTATGTCCATAGTCCGGAGCAGGCCCCGAACGGGTCCAATATAGGGGGGGGCCGCGGGGGCGGCAAGGGTGTGAAATGCGGCCCGTCTCGCCTCTGCATTGGAAACAGCCGACGAAAGCCAGACGCTTCCGGTCTCGCTTGAACTCTCATCCTGATGATCTGGCGCGCAATCCGTCCGATGCACCGGGAGGGCGATCCCCGTACCGCAAAGGCCACGGGCGCTCCCTTCCGAAAGGAGCGCCCGCCGCAGCCGTCAGCGCGTCTCGCTCCGCAGGCCCTTGAAGATTGCCAGGCACATCAGGAGGAGCACGAGCGTGAAGGGCAGGCCGGTCGAGATGACCATGGCTTGCAATGCGCCGAGCCCGCCGCCGATCAGGAGGACGATGGCGACCGCGCCTTCGAACGTGCACCAGAACACCCGTTGCGGCAGCGGCGCGTCGACCTTGCCGCCCGCCGTGATCGTGTCGATGACGAGCGAGCCCGAATCCGACGAGGTCACGAAGAAGACGATCACCAGAATAATCCCGATGAACGAGGTGATCGACGCGAGCGGCAGCCCCTCCAGCATGGCAAAGAGCGACAGCGGCGGGTTGTAGCTGTCGATGACCTGCGCCTTGACCGCGCTTGTCGTCGGGTCGGTCAGCACCTGGTCGATCGCCACGCCGCCGAAGGCCGCCATCCAGAGTACGCAGACGAGCGAGGGGATGATCAGAACGCAGGTGATGAATTCCCGCACCGTCCGGCCGCGCGAGACACGGGCGATGAACATGCCGACGAAGGGCGACCAGCTGATCCACCAGGCCCAGTAGAAGGCCGTCCAGCCTTGCATGTAGCCGGTATCCTCGCGCCCGAAGGGGTTCGAAAGCGGCACGATATCGGCGGCATAGGCCGCGAGACCGGCAATGAAGTCGGCGAAGATCGTTCCGGTCGGTCCGGCGATGAGAACGAAGACCAGCAGCAGTGCCGCGATTGCCATGTTGATCTCGGAGAGCACCTTCACGCCCCCGTCGAGCCCGCGCAGGACCGAGACGAGCGCTATGCCGGTGATGATGGTGATCAGCACGACCTGCACGGTGATCGTGTTCGGGATGCCGAAGATATGTTCAAGCCCGGCATTGGCCTGCTGCGCCCCGAAACCGAGCGAGGTGGCGAGCCCGAAGAGCGTGGCGAAAACCGCTAGCGTGTCGATGACGTGGCCGACCCAGCCCCAGATCGCTTCGCCGAAGATCGGGTGGAAGGCCGACCGGATCGTCAGCGGCAGCCCCTTGTTGAACGTGAAGAGCGCGAGCGCGAGCGCGACGATGGCGTAGATGGCCCACGGGTGCAGCCCCCAGTGATAGATCGTCGCGGCGAGACCCATCTTCTTCGCCGCATCGACGTTCTCCGCGATGATCGAGCCGTCCTCGGCAATTGGAGACGGCACACCGAGCGGTTCGGAGATCGCCATGTGATAGACCGGCTCGAGCACGCCGAAGAACATCAGCCCGATCCCCATCCCGGCGGCGAAGAGCATCGCGAACCAGCCGATGTAGCTGTAGTCGGGCGTCGCGTCCACGCCGCCTAGCCGCACCGCGCCCCAGGGGCTGACGATGAGGAACAGGCAGAACAGGACGAAGATGTTGGCCGCGCCGAGGAAGAACCAGTCGAAGGTCGAGGTGAGCCAGGGGCGAAGCCAGCCGAAGACGGTCGCGGCCTGCTCGGGCAGCGCCAGCGCGTAGAAGACGAAGGCGACGATCGACAGTCCCGAAATCAGGAAGACCGGGTTGTGCACGTCGAAGCCGAAGGGGCCGAGTTGGCCCTCCACGTTGTCCTGCCCGATCGTGTAATCGGTGTCGATGATGGCGGCGGCACCTTCCGGTACCGGGATCCCTGGGCTGTTGTCCTGTTCGGCCATGTGGCCTCCTTCTCCTGTCGGGAATTTCGTCGGTCCTGCGGGGTCTCAGCCGCGCAGGAGCATTACCGACGCGCACGAATGCATCGCCAGCGTTCCGCCATGCGACGCCCAGATGTAGTCGGCGACGTTCGGCATATGTGTCGCCATGACGACGAGGTCGGCGCCGAGCGTGTCGATGGTGTCGATCAGCGCCTTGTCGAGTTCAACCGTCGGGTCGTGGCTGACCACCATACGTGTATCGGCTGCGTGCCCCCGGCGTTCGGCCTCTGCCTGGCCCCAGTCGGCGAAGTGCCGGGCCGCCTCTTGAGGCGTGTGGCCGAACTCGTTCGGTTCGGAGGTGGTGACGCTGACGTAGCAGACGCTGGCCGAATAGAGCCGTGCGAGATCGGCGGCGGCCTGCAATGCCCGGCCCAGTCGCTCTATATGGCGCAGGTCCACCGGAACCATGATTTTCTTGAACACGCGGTCCTCCTTCCTCGGGTGTGACGGGCGCCGCCGTGGCGACGGCAGGGCCCGATGATCGGGGCGGTCGGACCGGAAGCGCCGGTGCGGCCGGATGGCGTAACCGGACCATGCGGCCCCCGCCGCACCGTGTCGGGACTGTTTGCGATCATACGATGTCCGTTTGCGTCATAAAAGGTCGCATTTGGATCAAGGTCGCGCGGCGCGCGTCTTCGTTTGCCGGAGCCGGACCGGGCGCTTGCCATTGCGGCCCGCGTCGCGCCGGGGCAGGGTGGCCGGGCAGATGTCAATGAGGGGTTCATGCAGCTAGATCTCGGTTTCGCTCGTCGCCAGTTTCCAGCGTTTTCGGTGCCGGAGCTCGCCGACAAGGCGTTCTTCGAGAATGCCGGCGGCTCCTATGCCTGCGGTCAGGTGATCGACCGGCTGACGCGGTTCTACCGGGAGCGGAAGGTTCAACCCTATGCGCCCTACGCGGCGGCCGAGGCGGGCGGAGCCGAAATGGACGAGGCCCGGGCGCGGCTGGCCGCGATGATGGGGGTGAAGACGCATGAATTGAGCTTCGGCCCGTCCACGACGCAAAATGCCTACGTTCTCGCGCAGGCGGTGCGCCGCTGGCTGAAACCCGGCGAGGCGATCGTTGTCACCGATCAGGATCACGAGGCGAATTCCGGACCCTGGCGGCGACTGGCGGAAGACGGGGTCGAGGTTCGGGAGTGGACGATCGACCCGGCGACCGGGCATCTCGACCCGGACAGGCTCGGGCCTTTGCTGGCGGACGGCCGGGTCCGGCTCGTCTGCTTTCCGCATTGCTCGAACGTGGTGGCCGAGATCAACCCGGTGGCCGGGATCGTGGCGATGGCCCATGCCGCCGGAGCCGCAGCCTGCGTCGACGGGGTGAGTTATGCGCCGCACGGGATACCGGATGTGGGCGCGCTCGGCGCCGACATCTATCTCTTCTCGGCCTACAAGACTTACGGGCCGCATCAGGGGATCATGGCGATCCGCGAGGAACTGGGAATGGCACTGCCCAATCAGGGTCATTGCTTCAACGGCGACACGCTTTACAAGCGCTTCACGCCCGCGGGGCCCGACCACGCGCAGGTCGCGGCCTCTGCCGGGATCGCGGATTATTTCGACGCGCTCCACGCCCATCACTTCGCCCCGGAGCCGGATGCGGCGAAGCGCGCGGCGGCGGTGCACGATCTCATGCGGGCGCAGGAGGTGGCGGTTTGCCAGCCGCTTCTCGACTACCTCGCGGCGCGTAACGATGTCCGGCTGATCGGCCCTCGCGATGCCGGGGCGCGGGCGCCGACGGTGGCGGTGGATCTCGGCCGTGCGGCGGAGCCGGTTTCGGTTGCCCTGGCGGAACACGGGATCAATTGCTGGGCGGGCGATTTCTATGCCGTCCGGCCGCTTACAGCGATGGGGATCGACCCGGCGGTCGGGGTGCTGCGGCTGTCGATGGTGCATTATACCTCGGCCGAGGACGTCGCGAGGCTGATCGGCGCGCTGGAACGGGTGCTGTGAGAGCGGTGCGCGGTCAGGGGCGCCCGCCGCGCGCCCTGGAGGTATTTTAACCACGATGACAGTTGAGGAGCACGCAGCGGTCATCCTCTGGTTCCGGCGCGACCTGCGGCTTGCGGATCATCCGGCGCTGGTGGCGGCGGTGGCGACGGGGCGGCCGGTCATCCCGGTCTTCGTCCATGACGAAACGGTCGAGACGCTCGGCGCCGCGGCGAAATGGCGGCTGGGCGAGGGCGTGGCGGCGTTCGCCCGGACGCTTGAGGTGATCGGGTCGCGGCTTGTGTTGCGGCGGGGCCCGGCCCTTGACGTGCTGCGGGCGCTGGTGGCCGAGACCGGGGCAGGTTCGGTCCACTGGACGCGCGGCTACGACCGGGATTCTGTCGCGCGCGACCGGGAGGTCAAGGCGACTCTTGGCGCGGCGGGGATCGGGGCTCGGAGCTTCCCCGGTGCCGTACTTTTCGAACCCTGGACCGTCGAGACGGGGCAGGGCCGGCCCTACAGCGTTTACACGCCGTTCTGGCGCGCGGTGCGCGGACGCGATCCGGGCGGACCGGACCGCGCACCGACGCGGCTCCCGCCACCTGGGGCCTGGCCGGGGTCAGAAAGCCTTGCGGACTGGGCGATGGGGACGGCGATGAAACGCGGGGCGGCGGTCGTCGGGCGCTTTGCCTCGGTCGGGGAGGTCGCGGCCCGGGCACGGCTCGATGCCTTTCTTCATGATAAGCTTTCCCGCTACGGGACGGATCGCGACTATCCGATGCGGGACGCCACGTCGGGCCTGTCGGAGCACCTCGCCTGGGGCGAGATATCGCCGCGTACGATTTGGCAGGCGGCGATGGCGGCCCGCGATGACGGCGTTGCGGGCGCCGAAAAGTTCCTGTCGGAGCTTGGCTGGCGCGAGTTCGCCTGGCATCTCATGTACCACGCGCCGGACATGGACCGCCGCAACTGGCGCGCGGACTGGGACAACTTTCCCTGGCGGGGCGACAACGCGGATGCGGAACGCTGGCGTCGCGGCCTGACCGGAGAACCCTTCGTCGACGCCGCCATGCGCGAGATGTTCGTCACCGGCCGGATGCATAACCGGGCGCGGATGGTCGCGGCATCCTACCTCACCAAGCACCTCTTGACCGACTGGCGGGTCGGCCTTCGCTGGTTCGCCGAGTGCCTGACCGACTGGGATCCGGCCGCGAATGCCATGGGTTGGCAGTGGGTGGCCGGGTCGGGGCCGGACGCGGCGCCGTTCTTCCGCATCTTCAATCCCGCAACCCAGGCCGAGAAGTTCGACCCCGACGGCGGGTACAGGCGTGCCTATATCGCCGAGGGACAAAAGAAGCCGCCCGAGACGGCGCGCGCCTATTTCGAGGCGACACCGTTGCACTGGCGGCTTTCGCCGAATTCCCCCTATCCGGCGCGGATGATCGACCTTGCCGTGGGCCGCAAGCGGGCGCTCGACGCCTATGCGACGCGGGATGCTGCAACCGCGAAATGACCCGCTTGCCCGAAGACGCATGGGCGGGCTACGCTCCGGTTGTAGGGGGATTGCAATGGAAATCCTGCGCAGCACCGACGGCCAGAGCGACCTGCCGCGCTACTTCGCGCAGGTCTTCCGGATTGCGGGCGGCATTCAGAACGGCCGGCTCGATTTCGTCTTGCAGGACGGCCGGCGTTTCCGGGCCGAGGGATCTGGCGCCGGTCCGGTTGGCGAGATCCGGGTTCATGACGACGACATCTTCGCGCGCCTGATCCGCGAAGGCGATCTGGGGTTCTGCGAGGCCTATCTGGAAGGCGGTTGGTCGACGCCCGACCTGCAAGCCTTCATGGACCTCGTCCACGCGGATAATGAGAGTATCTACGACGGTTTCCCGGGAATGGCCTTCGTTCGCGCCTACGAACGGATGCGTCATCTGCTCAAGTCCAATTCGCGCCGGCAGGCGAAGCGCAACATCTCTTATCACTACGACCTCGGTAACGACTTCTATGCGCTCTGGCTCGATCAGAGCATGACCTATTCCTCGGCGCTCTTCAGGACAGGACAGGAAAGCCTGGAGGCCGCGCAGAGGGAGAAATATGCCTCGCTCGTCGACCGGATGGGCGTCAAACCCGGCGATCACGTGCTCGAAATCGGCTGCGGCTGGGGCGGATTTGCCGAATATGCGGCGAAGGAGCGTGGCCTTAAAGTCACGGGCCTGACGATTTCGAAAGAGCAACTCGCCTATGCCAGGGCCAGGATCGCGCGGGCAGGGCTCTCCAGCAAGGTTGAGTTGAAGTTGCAGGACTACCGCGACGAGCAAGGAACCTACGACGGGATCGCCTCGATCGAGATGTTCGAGGCTGTGGGCGAAAAGTACTGGCCGGTCTATTTCGAGACGCTGCGCGAGCGGCTGAAGCCCGGCCGGAATGCGACGTTGCAGATCATCACCTTGCAGGAAAAACGCTTTGAGATCTACCGGAAAGGCGTTGACTTCATTCAGAAATACATCTTTCCCGGCGGCATGTTGCCATCGCCATCCGCGCTCAGGGCCGAAATCAGCCGGGCGGGCCTCGGCCTTGTCGGATCCTTCGAGTTCGGCGAGAGCTACAGCCAGACGCTCAGGCGCTGGCACGACGTTTTCAACGAGCGCTGGGACGAGGTCGCCTCGCTCGGCTTCGATACCCGTTTCCAGCGCATGTGGAATTTCTATCTGACCTCTTGCGCCGGGGCGTTTCACGGCGGAAACTGCGACGTAACGCAGATCACCGTTACGAGGCCAGCAGTCTAGTGCCCACGGCAGCCAAGCTCTTCGCCGCCTTCGCTTTCGCGGTGCTGGCCTTTTTCACGGCCGAAATCTTCAAGCCGCACATGCCCGAGGGCACGAAGTTCGGCTATTTCTCCTTTGTCTCGGCGCTGATCGGACTTGTCGCAGGCTGGCGAGTCATGGGGCCGGAAGCCGGGCACGGCAACTGGCAGGCGGTGAATTCCGGGTTGAAGACCTCTGCCGTGATGGTCGGGATGGCGTTGATCATCTTCTCCACCTACGAGATGTTCCTTCTCGCGTTCCGGCCGGCCTACAAGGGGCCGATGGAGGCGGTCGTCGGGATCTTCGAACTGGCGATCGATTTCTTTCTGACGATGATCGCCTGGGACGTGATCGCGGTTCTTGTCCTTGGCGGCGCGCTTGCCGGGCTTTTGTCCGAATGGGCGGCGCGGCGCTGGAAATAGACCCTTGACCGATTTCTTCTTCTACGGGTCGCTCTGCCACCCGCCGCTTCTGCGCGTGGTTCTGGGCCGCGAGGTTCGGGTGGTGCCGGCATGCTTGCCGGATCATTCCGTCGCCTGGGCCGCCGACGGGGCGTTCCCGATGATCGGGCAAGGGGGCGCCGGGGCGGACGGACTTTGGGTGCCCGGTCTCAGCGAGGCCGATGTCGCGCGCCTCGATTTCTACGAGGCGGGGTTCGCCTTCGTCACCCGCGAGATGACGATCGAGACAGCGGAGGGGCCGCGTCGCGCGCGGGCCTATTTCCCGGAACCCGGTCGCTGGGAGCCTGGCGCGGCGTGGTCACTATCCGACTGGGTCGCCCGCTGGGGCGAGATCGCGGTGGCGACAGCCGGCGATTTCATGCGCCAGATGGGGGTCGTGCCGGCCGAGCGGCTCTGGGCACGCTACGGCATGATGCTGATGCGCGGCGGGGCGCGGGTCCGGGCCGGGCACGAGGCGACCAGGCTGACGACCCGTCGTCGGCCCGCGCCGGACGACGTTGCCGAGACGCGGGTGCGGCAAGTCTACGCGAACTATTTCGCCGTCGAGGAGTTTGACCTTCGCTTCCGCCGCTTCGACGGCACCATGAGCCCCGAGGTCAATCGCGGCGTCTTCCTCTGCGGCGACGCGACCGTCGTGCTGCCCTATGATCCGGTCCGCGACCGGGTCCTGCTGATCGAACAGTTCCGCATGGGGCCGCATGCCCGCGGCGACCGGTGCGCCTGGCTTCTGGAGGCGCCGGCCGGTCGGGTCGATGCGGGCGAGACCCCTGAGGAGACGGCGCGGCGCGAGGCGGAGGAGGAGGCGGGGCTTGCCCTCCACGCGCTTTTGCCGGCGTCGAACCACTATCCCTCACCGGCGGCGATGGGCGAATATCTCTATACCTATATCGGCCTTGCCGATCTGCCGGACGACGCCGCCGGTCTCGGCGGTCTCCTGACCGAGGCCGAGGATATCCGCGCCCATGTCCTGCCCTTCGAGCGGCTGATGGAGATGGTCGAGACGGGCGAGGTGAATACCGGCCCGCTGATCGTGTTGGCCTACTGGCTCGACCGCAACCGGGCGCGGCTGCGCGCCGAAGCCGGGGCTTGAGGTCGGACGGCCCGCGTCCTAGGAATGGGACGGGCGACAGGAGGATCCAGATGCGTGTTTACAGTGACCTCGCCGATGCCGTTGGCAAGACGCCGCTGATCCGGCTGCGCAAGGCCAGCGAGATCACCGGCTGCGAGATCCTCGGCAAGGCGGAATTCATGAATCCCGGCCAGTCGGTCAAGGACCGCGCCGCGCTGTTCATCATTCGTGACGCGATGGCGAAGGGGCTTCTGAAACCCGGTGGCACCATCGTCGAGGGCACGGCGGGGAATACCGGTATCGGTCTCGCGCTCGTCGGCGCGTCGATGGGGTTCAAGACGGTGATCGTGATTCCCGAGACCCAGAGCCAGGAAAAGAAGGACATGCTGCGTCTCGCAGGGGCCGATCTGGTTCAGGTGCCGGCTGCGCCCTATAAGAATCCGAACAATTACGTGCGATATTCGGGCCGCCTTGCCGAAATGCTTGCACAAACCGAACCAAACGGCGCGATCTGGGCCAATCAGTTCGACAATGTCGCCAACCGCCAGGCGCATATCGAGACGACGGCGCCGGAGATCTGGGAACAGACCGGTGGCAAGGTTGACGGCTTTGTCTCGGCCGTCGGGTCCGGCGGCACGCTTGCCGGTGTCGCGATGGCCTTGCAGCCGAAGGGCGTGAAGATCGGCCTTGCCGATCCCGAGGGCGCGGCGCTGTTCAGCTATTACACGACCGGCGAGCTGAAAGCCGAAGGCTCTTCGATCACCGAGGGCATCGGGCAGGGGCGGATCACCGCCAACCTCGAAGGGATCACGCCGGACATGGCCTGGTGCATTCCCGATTCCGAGGCGCTGCCCATCGTCTTCGACCTTCTCGTCGAGGAGGGGCTCTGCATGGGCGGCTCGACCGGGATCAATATCGCCGGCGCAATCCGCATGGCGCTGGAAATGGGGCCGGGGCACACGATCGTCACGCCGCTTTGCGACTATGGAACGCGCTATCAGTCGAAGCTCTTCAACCCGGACTTCCTGAAGGCCAAGGGCCTGCCGGTGCCGGACTGGCTCGCCAGGGCGCCGCGCGCGGTGCCGAGCGCGTTCGTCGACTGATGCGGGCGCTTCGCGGACTTCTCCTCGCCCTCTGCCTCGGCCTTGTGCCGGCGCTGCCGCTGGTGCTGACGCCGCTCGCGGTCGCGGCGCAGGACGTTCAGGAGCCGGACTACAAGGCCTGGGAACAGGTCGCGAAACGCGCGGAGGAGGCGCTGGCGTCCGACCGTGCAAGCACGGACGCGCTGGAAAAGGTCCGAAGCGACATCGTCGACTGGCGCGCCAAGTTCACGCAGGCGCAGAATGCCAATGCGGCACAGATCGAGACGGTCAAGGGCCAGATCTCCTCGCTCGGCCCCGCACCGTCCGAGGACAAGCCGGACGCGCCGGAAATCGCCGACCGGCGAAAGGCCCTGAACGATCAGCTGGCCAAGCTCCAGGCCCCGGGGATCACCGCCGTCGAGGCCCGCAGCCGGGCGGACGGGCTGATCCGCCAGATCGACGCCCGCGTCCGCGCGCGGCAAGCGAGCGAGCTTCTCAGGCTGTCGCCGACACCGGTCAACCCGAGCAACTGGCCGGCCGGATGGGCCGTGCTGACGCAAGGCACCAAGACGCTTTGGACCGAAACCGTGGACGCCTGGAAGAACCCGGCGCGGCGGACGGAACTGAAGAACAACCTTCCCGTGATCGTTCTCCTCCTCGCCATCGCCGGCGTTCTTCTCCTGCGCGGTCCGATCTTCATCGAGCGGCTTTCGCTCCGGCTCCAGAGCGGTGCCTCCTTGAAGGGCCGCGATATCGCCGCCGCGATCCTGTCGCTCGGACAGGTGATCGTGCCGGTCGGCGGCATGATCCTTCTGGTTGCGGCGATCAAGGCGACCGGCATGACCGGCCTGCGCTCGGGCGCCCTGATCTCGGCGCTGCCGACGGCGGCCTTCTCGTTCTTCACGGCGCGCTGGATCGGTGGCTGGCTCTTCCGTGTCGACGGCATTGGCGCGCCCTTGTCCGCCCGCCCGGCCGAGGCGCGGTTCCACGTCAACATGATCGCGCTCATGTTGGCCCTGGAAGCCTTCCGCCGCGCCTTCATCACCGAGGTGCGGCCGCCCCTGTCGATGGCGGCGCAGGCCGTCTGGGCGGCGCCCCTTGTCTTGATCCTCGCGATCTTCCTCTTCCGCCTCGGCCAGCTTCTTCGCCCGCGCCATGAGGCTGGCGCGCGCATTGCCGCCGCGGAATTCCGGGATCGCATCGTCGGCACGATCGGCATGGCCGTGATGGCGGTGTCGATCCTCGCGCCGCTCCTCGCGGTCATCGGATATGTCGCGGCGGCGAACGCGCTGATCTGGCCGACCGTGTCCTCGCTCGGTCTCGTTGGAATGATCGTGCTCTTGCAGCGCTTCGCGACCGATATCTACCTCGTCGCCACCCAATCCGGCGAGGAAGGGCGGGAGGCCCTGCTGCCGGTCCTCTTCGGCTTTCTCCTGACGATCCTCGCGGTGCCGCTCTTCGCGCTGATCTGGGGCGCGAGGGTCACCGATCTTTCCGAGGCGTGGACGCGGTTCAGCGAAGGCGTTGCCATCGGCGATACGAGGCTGTCGCCCGCGGTTCTCGTTACATTCCTCATCATCTTTGCGATCGGCTACACGATCACCCGGCTGGCGCAGGGGGCATTGAAGTCGGCGATCCTGCCGCGCACGAAGCTCGACAAGGGTGTGCAGAACGCGCTGATCTCGGGGATCGGCTATGTCGGGATCATCCTTGCCGCGCTTATTGCGATCACCGGGGCGGGGATCGACCTCTCGGTATTCGGGTATGTCGTCGGGGCACTGTCGGTCGGTATCGGTTTCGGCCTGCAGAACATCGTGCAGAACTTCGTGTCGGGCATCATCCTCCTGATCGAACGGCCGATCTCGGAAGGCGACATGATCGAGGTCAATGGCCAGTTCGGCACGGTGAAGGGGATCTCCGTGCGCTCGACCTGGATCGAGACCTTTGACCGCACGGATGTGATCGTGCCGAATGCCGATCTCGTCTCGGGCGTGGTGACGAACCTCACGCGCGGGAACCTGACGGGCCGGCTGATCATTCCTGTGGGGGTTGCCTACGGCACCGATACCCGCCGGGTCGAGACGCTGCTGAAGGAGATCGCCGAGGCGCAGCCGCTGGTCATGGTCGACCCCGCGCCGAACGTGTTCTTCGTGGGGTTCGGCGCCGACAGCCTGAACTTCGAGATCCGGACGATCCTGTCCGACGTCAACTTCAAGATGGTCGTCCAGTCCGAGATCCTGCACCAGATCGCCGAGCGCTTCGCGGCCGAGGGGATCGAGATTCCGTTCGCGCAACGCGACCTCTGGATCCGCAATCCCGAGGCGCTTGTGCCGGGAGGGCGCGGCAAGGCGCCGGAGCCGAAGCCCGAGGCGCCGGCGAAGCCCGTCGAGGCCGCCGAGACGGACCCGTCCCGGATCCGCAACGATCCCGACGCCGACGCTCTCGCGGATGGGGATGAACTGTGACCGCGCTTCTGTTCCGTGATGATGCCTACCTGCGCGAGGCACCGGCGCATGTCACCGGCCATACCGCCGAAGGCGGCATCATCCTCGACGCGAGCCTCTTCTACCCGACGGGCGGCGGCCAGCCCGGTGACAGCGGGCATCTGGAATGGTCCGGCGGCCGGATCGACATCGCCACGACCGTGAAGGGCGGGGAGGGCGCCGTCGTCCTCGTGCCGGCGGAGCCGCAGCCGTTGCCGCCCGTTGGCGCGCTTGTCCGCCAGCGCCTCGACTGGGGGCGGCGCTATCGCCACATGCGGGTCCATACCGGCCTGCACCTCCTGTCGGTCGTCATCCCGCTGCCAGTGACCGGCGGCCAGATCGGCGCCGAGAAAGGCCGGCTCGACTTCGACATGCCGCACCCGCCGGGCGACGTGACCGCGCTGGAGGAGCGGGTGAACGAGCTCGTCGCCCGCGATCTGCCCGTGACCGGGGACTGGATCACCGACGAGGAACTCGCCGCCAATCCGGGCCTCGTCAAGACGATGTCGGTCGCGCCGCCGATCGGGCAGGGTCGCGTCCGGCTGATCCGGATCGGGCAGGGGGGCGAGCAGATCGACCTGCAACCCTGCGGCGGCACCCATGTCGCCCGGACCGGGGAGATCGGCCGCGTGACGATCGGCAAGATCGAAAAGAAAGGCCGCCAGAACCGGCGGGTCAGTCTCATCCTCTCCGACTGACGCACGGCCGTTCGCGCGACGCAACCTCTTTGACCGGCGCCAGGGCGGTCTCGGATCCTGCGCTCGTCGGGACGGAGTGCCGCGACGCGTCGGACGAAAAGCGGGGTCAGTGTCAAGACCCGCGACCGGTGATACCTGCCTGGACGGGGCCGCCTTCGCCAACCGGGCGGCGATGCTTAATCCCGACTCATCGCCGCTCGCTCCAATACGCTGACACCAGTCGATCCACCCCGGCCCGAAGGCATGCTCGGCCGGTATGCGGACCAGATGACGCGGGCGGAAGAGGCAGGATTTCTCGCCGCCGCCTTCGGTGCCGCGCCCGAGATGGGCGCGGCCCTCACCGGCCCGTCCGGCACGCCGCGCAGGATCGTCGCGGAACTATCCGGCCGCACCGACGCCCATCCAGACGACAGCGTCGTGACGGGCGCGACGCTGTCCAATCAAGGCGTCGCGGCGGGGCCTGAAGGCGAGGCGCTCGGCCGCTGGTTCGAGGGCGAGGACCGCCACCGCAAGACCGGCTACATCGACGTCATCCACACCAAGCCGATGATGATCGGTCCTTTCATCACATCGCGCCGCTTCTTCTCCGGCTCCATAAAGTTCCCGGCCGCGCCGGTCAGGAATACCGGCGGGACCATGCTTCTTCGATCAGGCGACCGGGCCGCCGAGTTCATGGCGATCTTCGTGAACGAACTCATGCGGCTTCACCGGCATCTCACCCTCCGAACCACCGCACGGAACGCGGCGGGGAACGCAAGGGCCCCTCAGCAAGCGCCGCATTGCCCTCGCCCGACGACGACGACAGCAGGCAATGCGAACGCTTTATGCCGCGGCGCGAAAAGTTCCGCAAACGCCTTCTCTTCCGCTGACTTCGCCCTTGATCGTGCCGCATTGCCCGCTATAACGGCGCCTCACGGAGAGGTGGCCGAGTGGTCGAAGGCGCACGCCTGGAAAGTGTGTAGGCGGGGAACCGTCTCGAGGGTTCGAATCCCTCTCTCTCCGCCACCACATAAGTCATTGATTGTAAACGATTTTTAACCTCACCTATTGTGGCGTGGTTTCCGCGACATACGAGGCGCGATGCCCCCTAGAGACTTGAAATTCCAGACGAAATAGCCGCCCAGAATGGCGCGAGTCTCTGTTTGGCATTTGGCGCGATACGGTTTTCGGCCGCGGCTTCAGGCGTTGGACTTGACTTTGGGCCATTTCGAAGCTGGAGCGGGGCTGAATTCGTGGCGTTCAGCGTAATGTAGCGGCTAATAGCGGCGGGCGTGCCTGTCGAGCGCGGACGCCTGAAAGCCCTGATGACAAAGGAACTTCTCGCCTTCAGCCTGGCGGCATGTCGAATGGGGCGTGGACGGACATCGAGAACGATCTGATTGTCGCGGATTACTTCGCAATGCTCGCCGACGATGTTTCCGGGCGCTCTTATAGCAAGGCTGAGCATCGTCGCGCACTCCTGTCTCTGCTGAACAATCGGTCCGAAGGATCTGTCGAGTTCAAACACCAAAACATCAGCGCGGTTCTGATCGGGCTCGGCGAAGATCGGATCCCCGGCTACAAACCTGCATTCAATTTCCAGATGGCCTTGGAAGATGCAGTGGTCCGCTGGCTAAAGGCGAACCCATCTTGGCTAGCCCGCGTGGCAGAAACGCCGCAAGGCACCGGCCTCCGTGAAACGTCCCAGATCTGGGTTGGACCGCCTCCCACACTCTCAAACCAACTGCCGCCGCACGAGCTGGAGCAGGTGCTGCGCGTTGCGCGCAAATTCGACGTTGCGGCTCGGGACGAGCGAAATCGAGCGCTTGGCCGCGCCGGCGAAGAGCGAATGCTGAAACATGAGCGGGCACAACTCCGATCGGCTGGTCGTGATGACCTCGCGCGAAAGGTGATCTGGGTCTCCGAAGAAGAAGGCGACGGTGCGGGTTACGACATCGCGAGCTTCGAACCCGACGGGCGGCCGCGGCTGATCGAGGTGAAGACGGCGAACGGATGGGAGCGCACGCCCTTCCATATCACTCGCAACGAACTGGCCGTCGCGGAGGAGCGGCGTTCGGAATGGTGCCTGTTCCGGCTCTGGAATTTCTCACGCGAACCCAAGGCCTTTGAGCTTCGCCCGCCACTGAATGCCCACGTGTCCCTCACAGCGACGGCGTTTCAGGCGAGCTTCCACTGAACCCACTCCGTGGCCGATGGGTTGGGCAATGTTCGCTCATCCTCAAGTGTAGACAGGATTTTGTCTGCGGCGACCGCCATTACTTTGATTTTTCTTTGAAAAGATTTGCGCGATGCCAGGCAAGGCGTCCGCGATGACTATCCGTCAATCTAACTGGTTGATGCCAGCGCAGTTCATCGCGGGCGGCCGCTCCGAGGGCTGGCGAAAACAATGGATGGCCTGTGTCATCGAAGCTGACAAGGCCGCGGTCAAACGCAGCATCCCAGAGTGCCGAGAGCAACAGGCCATTGTGAACATCGAGGCGCTCTGCATCGCTTGGGCAATCCTTCCAGGGAACGATATGCGAAGCGCGAAGTAGCGGGGTATCAGCGATACCCGTCAGTGGGCAACGCCCTTGCCAATATTCCAGTAGTCCCGATCGAAATACATCCTGACCAATACGTTGAACGACGAGGCGTTCGGCCTCCGTAGATGTTGGCAGATCCTTCACCTTGGCCTGGAATTGCGCCAGCGGCGCGTTGGGAAGGCTGGCGGCCAACTGGTAGACACGGGGCATCAAGGCATAGAGCAGGCCCAGGGTCGTAAATGTGTAGCGCACAACGCCTGGTCCCTCGACCGGGGCCGCTGCTGCGTCGAGTTCTTCTGCCACGCCGGTATGGTCGATGGCCAACAACCATCCGCCATCTTCATCATGCGCCATCCAGATCGAGCCTTGCGCCGTCGTCGAGCTGTAGCGCCTCCAGCCATCCGCCTCGCCATGAGACCGGCGGAAGCCATTCTGGAACGCGACCTTGTCGCATTCTTGGCGGGTCACGAAGGATTGGGGCATCTCGATCATGGTCATGCGTCTTTCCTGCCTGCTCCCTTAGCCGGCCAGTTGATCAAGCTGCTCAAGAAGACGCGAAAACCTGCGAAGCTGCTCGAAATCGCCGTCTTCGATCACATCGGGGTGGAAATGCATGATTTCGTTTCGAAGCTTACGAACCTCATCGAGCTCTTTACAGAAGGTTTTCCTGCAGGCGACGAACCCGAGCTGAGCCCAGTTTTCCTCCTTCTCGAAAATTCTCTGATACTCGCCAAAGGTCAGCTGTGACGCTTTCGTGACTGCGGCCTTCCGATCTGGATCATTGTCATCACAAGCCGCGCGCAGGGCATCGACGTCGAACACATCCTGAATAAGCCGCCGGATCTGGTTTTCGATCCTACCCAACAGAAGAAACGGCTCCGACAAACCTTGGAACTGTTCACTGAGGTCGGTAGCCGTCACGATCCCCGTGATTTTTCGATCTGCAGCCGCTCGGACGAAAACATAGTCCCGCTGAATGATGGTCTTCGTGACCTCAAAGAGCGAGTCTGCGTCAGAGACCTCTGTCGCCTGCTCCATGGCATCACTTACATTGGTCAACGCGTTTCGTTGGCTGAGCCTGCTTCCGATGGACTTCCAGCTGATCGCACCCTTCAGATCACGTGGCCCGGTCATGACGGCGAGTTGTGAAAAGTCATAGGCCAGCATCAGCGTGACGGCCCGTTCGATCGGATCCTGCGGATTGACCGAAATCACCTCGCGGTTCGCAGCCTCGAGCATGCGCACGAGGTGGGTCATGTCCGCGACATCTGCTGGTTTGGCAGCCTCCACCGCCTCGGCGCCCGGCTGGGCAGCGACAACAGGAGCGGCCTCAGGTGCGGGTGCTTGCGCTTCTCGCTTCTTGAAGATCACGGGCGCATCGATCCATGTTGTCGTGAAATGAGGATCGGTCCGCAGCCCCGCGGCTTCGAGTTCTGCTTCGATGCGCTCGACGACTCCGCCACGCCTGCGGCGCGCGCCAAACCAGCGAAGCAGCTCTCTTACGCTGCGCGAAGGTTCCCGCCCCGCCGCCACGTCGGCCTTCACCTCTTCAAACTCGGCAGCGACGGCCTCGATTTCGGGGTTCGCGACTTCTTCGAGAACGGGCACTTCTATGACAATCACTTCATCTTGCATCGCTCACATCCCCATCGCTGCGAATTCGCCGTTGGCTTCCATCCGGTCCCAGGCTTCGAGGACGAGGCGGCGGGTGCGGTATTCGCCGTGCTGGCGGATTTCCTTTTCCTTGAGGACGCGGAAGGTTTCCGAGGGGTAGTCGGGGCCCTTCACGTCGGCGGGGTCGAGGATGTAGCGCAGCTCGTCACGGGTCAGGCCGTAGGCGCGGGCGTAGAAGGCGTCGAGATCGGCGCGGAGGAGCGCGCGGCGGTCTTCGTCCCAGGTGAAGGGCGGGCCGTCGTGGCCCAGATCGCGGGCGAAGGGGGCGAGGCTGTGCGAGGTGTAGGTGAGTTCCAGCACCTTTGGGGTGATGAAGGCGAGGCGAGGTTCGGTGTAGAAGTCGGGGGGCAGAACCGGGAGCTGCTTCAAAACGAAAAAACTTAGCGAAATGCCGCTGATCTTTTGTCTTGCTGCAAAATCTAGAGGCAAAGCATTCAAGTTTGCCAAAAGTGCATGGCCAGGGTGGGCAATGTTCCAACCGAGGGTCGGGTGTTTGATCGAAGCAGGTTCAAAAGGGAGCGCAAGAGAAATGACAGACCTTTCGTCCGTGGCTCTTGCTACATCACGATATGCAAGAAGCCAATTTGCTTGGCGTGGATATTTCTCCATCAGACCCAGAAAGAATTCTTTTGAGACCCAATATCTATGGGTTTGCAGTTCCGGCTTCGTATTCTCAGAAAGTGCTTCGGTTTTGTCGCCATCTTTGAACGTCGCGTAGTGCAGACAATAAGCATTTGTCAGTTTGCTTTCCCAAACAGGCAGGAGCGTATCGGACGAAGATGTCCAAATCTGTCCATCACGGACAAATCCCTCATTACAGGCACGCGCCTGGTCATACAGTTCTGAGGTATGGTCACCAAAATGGATCAATCTTAGATAATACGCACCCCAAGGGTTGCCTGCCGGTCCCTTACCCTCGTCGATCAGTATGGGCGAGTTGCGAAAAATCTTGGCGGTCAACTCGGCGTCCCGCCGGGAGCGGAAAACAGGCGCAGTCTTAGTGTTCGGGTTGATCGCGGCGATTTCGGCGGGCGCGAGGATGAAGTTGCGCTCGGGCTCGGCCAGTTGTGCAGGCTCAGTTAGGAAGAAGGCGAAATGGGCAGTAGATTCGTCGTAGCCTAGGGTCAAGAGAGCGAACTTGAAGCTGCGGTGTACGCTCGGGAAGATGGGTTTCGAGTTCTCGAAGTCCACCAGTTTCGCCAGTCGCTTGTGCTCCACCAGATGCGCGAAAAAAGGGGCCGTGGTGGCATCGGTGGCAATCCCTGTTGGCACGATGACCCCAGCCCGCTGCCGCGCGAGGTTTGCAAACAGTTCGGCAAACAGAGCATAGGTGTTCACGTCGCCCCGCCCGGTCAGCGCAAAGCGCCCGTCATCCTCGCCCGGCACGCGGACGAACTCGCCGGTCGCCTCAGCATCGCGCTTCGCCTCGGTGAAGGCGTCAAAAAGAGCGCGATCTGCGCTGCCAGTGTCAGCCTTCTCCATTGCCTTGATCAGCTTGTCCCGCGCAGCCTTGTTCGGCGCATTGGCAATCTCAGGTGACCTGGAAGCAAAAAACTCCTGCTCCTGCAGCTTGATCCGTTCCCACGGCGGGTTGCCCAGCACCACGTCGAACCCGCCGCGCTGCATCACATCGGGGAACTCGAGCGGCCAATGCAGGGCGCGGGCGTTGCGGGCGGCCTTGGGCGCCTCGACCATCGCCTGGCGCATCTTGCCCTGATTGTGAGCCATCCACAGCTCCTCGGTCGTCGGCACGGTGCGGGCCGATGCCCCAGCCGGTGCGCCGCCCACCTTGGGCAGCAGGAAAGCAGCCACATAGAGGTCCGCAGCCGCCTTGGCGCGAACAAAGGTCTGCCCCTTTCGCAGTTCCTTGAACCGCTTGGCCTTGGCGCCGATCTGCTCGACCGTATCCTCGGGCAGGTCGCGGAAGCCCGAGAAATCCAGCGCCAGCGGTTTCATTGCGGGCATCGACGCCTGACCGGTGCCGAAGTCGAACCCGCCTTGCCCCGCCGTCGCATCGCGATTGGCCTTGAGGTAGTATTTCGCGGTTTCCTTGTCGTCGCCGGTCAACGGCTTGTAGGCGGCATCGGGGATGCCGTCCTGCAGCACCTGCAGATCGAACACCCCCAGCAGCGCATCGCCGCAGCGGATCTGTGCATCGAAGAAGCCGAGGGGAAGGCCGGGGTCCACCGTCTCGATCCAGAGCGCGACCTTGGTCAGCTCCACCGCCATCGGGTTGCGGTCCACCCCGTGGATGCAGCAGCGCGCGACATCGCGCAGGGCATGGCGGAAGTCGGCGAGCGAGGGCGTGCCCTCGGCCCGGATGCGCGCGAGACGCGTGGCGATGCGGCGGGCGGCGGCCAGCAGGAAGTGGCCGGAGCCACAGGCGGGGTCGATGATCGAAAGCTTCAGCAGCGCCTTGGCGGGATCGTCCGCCTCGGCCTCGGTCTTGTCGAGCACGGGGTCGAGCGCGGTATCGAGCAGCGCCTGAACGAGACTGTCGGGCGTGTAGTAGGAGCCGGTGGTCTTGCGCTGGTTGCCCTTCTGCTCGGCCGCCTCGGAGGCGAAGACCAGCGTCTTGCCGTCGTCGCCCAGCTGCGGCTGCAATTCGAGGAGGGATTCGTAGACCGAACCCAGTTCCTCGGTCTCCATCGCGCGCCAGTTGACCGGGACCATGCCGTTCTTGTCGGCGAGCCAGGACAGGCGGTAGAGCGCCTCCATGAAGGCGCGGTTGCGCAGGCGGGCGGTTTCGAGGTCGGGCAGACGGTCCTCGGCAAAGAGGCCGCCGAGGGCGGGCAGCGCAAGGGCTGGCTGGCCCTGCGTGAGGGCGCGGAAGACGATCTTCACCCCCTCGTAGCGGTCATGGTGCTTGTCCCAGGTGGCGGCGCGGTAGCATTGCTTGCGCAGCGACTGGAGCGAATAGCCCTGGGCGTAGAGGGCGCGGGCCTCGGGTTTGGCCTTTTCCGGGTGAAGGAGGTTCCGGTCCTCGGCCACCATGAGGAAGATCAGGCGGTAGACGAGACGCAGGAGTTCGTTGAACCATTCGGTCAGGTTCACTTCGCCGGAATGCAGTTTCGCGGCGAGGTCGGGGTTGGCCTCGAGGAAGCCCGAGCCGAGCAGTTTGAGGGCCAGCTGGACCTGACCGGCCAGGCGATCACGCGCGGCTTCGCCTTCTTTGGAGCCAGCGTCGCGCCAGCGTTCGAGGGGGCAATCGGTGGCGGGGGTGTCTGCCGCGCCGAAGCGGGTGCGGTGGATCAAGAGCCAGAGCACCGCGAAGGACGCGATGTCCTCGTTGGTGAACATCTGCGCCAGATCGGCCTCGATATAGGCCGGACGGGTCAGCGAGGCATTGTCGCGCATGAGGCGCAACTGCATCCCGTTGGTCACAATACCCCAAAGGGCCTCGTCCCGATCATTCAGGTGGTCCTGAAGGGCAAAGGCCGGAGAGCGCGACCTGTCCGTCGAGAGCGTCGGGCTGCGGCGATCAAGCAGCTCGGACGGCGGCACGACGACAACGGGCACACGGTCGGACGCGATCAGCGCGATCGGTGCCGCCGCTACCGCGAGGTCGTTGTACCCGAAGGTTTCCTTGAAGAAATCGGCGATAAAACGCGAGGTGGCGGCGGCCGAGGGTTGCTCGATTTTTACAAAGGCGTCGAAATGCGATTGGCCTACGCGGAAGGCGGTGGCGATTTCTTCGCGGATCTGTAGGCCTTTGCGAACCCCGTATTCCTCGGGGGATTGCTCGGGTGCATGGCGCTGATCGATCTTTGCGATCATCGCTGGCGCGATCAGGTTGCCTTCGAGGCTCAGCGACGGCCACGCGGACATATCGGTGATTGGTTTGCGGGCCATGATTACACCTCCCCCGGAACAAGAACGAAGAGGCCGATGACGTCTGGGGGAATGATCGGCTCGACACTGACACGCGACGCGGACCCGGCGGCAGCACGAAGGCGGGCGTGGTCTTCAACCAGCTCCGCGGCACGCTTTTGCACGAAATCGGCAATAGGGCCGCCCAGCAGGTCAGGAAGGGCCGCCTTCGCCGTATTGATCATCCGGTCGCGGGCGACAGGCGCAAGATCAGCAGTCGCGGGAGAGGCAAGCAACGCGCGCGCCTCGCTGCCAGAGGCGATCACCATATTGCTGTCGAGGGCAACGAGGGCGGCTTCCTCTGCCAGCAGGAGGCGCTCACGCCGTGCATGAACCGTCAGCTTGTAGCGAATACGCAAGAGCGCGACACGCGTCATCTGAGTGACGGCGGCACTCGGCCAGGCCCCGACACGACCGATGCCCAGATCCGGCAGCGCTTCGGTGTCAAGAGAGGCTTCAAGCAGGCTTTCTGCCAGGGACGATGTCAGCGGATGGGTTCTGGTCAGAAGTGAAGCGCCTGAGGGCACCGGTTCCTGCGTGGCCAGTCTCAGAGAGCCCTTCAGCCCACGCTGCTCCAGCTTTTCCTTGAGGCTATCCTGAAGCGCATGCACGTGGGCGAACTGCAGCGATTTCTTCTTCTCGAGGGGCACCCCGAACCGAGACATCGCGCGCTCGAGAAATTCGAGCGTTTCCGCTGGCGATCCAAGCAGGGACTTCACCTTGTCCCATTCAGGAGCGACTTCACTCGGCTTCATGGCGTTTTGTGCAAACCGGGCGCGTGACCGCTTTTCGTTCTCGCTTGCATCGCGCCAGCGGGTCTCCATCACCTGGATACCGTCGCCGATCTGCAGGTCCAGCGTCAGCTGCTTGTGGCTGCCACCGCCACGGCGGAGCATCATTGCAGCCATCAGCGCATCGGTGACCGGTCCCCGCTCATCGGGGAGAGGCACAGTCACGCCCGTCGCCTTACGGATTTCCTCGGCTTTGCGAAGAATGACGTCCAAGACGGCACCGTCGATGGCGCTGTCGGGCGAAAACATCATGATCGAGCGAACGAGTTCGGCGGGTTGCCCGAAACGATCCACGCGACCTTCGCGCTGTTGATGGCGCGTCGGATTCCAGGAGAGGTCGTAGTGGATTACGGTGTCGAACAATTGCTGAAGGTTGATCCCCTCCGACAGGCAATCCGTGGCGACAAGGATGCGCTGATCGGTGGCGGCACCTTCTTCCGCCACCATTTCCGCCACGCGATCGCGACGTTCGTCCGGCGTCAATTCACCGGTCACGGCCTGCACATTCAGCTTGGGGAAAGCCTTACGAAGCCCTTCCTTCACGTGTTCGGCCGTGGCGAGGTAGCGGCAGAACACGACAGGGTTAGCGCCGTCTTTGATCAAGGGTTTGAGGGCCTTGATGAGGGCGTTCAGTTTGGGATCCTCGGCCGTCAGAAGTTCGCTGGCCTTGTCGAGCAGCCCTTGGAGAGCGGGATCATTTGAGAAGACGGTGTTTGGCTCGATGTCCACGGCGTCTTCATCATCGCCATCTTCGTCGTAAATCTGCGGCTCGAGGCGGTCGTCTTCATTGGAAGCCCGGTTTCGCAACGCGCTCATTGCGGCTGCGGGTGACGATCCGACACATCGCATCAGCGCCAGAGTGCCCCAGAACGCAAGCCGGCGATCCCTTTGCGCGTCCCCAGCCCGAGACACGACCGAGAAGCAGTAATCAAGTACGGCTTCCTGGAAGGCCCGATGCTCGTCGTTCAGACGATACGAGTATTCGGTCGTCTCGTGCTTGGGGAACGAGCGGTTCTCATCCCAGTCGCCCTCCACCAGGTCGACGCGCCGCCGCTGAACAAAGTGCCTGACAAGGCGCTCGCGGTATTTCTGGTTGTCGAAGTTGACGGTCCCGAATTCCGTGTCGATCAGCGACAGAAGCCGAGCGAATGCCTCTTCGTCCCCGGAGTGCGGCGTGGCTGTCAGCAGGATCAACCGACGCTCAGGATCGCGTGCTAGGCCTTGGAGCAGGTCGAAGCGCTGCTGCTTTCCCTTGTGCGTCCCGACGCAGGCGTGTGCCTCATCGACGATAACGAAATCCGGGCAGGCCCTGGCGAACCCATCCCGGCGTTTTTCGGCTTTGATGTAGTCAAGGCTGACCACCGTGAAGGGATAGGCATCGAAAAGGGTTTGCGCCAATGGGAGATTGCGCTCCAGACGCGCGGCAGTCCCGGAGGTGACGGCAACGGCATCGATCCCGAAGCGATCCTTCAATTCAGTGATCCACTGGTCCACGAGGTGCGGAGGGCAGAGAACCGAAAACGCATCGACCTCTCCGCGATCCATCAGTTCGCGCAGGATCAGACCCGCTTCGATGGTCTTTCCGATACCAACATCGTCGGCAATCAACAGACGCGGGACCTGAAGCCGAAGGGCCATGAGAAGCGGGACGAGCTGGTAGGTCCGAGGCTCAAAAGCAAGCTGTGCGGCGGACCGGAACGGGCCTGCCCCCCGGCGGAGGGTCAGTCGCAACGCGTCGGCAAGAAGGGCCGCCTTGGACTGCACTGTCGTGCGCGCATCGTCAGGCAGGTCGAAACGAGCGGCTTCTACCGGTGTAAGCTCGAGATCCGGAGCAAGAACCACGATGTCGTTTTCATTGCCCGAGAGGGGGCGCAGGGCGAGCAGGCCCTCGCCGGGTGTCGGCAAGGCAACCCATTCACGGCCGCGCACTCTGACAAGATCTCCAGGAGTAAAATTCACAGTCATATCAACCTTCAAAATTCTTCATGAAGCCATCTGGCAGTCCTTCCGACGGAGTCGAAGGCAATCCAAAAACGACCCAGCCCTTGTTCATCGCGTCTGCCTCAGCTTCTGCTGTCAGGTCAGCGGTCGTTGCGGCAACCGCGAATGCGCGCCAAACGAACTCGAATTCGCGCCCGCCAAAGCTCGCGGGCATCGTATCGACTTGGGGAATGCCTGCTGCGCTGAATGCCTCAAGCCATGGTGATGCCACCGTTCCAGCAGTCGGCTTCGCAGCAAGGGAAATTGTGCCGCGTGCAAGATCGATCAGGAATTGCGCCACTTCCGGGCTCGAGCGGTCGATCAGCTCATGGTCCGGTTGGTTGAAGTAGGACAGCAGGCAACGGTAGCAGCCGCGAACACAGCTTCCGTCTTTCTTCTCCTGCAACAGATCCGCATCACCCGCCGCAATCGCAGCATCCACATTCTCGAAGTGCATCAGACCAAGTGCGGTCTTCGCCACCTCGTTGATTGCCTTACCGTCATCAATCAGGCGCGTGAGCACGCCGGCGCCGCCTTCCGTTGCCTCGTAGGCAAGGATTGCGCGACGGTTGTCCCTCGCGGGCAGCGGTTCACCGAGGATTTCGCCTTCTTCCAACTGGAAAACCACTTCGATTCCACGCAGCAACGCATGTTGAACCGTCGCGATCGTCTCGGGCTCATACTGCTCTGGCTTTTCGAAGCGGAACAACAGGGCATTCTTTCTGTCGCGGACAATCGGGACAATGCGAACCGGCTTGACCACGTCCGGCGGGACGTCCGTGTCGCTGTCCTCGTCGTCAGATTTCGCCCAATATCCGGACCTCGGATCGATGTGGAAACCGAAGACCGTCTGGTCCTTTCGGCGCTTCAAGCCCTTGTTCAGTCGGCTGATTTCTGCGCTGTTGGCATATTGCAGGGCCAAGAGCGAAGTCTCGCCACAGACGAATTTGGCGTTGGTCACTTGGACCTGCCCATCCTTCTTCGGCCAGGAGAAGACGGTCTGGATGTCAAAGCCCTGCCGAACGCGCTCTTCATCGTTCGCCGTGATGCGCTCAGTCGGGGCGGCCTCGACGTTATCGATGCGCAGGGTCTTCTTGATGGGGACCTCACCCGCCATGTGGTTGTTGCACCCATGGCAACGCTCGACCTCGCCCTCATGCGATGCGCCACAGTTGGAGCACATGTAGATATCCTTGGTCGCCAATTCCGATCCGTCGCCCTGACGCACCTCGGGGGGCAGTTTGGCTTTCATGACTCGGTAGGCACGGCCTTCATGATAGATCAGACTGCGCGGGCCGAATTCGGAAATGGCGAGGAAGCGGGCTCTGGAAAGGAATGAGCCCGTCTTACCTTCGCCAGGGACAAATGCGTAGAGCGGCAGGCGGGGGAAGTTGTACCCGGGCAGGAAGCCCTCTGTTGCCAGATACCGATACGAATAGAAGTCGGAGCCATTCGAGGCTTTGCCTTGTTCGAGGATGGCGATCTGATCCTGGGCCTGCATTTGTGCGGCCTTGATCTTGCGCCGGTCGGCTCCCGAGAGCCCTGTGATCTCCGAACGCTTGTTGGCCTCTGCCAATTGCGTCCTGGCAGAGCTATAAAGCTCCCGCCAACGGTCGAAGGCGCGGTCAAACTCCTTTGGGGCATTCATGGCCGTGTGAAGAACGAACTCGTCCGGATCGTCCATCCAGATCGGGGTTTGCCCTCCGTCGGACGCCAGAATCTGCTTCAAGACACGCGCCATCGGCCCCCGTGCCTGCGAAACCAGAGAGGGTTTCGAGATGACCGCTAGGACGTCCTCCTTCAGCGGGAATTTATCCCCGTGAAGGTCCAGAATCTCTGGGATGTCGGGAGAAAGCGCCAGTTTCGCTTCCGCCAGCCACACCGCGTGCAGGTGCGATCGGACCAGCTCTTCATTCGTGATGTCGAGTGCTGGCGGCCGCACGACACCGGCAACCATATCGTTGCGCCGCTCGAAGAAATACTGGTCATGCGGAGACCCCGAGGCGCAGTAGGTCACGACAACCGCCGCCTGACCCGATCGACCGGCACGACCAGCGCGCTGCGCGTAATTCGCCGGCGTAGGCGGTACGTTGCGCAGGTAGACGGCGTTCAAGGCAGAAATATCAACGCCGAGTTCCATAGTCGGAGAGCAGAACAGCGCGGGCAGGAACCGATCGGACTCGCCGGTCGCCCGAATTTCCGTTCGGTACTCCGAGGTCGCGAGATGGTCCATGTCGTCCTGCTCGAAACGGAACCGCCATTCCCGCCATTCCCGCTGCTTTTGCGAAACCTGAGCCGTGTGCTCGCGTCCCTCCAGCCCCCAGTAGGAACTACGCCCAGCGCCAAGGTCACTGGCAATCGCGGTGTAAAGGTCGTGGAAATATCGGTTGCCGCGGTGGGTTTCATCATCGAGGGCCGGTCCAGGCACAAGCCGAACCGCAGATGGTGACAGGCGCCAGCCCGTCACATCGCTATCGAGTTCGACTGGCACCAGCAGCCCTTCGTCGCTCAGGAAGGCAAGCATCCCTTCCATGAACTCGTAGTACTCATCCTTGTTCAGCTTCGTGCCGAGAACGGATTTCCGGTTCACGAGCCGTGCGATCCGCGAATTCGGACCTGCCCGGAGAAGCGTTTGTTCTTCACGCAGCGTGACGACGTTCTTGCTGCCCGCGCGCAGGACAAGTGAGGACCGCGCTCGCGGATTTTCCTTTTGGTCGATTGCCCAAGGTGCCTGAAGCAGCATTCGGGATTTCTGGGCCACGCCGTCGAGGACAGTCAGATCCAAGGCTTCGGTCTGAACAGCCAGGCCCTCGAGCATCGCGGACAAAATTGCCTTGAGAATTGCCTGCCGCTGCTCGAGGCCGAGGTCTCCCAGCGCTGGATGGATGGCCATGAAGCGCTCGCGATCTTCAGAGATTTCCTCGAGGCCGAGGAAACTCACGTCGATCAGGTTCAGGACAGACAAGCTGGGGTTGGTGAAGCGCCAACCGCGACGCAGGTCCGTCCAAACACGATGGGCTAAAACCTTTGCGAGCGACCGCTGGGCGTCTTCGCGAATGATGGCACCAGCATTCGAATCCAGTAGCCAATGCTGGCGCGCCTCTTTGTTGGCGGCAGTAAAGCCGAGCGCCTTCACAACCTGCAGGCCGAACTCGTCTTCTGCGAGCCCACCTGCGCCAGCAGAAATGACCGCGCGGAGGATGGCTCCGCGCAACAGGCTTACGAAGAGGAAATCATTGAAATGGCCAGACTGCAGGGCTGCATCCTGACGGTTATCCGTGAACCCCAAAAGCTTCCGCTTCGTCTCGGGTACGCCGCTGCCAGGTTTGTTCATCCACTCCAGGGCGCTGGCTACGAGCAAGGTTGTTGCCGAGCTTCGCCCTTCGCCGGAGAGCCCCGCCAACTTGCTGCGTTCGCGCATCCCCTGCGTCGGTTCGTCATGACAGCATAGGCAGAACGCGAACTTTCCCGGGATGAACCAGAAATCGTTTCCGCCCGCTCCATGGCGACCATCAGCACCGACGACGTAGGATACCGGCATACGCTTCTTGCGATACCCTCTCAGCCGTTCAATGCCGTTTTTCTCTTCTCGCCAGCTTTCGGGGTAACCCTCAAGCTCGCCAGTGAACTGAAAGTCAGTATCGCCGGGCGTCACCGGACAGAGATACCCTGCGACCTCGTCTTCGTCAGTGTCGAGCGGAGTGTCGTCGATGCTTCGGGGCAGAAAGCGCAAACTCCCATCATCGTCGACCTTCGTCACGACATGATATTCTTGACCACAGTTTCGGCAGAACCGCGTGGGGTAGAGGCGGTTGCCAGGGGCTTCGGGGTCCTCGAGCTGCCCTTCAAGAAGGATCCGACGCGGCCTGGCTGTGAGTGTCGTAAAGACTTCACCGGCACCGGAGATGAAACGGTGGAGTTTGAAGGCGAGAAAGGCTCCGTCCTTCGCGCCGCCGCGCTCATGCTCCGGCAGGCTTACCCGGGTCAGGAATTTTTCGAGATAGTCTCGGCAGGTTTCGGCATCGACCGCACTGGCCAGAGAGAGCTTTTCGACGGCCTCTTCGAAAGGGATCGGCTTCTTCCTGCGAAGCTCAAGCCCATCGTCCAATCCGAGTTCGAGTTCGGCCCACACCGAGAGCGGATGGCGCCTCAGTGTTTCGTCATCGAGTGCGTCCGGTAAAGGCTGAGTCAGGGCCGTCTTCAAAGCGCCAAGGACGTGCTCGGTCTTCAGGGTGTCATCGGTCGCGCGCTGCAAAGACTCGTCGATGACCGCGTCCGGGCCAATGTCGGAGCCAAACAGACGAGACGCTACCTTCGCGACAGCAAGCGCGCGGCTCTCGTCCGATCCCTCGGAGGCCATCGTTGCCGAGGTCCCGATGCAGATTGGCTCCTTGTCCGGCGAGCACCTGTCCCGCAGGCGTCGAACGAGGACCGCGACATCGGCACCTTGGCGCCCGCGATAGGTATGGAGTTCGTCGAGAATGATGAACTCGAGACCGGACGCGTTCGAGACGACTTTCGAGTCCAGTTCGTCCTGACGCGTCAGAAGCAGTTCCGCCATCATGTAGTTGGTCAGGAGAACATCTGGCGGATTGGCAGCGATGCGCTCGCGTTCTTCTCGGCTTTCCTGACCCGTGTAGCGCTTGACCACCGGCTTGAGATTATCTGGCAAACCGGAACCGGCGATGAACTTGTCAATTTCCTTCATCTGGCTATTTGCCAGTGCGTTCATGGGGTAGACGATGATTGCCGTTGTGCGCCGCGGCTTTCCTGCGCGCCGCGCGCGGATAATTGCATCGACAACCGGTACGAAGAAGCACAGGGATTTCCCCGAACCTGTGCCGGTAGTGACGACATAACTTTTGCTTTGCTTCGCCTTCGCAATTGCCTCGGCTTGGTGCCGATGAAAGCGTAGTGGTGTCGTGCCAAACCGAAAGACCTTGCCCGTCCCCTCATCAAGATCACCCGTGGCAACGAGCTCGTCGACCGTCGGCCCGGCCATGAAGCGCGGGTTCAGTGACAAGAGGGCATCCGGCCAGAATTTTCCGGCGTCGTACTGGGCGTCGATCTCGGATTTCAGATCAGGCGCTCGGATTGCGCTGAATGAACGCGAGAAGTGCTCGTAGGCATTTATCAATTGATGGTCGAATTCAAACGCTTTCATTGGAAACCTTGTCTCTCGGAGCTCAATTGTTTGCTCTCGTGAATTTTATCCCGATTCAGTAGCACTATCTGCTGATCCTGCGGTTCCCTGGCCGCCGGGTCAGTATCTAATCCCAGCCGCCTTAGCGCGTAATAAAGGAGCGCGCGACGGACATTGATCTTAGCTTTGCCATCCCGCATCCCGTAGTCGAGCGCGATGACTTTCGCCTGCGTCTCCGATAGGTCGGGGTGTGGAGCGACTTCCAGCGTGACTTCGGAATGCCAGTCGTAATCATCACCGGCCGATATTTCGCTCTCGCGCACCGCTCGGATTTTGAGAATTCGCGAGAGCAGGAAGTCCTTGAAACACCTTTCGGTCAAGCAATACGCCCGGGTGTGCCATCGAAACCCGTCGAACGCGATGGCGTGCGGAGCAATCCAGCGCATGCGCGGCTCTGGGATAGACAGAGACTGGTATTTCACCTCGATCGCCTCGGACCGACGAATAGCCCCAACGACTGACCGAAGTGTCACTGGATTGACTCCGCGCACTGGAGTAGGCGTCGAGGCGTAGGGCGGGAGATCCGCTATCCAGGCATCCTCGCGGCTGAGGATCTGATCTGCGACAGACCGAAGTTGCGTAAGGTAGCGGCTCGCGTCTGGCTCGAGGAACACCGGCTTGAATTCAGCGCCTCGGACATAGGTCCGTGCGCTCTTGTCGTAGACCATGTTGTCCGGAGAAAAGCCGATGTAGCGGTTCAGGTCGTTGGACGCCTGGTTCACCGAGACCCCGAACTGGTTCATCAGATCGCTGCGGTTCACGTGCCCCTCCCAGAACAGGCGGAACTCTATGAACTCGAGGCGCTGCTCGACTCCCCAACGAAGTTCCGACTTATCGGAGTCCACTATGTTCTCCCGGCATAGCTGTCGCGCACCGAAACTATGTGCACCCACTTTCTGGTCCTATTCCAGGCTATCGGGGGAGATGGTCGCGCGCAATCCAAATACTTTGAAATATGAGACTTTTCTGATGTCAGAAGCAGTCAAAGCTCGCGAACAATCTGTTCTTGCTTATTCCATTCTGGGGGTAGCTGCCTTCGTTTGAACAATTCCGACGTGAAGGAAACGGGCTGGTTACCCGCGGCAACCTGATCCAGAATATCGGGGGCGAGGAAGGCGAGACCGATCATCTGCTGAATGCGGCTCGACGTGGTTTTCTCTCGAGCGGCAAGGTCGCCGAAGGAGGCGCCGTCCTTAATGGCCGCGTACCATCGTTGTGCAGTCAGGATGTTCTTCGCAAGCACTGGATCGACCCGCGGAACCGCGCTTCCGAGAATGATGCGTGCTTCGACACCTCGACGTTGCATCTGAAAGGATGCGGGAACCCGTCGGGCCGAGCTTTCAATCCGATCCGGCGCGATGCCAAGCCGTTCCGCCAGAACCTTCCGGTCGAGCCGCAAGAGGATGCTACCCTGCGCAAGATCGGCGCGGCGCAGCAGCGGTGCCCAGGCGTCAGCGCTGCCCTCCGGGTCACAATCATTTGCGACCTGTCGAAGCTTCGCCTGCAGATCGGGAACCTCGGAGGCCGTGATGTCCCGGACCAGATCTGTCACCACGGTGGGTTTGCGCAGGTGATCGCCGAGGACACGGGCAATACCGGCCTCAAGATCTCGGGCCGGCAACCGCCATGCATCGGCGTGTTTCTCACGCCGGTCGGTCACCAACCTGCGCGAGATGTAGTAGCGCAGACGCTTGCCGTTTTTCCGAGAATGGCTCGGGGTCAACCGATCTCCGGTCTCATCGAAGAGCTTGCCGACCAAGGGCGAGCGTTCCGCCGCGTTCGACCGACCGCGTGTGCGGGCCGCTGCGGAGGCAAGACGTTCTTGCATTTCGTCCCATGCTGCAGGGTCAATGATTGCGGGATGCTGCCCGTCATAGATCTTATCCCGGTGCCGGATGCGGCCGGCGTAAAGCGGGTTGCTCAGGATCTGATAGATGTGCCCGCGGCTGAAGGGCGTTCCGCCGGTCGAGGTTCCCGTAGCGAACGACCGAAACCGAGTTCGATAGCCAAGTTTTTCCGCACGTTCGGCGGTTGCGCGGACTGAGCCGAGATCGTGATAGAGGTCATGGATCCGGCGGATGATTGGCGCTTCGGTCTCGTCGATCTTCAGGCTGCGGCCGTCAGGCTGGTAGCCGAAGGGAACTGTGCCGCCCATCCAGAGCCCCTTCTTCTTCGAGGCGGCGATCTTGTCGCGGATCCTTTCGGCCGTCACCTCCCGTTCGAACTGGGCAAAGCTCAGCAACATGTTCAATGTCAGCCGTCCCATGCTGGTGGCGGTGTTGAAGGACTGGGTGACCGAGACGAAGGAGGCGCCGGCGGCATCGAGCCGATCGACAATCTTCGCAAAGTCGGACAGCGACCGGGTCAGCCGGTCGATCTTGTAGACGACGATTTGATCGACGAGACCTGCCTCGATGTCCGCGAGCAGGCGCTGCAATGCAGGCCGCTGCAGGGTCCCCCCGGACAACCCTCCGTCATCGTAGCGGATCGGGATGAGTACCCAACCCTCCGCCTTCTGGCTCGTCACATAGGCACCGCATGCCTCGTGCTGGGCGTCGAGCGAGTTGAAGTCCTGATCAAGTCCTTCTTCGGAGGATTTCCGGGTGTAGATTGCACATCGGATTCGGCGGGCCATCTCAAGCCGCCTTTCTGCGATGAGACAGCTTGGTGGGCGTATCGTCCCGCCGAACCTCCTCAGCCAACCCAAAAAACCGTGGTCCTGACCAGCGCGCGCCAGTGATCTTCCGGGCAATGGCGGAGAGCGAGACATATCGGTCCCCGGCCATCAGGAAGCCACCGTCGGTCACCTCAACGGTCCAGGTGCGGCCCTGCCATTCCCGGATCAGTTTGGAGCCAGGGCGCAGCTTGGTGCCAACGGACGCCCGGGATGCGCTGCCAGCGGCGATGCGGTCGAGATCCTCGAGGGTTCGAACCTTGGGGCCCCCGAGCGCCTGACATTGCAGTTCAAAGGCGAGCGCGCGGCGCAAGAACGGCATCGAGAGGCTCTTCGGGGGCGGTGCCCCGATCACCTCGCGCCAACGGTCGAGCAGGGCGGCGCGATCTGCGGTTTCAAGAGCGGTGAGAGCCTCGGGCAGGTCCTTCAGGGAAACCGGTCGGTTGGCCAAGCTCATTGGTCAACCTCCGAACTGTTTTTCGCTTTCGCGTCGGCGCCAGCGCCGACGGCGATCCGATAGATCAACCCAGAGGTGCCATCCTCCGGCTTGGCCGTTTCGACCTCGTGGCCCGATTTGCGCAAGCCGGTGATCGCCGCGCGCGTCGTATGCGGTTGCCAACCGAGTGCCGAGCTGATCGCAGCAATCGTGGTGCCACCGTCACGGCTCAGCATCCCGATCAGCCGATCCTTCTTGCTCTCCGTGCGTATCGTAGCTTCCGACTCGGTCGTTGCGCTGGTGACTGCGTTGGTGTCGGATGTGGTCGCGGGTTTCTTCGCCATGGTTGGCCTCCTGGTTGGGGTCGGATCCGTTCCGGCCTTCCTACCAAGCAGAGCCCGGAGTTCCGGGCAGTGGCGCCAAACGAACCCGCCGTGTCGGCATGACCTGACTACCGCTTGCGGGGCAGACGAAGTCCAGCGGGAAATTGTTGGTGGGCAAAAGGGCGTATTTTGTTGAAAAACTCGCGCTTGATTGGGTGGTAAGTCGCTGTTTCAATTCTCTCGATGAGCGGGAGGATTTGCGATGATGGGACCGAGGCAGGAAGCGCAGGCGGCTCTGTTTTACGAGTTCTCGCTCGAGGATCATGTCCCCCCAAGACCATCTGCTGCGGTCGATTGATCGGTTCGTCGATCTGAACAGCATCCGGGCCCATCTGGCGGATTTCTACAGCCACACCGGCCGCCCGTCCGTCGATCCCGAACTGCTGATCCGGATGCTACTGGTGGGATATTGCTTTGGTATACGATCTGAGCGGCGGCTCTGCGAAGAGGTCCATCTGAACCTCACGTATCGCTGGTTCTGCCGCCTCGACCTTGCTGACCGGGTGCCGGATCACTCCACCTTTTCGAAGAACCGCCATGGCCGGTTTCGTGACAGCGAGCTGCTACGCCACCTGTTCGAGATGACGGTCGCACGCTGCATCGAGGAAGGCTTGGTGAGTGGGCAGCGCATTGCGGTCAATGCCAGCCTGATCGAAGCGGACGCGAACAAGCAGAACTCGATGCCGAAGGAAGACTGGGACGCCTCGCAAATCGACCCGACGGATGGCGGCGCAATATTCGGGCCAAATTTGAAGAGCGAAAGGATGACAGAAAGACATGCGGTTGCAATGGTCGGGCAAGATTCGCGTCGGTGGATCGAGCTAGTAATGGCTGATAGCCGAGCCACGGTTTCTGGCTTCCGCCCGAGGTACTTGCAAAGGGCCTGTTCCCGATGGAGGACGGGGCCGTGAGGCCCCCAAACAAAGAAAAGGAAAGTCAGCCCATCGGGGCTGGCCGACGATTTCTCGCAAGTGATGGAAACCGGTTGTCCGAGACCGACGAAGGCGGGCTCGGTTCACGACAGCCCGGCCCGCAAGGGTGCAAACGCGCCGAAAAATTGCTATGCTTCAAGTCTCATATCGATGGGTGACTAGCAGCGGTCATACTGCCGAAAACTGCTCATACGGTTCATGGGCTCGCGTTCGTGAACTGTTTTAGGATCGCTCAAAGCCTATTGTTGTGAACTTAATATATTGAAATAAAACGATTAAGACTGCAAATTCTTTGGAATTGCCCTGACACTGTTTCTAGAGATATTCTGTGTCCTCTGCGAATTTTTGCTTCATCGAGCAAACGCGAAACGACGATGGAGCAAACGATGGAAGAATTGACGAACCTTGGTGAACTGCTCTCCGGCCTGCCGCCCGGAGTGCTAGTTCTGATCTTGATCTTGGCGGCATTTGGACTGGCGGCATACGCGATCTATGCGGTGGTCACGGTCGCCAAGAAGGAGAAGTGATGGCGATACGCAAATGGGTAAATCTGCCCTCGGTTTGGATCGAGGAGCACGGTCTTAAGAAGTTCAAGTGGACGGATGGTGCCTCGGACAACACGGCGGCACTCATGGCTTTGGTTGTCATCGCACATCACGCGGACCAAGAGACCGGCCTGACCAAAATAACCTATGACGACCTTTGTGCGGCTACGGATATGAGCCGCGCGAAGCTTTCCAAAGGTCTAAGCCTTCTTGAGCGGCGCGGCATTGTCAAACGCTGGCAGGATGGCCGCAGTTCCTTCCAACTGGTCGGCTACGACCTGAGCGGCGGTTGGTGCAAGCTTCCGGCAAAGCCGCTCTATGTCGGCCCTGTGGTGGAGGCATTCAGACACTTCCACTTGCGCAGCAAGGCGGAGCTGAACGCCCTCAAGCTTTATCTGCTCTTCGCCGCGCGCCGTGGCAGGGATACCAATCTGGCCAACATCAGTTTTGACAAGATCATTGAATACTCCGGTATTCGCCGCCACGAGATCAAAGCAGCGACAAGCCTGCTCGCTTCGCTATCGCTCGCCTACATAGAGCGGGTGCCAAGTTCGTCGAACGACTACGGCGTGGCAAACGCCTACCGGCTTGCCGGGCTGGAGACATCGGTGCATATGGGCACAAGAGGCCGCAGATATGAAGCTGCCGAGTTCGAGTTTCCTGGCGAATAGGTCCGGCTGGATGATCGTTAGGATGACCCAGATTTTGTGGATAACTACCCCGGGGGCGTTGTCTTGATACTCGGTGTCCCTCATTGTTTTTCAGATGGATTTTAGGCCTGAAGGAAGAAGCGCGGGGCAGCCATGTATATTAGCAAGATTGAGATTGAAAATTTCCGGTGCTTTGGTGAGGGAGACCAGAAATTTGTGCTACCGCTCTCGCCCGGCCTGACGGCATTGTTAGGGGAAAATGATTCAGGCAAGACGGCTGTCATCGATGCATTGAGGTTCATCTTCGGAACGCGCGATCAGGAATACTACCGCGTTCAGGATAGCGACTTTCACTGGCCCGCCGGCGGTGCCGGGAGACGCAAGGAAATTCGGATTTGCTGTCGGCTTGATGGCCTAAGCTTGAAAGAGCAAGGCGCGTTCGCCGAGTTCCTGACCTATGTGGATGAAGGCGGCGAGCCCGATGTCGCGTTATACGTCCACTGGACTACCAAGGACAAAAGCGGTGCCCGCAGTGGCCGCAGGATGGTCTTTTCTGAGGTTCGGACGGGAAAAAACGGTGATGGCCCGGCACTTGATGTCGAGGCGCGGGAATTGCTGCGCTCCACATACTTGCGCCCCCTGCGTGATGCCGAGCGCGCCCTGGCTGCGGGACGCGGTTCAAGGCTATCGGAGATTCTCAAGAGCACCAAGCAGGTCACCGACATAGGCGCAGACTATGATCCCGCTGCCAACCCCGCGCCGAATGTGGCCGACCTCAGCGTGCTTGGGATCGGAGATTATTCGAGTGCATTGATCGTTGAGCATGAGGGAATTCGCCAAGCACGGCAGACCCTGAACGAAACCTATCTTAGGCCGCTTTCCTTTGCAGGTGATGACCTCGAAGGCCAAATATCCGTGGGCAGACAGGGTGACCGCGACGCGAGGCTTCGTCAGCTTCTCGAACGTCTGGAGCTTGAGCTTAGAAGCGGCACTGCGCCGGAACTTCCTGCTAACCGGGGCCTTGGATCCAACAACCTGCTCTTTATGGCGTGCGAGCTTTTGCTGCTTGGCTCGGAGGATGTCGGACTGCCGCTATTGCTCATTGAAGAACCTGAGGCACATCTGCACCCGCAAAGGCAGCTTCGCCTGATGCAGTTCTTGGCAGAGCAATCCAGTGGATCCGGAGCGAATGGCGAGAACGAAATTCAGATTATTCTAACAACGCACAGCCCTAACCTAGCCTCGGCGATCCCTTTGGACAGCCTGGTTCTCATTCATGGCGGCAAAGCTTTCACGCTTGCACGCGGGCACACGGAGCTAAGTCCCGACGATTACCGCTTCTTGCAGCGGTTCCTTGACGTGACCAAGGCAAACCTCTTCTTCGCGAGAGGCGTCATGATCGTGGAGGGCGATGCGGAGAATATCCTGCTGCCAACGCTTGCGCGGCTGATTGAGATGGATTTATCGGCTCATGGCGTCTCAATCGTCAATGTGGGCGGCGTCGGGCTGCGCCGCTTCGCCAGAATATTTCAGCGCAAGGATCCTGAGGTCGACGGCCTGATAAAAGTGCCTGTCGCCTGCATCACCGATATGGATGTAATGCCGGATTGCGCCCCTGTGGTTGTCGGGAAGACAGAACCATTCCCGGCCCTTAAGGACCGTCGGTGGCGCATGAAAAGCGACTTCGCGGATGGTGAGTTGGATGTGCGCCGCGAGGCGATCCGCGCGAAAGCCAGCGGCCAGTTTGTCGACACGTTCGTATCCAATGATTGGACCTTGGAGTATGATCTCGCTCTCCATGGGTTGGCTGAAGAAGTGTGGATTGCCGGAACGCTTGCGCGGCAAGATGAGAAGATCAACGAGCCTGACAAGGCCGAGAACATCTTCCGTGTGACGCGCGCGGCCAAGGCAGAGTTCAAGGGAAAACAGGAGGCGTGCGGAAATGCCGAAGAGTTGGCTTCCCACGTCTATTCCCTGTTTACGAACTCCCCGAAGGCGTCAAAGCCAATCGCCGCCCAGTACCTCTCGGAGATTCTGGAGTGGAAGGTTGCGAGGGGCAAATACGATGCCGCAGCCCTCACGGAGCTTCTTCCGTCTTACGTCACAGCAGCTGTGCGGCACGCCACCGGGCGCGGTGGAGTTGACGCACCAATCGGCGAAGGTGAAGTGGAAGCCGCGCCCGCCGAAGAAGTTGCGGGTGGCCCGGCGTGATCGAGCTACCAGAAGTCAGCGACCAGGACGTTCAGTGGGCTTGCAAAGTCCTCGGGCTGCCTGAATCGGCGTTTTCTGGTGCGGACGGAGCGGACCCGCGACTCGGTGTGTTGCGCGAGAACGCGACCTTGGATGTGGAAGCGTGCCCTGGAAGCGGGAAGACCACTCTGCTCGTCGCAAAGCTGGCAATTCTCGCCCGACATTGGAACGCAGCAGAGCGCGGCATCTGCGTCCTTTCCCACACCAATGCTGCGCGGCGCGAGATTGAAAGGAAGCTCGGAGCGACCTCCGAAGGCCAACGGCTGCTTTCCTACCCGCACTATGTGGGCACGATCCATGGATTCGTGAACGAATACCTCGCCCTGCCTTGGCTGAGATCAAAAGGCATTACGATTGAGGCCGTAGACGACGACATTTGCCTAAATTGGCGATGGAAGAGGCTTCCATTTGTCACCAGGCGAGCACTCGAACAAAGGCGGCAGAGCATTCATCGACTGCGCTACCAGAACTCTGACTTCGATCTTGGCGATATCCCTTGGGGCAAGGGCGGAGTGCTTGGCAAGTCATCGCAAACCTATCAAAACATGCAAGGCGTCTGCCGGGACTCCTATGGGGCAGGGCTGTACTGCCATGACGAAATGTTTGTTTGGGCTTCCGACTTACTTGACCGGCATCCCGAGGTTGTGCGGCATCTGAGGCAGCGTTTCCCGCTACTTCTGATCGATGAAGTGCAGGACAACAGCGAGTCTCAATCCCGGTTGCTCCAGCGCATCTTTATGGCGGGCGATCGTCCCGTAACGCGCCAGAGAATTGGTGACCAGAACCAGGCGATCTATGCCTATGAAGGCCAGGACGGAGCGGCGACCGATAGCTTCCCCGTCGAGGATATCAAGTGGACGCTTCCGAACAGTTATCGCTTCGGAAATAGCGTGGCGGCTCTCGCCAATCCCCTCGGCGTCTCGCCTCATGGCTTGGTTGGGCAGGGAGGTGTTGGACGCAGCGGAGAGCCAGAACTTGTGGGCCGTCACGCGATCTTTCTGGTCGATGACGATAGCGCCGGGCGCGTCATCGACGAATATGTCGCCTATCTTCGGCAGGAGTTTGGAGCGGCGGAGCTAAGCAGCGGCGACTTCACCGCCGTGGGAGCAGTTCACCGGACCCACAAGGACGACAATCTACCATATTCGATAAGGCACTACTGGCCCGAGTATGATCCAGAGATATCGGGCGCAGAGCCAAGGCCGAAAACTCTGCTCCAGTATTTGGCGGCAGGACGCCGCCTGGCCGAGTTGTCTGGCGAAACAAGCGATCTGGTTGAAAAGCTCGCCCAAGGACTTCTTAGGCTGGCGCGGCTGATGTCGCCTGAGACCGCCATCGGAACAAGAAAGCGAAACCACCGCTACGTTATGGAACTTCTGGAGGGCAACAAGGGCGCGCTGGAGACATATTTGTCTTTGGTCCGAATATTCGCGGTCTCACGGCTAGTTCCAGTGCAGGTTAGGTGGGACGCCGAGTACAAGCAGCTTTTCGAGGAATTGGGGCGTGTGCTGAGCGCGGCAGATGCGACCCCTGCGGCTGCGAATGAATTTCTTGCTTGGAGCGAGATCGGCGGCGGCGATCCTGCGAAAGCAAAACAGAACAACGTCCTTAAGGATGCGACGCAAGAGCCAGCTATTAAAGTGCGTGTTGGATCCATCCACTCGGTCAAGGGGGAGACGCATACTGCCACACTTGTCTTGGAAACTTTCTACTACGCTCACCATCTAAAAGAGCTAAAGCCGTGGCTGCTAGGACAAAACCAAGGTGGGAACGGTCGATCTGATCGAATAAAGCAGCGTTTGAGGCTGCACTACGTGGCAATGACGAGAGCGGCCAGATTACTTTGCCTTGCCATGCGGGCGGATGCCTTCGACGACGCCGAGATCGGCCGCCTGCGGGAAAATGGCTGGCGCGTCGCTCGCATCACGCTTAACGGAATCGACTGGGTTGAGTGATGGTTTCTGGTCCCCTGATTGTCAACCGGACTGCGCAGATCTTGAGGCCATGCGCGCTGAGCTTCAGCTGCGAACCTTCGCCCCGTGATCAATGTCTGGATTGATGAAGCTGCAGCGCGGCATCGGGCGTTGTCGTGAATGTCTCTTCAGGGCCGCTCCGTTACAAATCATCGCCCTTTGATTGGCGCTAGCCATCCAGATACCGTTCAACGCGGGAAAGAGACTGCTTGGCAGCCCTTTTTGTCGCCCTGATCTCGTGGAACAGCTTCCTCGCTTCCTCCCAGCTGAGCCCAGCCCGCTGCCCCTCGGCCGCCAGCGCCGCGCAGTCCTCGAACTGTGCGGTTAGTCGCGCGAAGAGCTCCTGCATTTCGGTGTCCTGCACGTTCCGGCTCCAATCCCTGTCGGGCAAGGACCGCTTCCGGCGGAGCCAAAGTCCAGTTGTTTCTGCCGTCCGGCAGAGAAACTCAGGCCGTTCCGACGCTTGCGCGCAGGGCCCGCTGATACTGCCAGATCGCATGATCGAGGCAGAGCGGCGTCCAGCGGTACCCGCGCCCGGTCAGTTCACGGGCTGCAAGCCGAACCAACACCGCTGCCTGCCGCGGCTCAGGTTCTTTTTCGGCCCCCAGCGCGCAGGCGACGAAGCGCTGGATCATCCGGTCGGGCTTGATGAGGTCATCGTCACCGGCCAGCATCCTGAAATAGTCAAAAGCGATCCCGCTACCCTGGCCCGGGAGGCCGAGGATAGTGGCCTCGGCCAGCTCCAGGCGGTCCGCCGTGATATCCACGAAGGTGTCGATCTCGCACTGACGCAGAGCTTCGGCAAAAAGCCTGACCGCCTCGGCTTTCAATATCCCTGAAGTCGTCGATGTACGCTGGCGGTTCCCGAAGAGCACTTGGGCTGCGGTCTCCGCGCTCAACCCGTCATAGAGTGCCAACAGATCTGAGAGGCTGTGGGTCCCGGCGCCACGATCCTCGCGCAACGATGCAAACCGCGGCCAGCCAGACATGTCGCAGAACCGCGCCACGGTGGCTTGCGTGGACGCGTATTTCACGCCGATCGAAAACACCGCGTCGATCACGCAGAGCGGCAAGGAAGCATATCGGTGTTCTTCGGAGACGCCAACCGGCTCCAGCCCGATGGCTTCGATATGGTCGGCAAGCATGACGACGGGATCGCCACATCCCCGCGAATTCTTCGCCGTCGTCTCGTTTGCGCCTTCCGCTTCCATCAGCGTCACAACCTCGCATTGTCGTCGATCAGTGACATGACCAACGCTTGCGCGGTGGCTGAGGTCAAGCATGAATGTCACTGTTCGTCTGTAGACGGATCGGCGACATGACCCGTCCTTTAGCGGAATGGAGATCCGCGAACGCCTGAGCCTCAACATGCGCCGTCTGCGCCAGTCGAAAGGCTGGTCGCAGGAGGAGTTTGCGCATCAGGCCGGGCTGCATCGGACCTATGTCAGCGACCTGGAACGCGGGGCGCGCAATCCGACAATTACCGTGGTCGACAAGTTGGCGGTGGCGCTGGGCGTACCGGTGGGTGCGTTGCTCGACGAACAGCGCTCCGGCGCGAGTTAGAGATTCGTCTGGTCAGGCGTTGGTGCGAAGACCATGCTTTGGGGCCTCGTAGACCCCGAAAACCGACCCGGAATACAGATTCTATATAAGCCATTTATACATCGCGGCAGAAAACCCTTGCGCTCTTGGGCAAGCGCCCCAATGTAGGGTACGAGCCGCAGAAAGCTGCCGGCTCAACAGCAACGGAGACAGAGAGCGGGAATATCCCGGTCTCGGGGCGGGAAACCGTCCCATCCGTAAGCGCCCCACATGGGGTCTCGCTTACGCATCAACGGTGAAACGCGGCGCCCAGGCGTCGAAAAAAGTTTCGAAGCGCCCGGAATTGTCCGGGGGCACCTGTTGCGTAAGGAGGTATCCATGCACGCAGCCACCACGGGAACCGAAGTTCCCACCCTGAGGGCCGTGACCCTCGACAAGATCATCTGGTGCCATCCGGGTGAGCTGGATTACCACGCGCCGAGCGCGCGTCAGCACAGCGAAGACCACATCGAATGCTTCGCGCGTACGATCCGCGAGGTCGGCGCGGCCCTGCCTGTCATCACGAACGGCATCGGCAACATCATCGCGGGCCAGGGGCGCGTCGAAGCCGCGCTGCGCCTGGGCATCGAGACGATCCCGACGCTGCCGCTCGCCTGGCTCACCGAGAAAGAGCGCAAGCACTACGTCAAGACGCTGACCGAGTTCGGCGACCTCGCGGGCTGGAGCCGTGACATGCTGCAAATTGACTTGCAGCACGTGAAAAAGATCCGCCTCGCGACGATGGCCAAGATCAATGGCCGCTTCTTCCATGCCAATGGCAAGGAGCAGCCGATCCGCGCGCGGCAGTAGCGGATTGAGCAAAGGACGCGAAGTGATCGGTGGGGGGCCTGCCGATCTTGTGCCGGGAGACCGGCCCTTCGCAAGGACCTGACGGTCCGGCCTCTCCCTGAAACAACGCTGACCGGCTCGCCCTTATGGGCGCTGGCCCCTGTCACGGCGAGCCGGCAGCGCGAAACCGAAAGGCCCCAGAATGGCTGACATCAAGACCCTGCCGGAAAGCACCCGGCTCAAGATCACCTATCGCAAGACCGGCGATCTCATTCCCTACGCAGGCAATGCCCGCACCCATAGCGACAAGCAGATCGCGCAGATCGCGGCATCGATCCGCAAGTTCGGCTTCACCAACCCGGTGCTGATCGACGAAAAGGGCGGCATCGTCGCCGGCCACGGCCGCGTGGCGGCGGCAAAGCAGCTTGGCATCGCCGAGGTGCCGACGATCGTGCTGGGCCATCTCACGCCGGCCGAGCGGCGCGCCTATGTCATCGCCGACAACCGCCTGGCCGAGCTCGCGGGCTGGGATCGCGAAATCCTGAAGATCGAATTCCAGGCGCTGGCCGCACTGGATCTCGACTTCGACCTGGAGATCACAGGCTTCGAGACCGCCGAGCTCGATCTGCTGCTCGACGATAGCGCCGACGAAGATTCCACGGACCCGGCTGATGAGATGCTCGAACCCGAGCCCGGGCCGGCGGTGACCCAGCCGGGCGACGTCTGGGTCCTGGGCAAGCACAGGCTTATCTGCGGCGACGCGCGCGACCCGGCGACCTATGCCGCGCTCATGGGTGCCGATCGCGCTCGGGCGGTGTTCACCGATCCACCCTACAACGTGAAGATCGACGGCCATGTCTGCGGCTCCGGTACCGTAAAGCACCGCGAATTCGCGATGGCCTCGGGCGAGATGGATGCGGACACCTTCACCGCCTTCCTCGAGGCCTCTCTCGGCGCCATGGCCGCGGTCAGTCTTGATGGCGCGATCCACTACACCTGCATGGACTGGCGCCACATGGCCGAGCTGCAGGCCGCCGGTGCCAAGGTTTACAGCGAGCTGAAGAACCTCGTCATCTGGGCCAAGACCAATGGCGGCATGGGGACCTTCTACCGCTCCCGGCACGAGCTGATCTATGTCTGGAAGGTCGGCACCGCGCCGCACACCAACACCTTCGGGCTCGGCGAACATGGGCGCTACCGCACCAATGTCTGGGACTATCCCGGTGTGAACAGCTTCGGCGGCAACCAGAAGGATCTGGCGCTGCATCCGACGGTAAAGCCGGTGGCGCTGGTGGCCGATGCGATCAAGGACGTCACCCGCCGCGGCGAGATCGTGCTCGACGGCTTCGGAGGCTCGGGCACCACGCTGATCGCGGCCGAGCGCACCGGCCGTGTCGCGCGGGTGGTGGAGCTCGACCCGATCTACTGTGACGTGATCTGCCGCCGCTACGCAGCGCTTACGGGCGTCGAGCCGGTGCTGGAGGCCACCGGCGAAACCTTCGAGGCCGCGGCCGAGACGCGCTCCACGGAGGCCAGGGCGCCCGCACCGGAGGCTGCAGAATGAGCGATCAAGGCAATCAGCCGGCGGGGTATGCCAACCCGCCGGCACAGCACCGCTTCAAGAAGGGTAAATCCGGAAACCCCCGCGGCCGGCCGCGCAAGCAGGATGATCTCTGGAGCCACATGAACCGGGTGCTGAGCCGCAAGGTCAAGCTCCAGGGCAGTGACGATCAGATTCCGATCCGCGAGGCTCTGATCCGCCGTCTGCGGGAACTGGCTCTGGCCGGTGACCGCCGCGCGCTGGAGCTGCAGCGCCGGATTCTGGCCGAGGCGGGCGCCGCAGACGTCGACCGGTTCGACCCTGAAGAGGAAAAGCGGAAGGTGGTGGAAGCGCTCCGCCGCATCGCCGCGGCGATGAAGAAAGACGGAGGCGACGATGCCTGACGACTACGATATCGGCTACGGCAAGCCGCCCGAAACCAGTCGGTGGCGGAAGGGGCAGTCGGGCAATCCGAAGGGTCGGCCCAAGACCCGCGTGGACCATCTCAGGGATGCCGCAGCGATCCTGTCAGAGCCGGTAACGGCCCGGACCCCCGACGGGCGCCCCGTGTCCCTCGCCGGGCTGGAGGCGGCCTATCTGGCGCTCTGCCGCAAAGGGCTGAAGGGGGACGTGCCGGCGCTCCTGAGGGCCATCACCATCATGCTTGAGGTCCAGCCGGCCGTCGAAGCAAAGATCGATGACAAGCGCCGGAAGCGGGAAGACCTGATCGCCCGGCTCGAACGGCTCGGCCTGCCGACGGAGGCCCTGCGCAATCGGCCGCTGGAGGACGACTGAGGCGATGCGGCGTCTTGGCAGCCTGAAAGCGGCTTAGATCAAGAGAGGCCGCGGCCTGCCCGTGGCGTCTCAATTTCAGCGCCCGTACGGCTGTTGCCCTGCACCTGCCGTACGGGCGCGCCACAGGACCAATGGGGTGCTGCACGCTGACAAGAGGGCCAACCTCGGTCCGCCTGCTGTACGGGGTGTCTCTCCCCTTCGTGATGGGCCTAAACGGCCGAACTGGACGCGTGGGCGACGCAACGAGATTCCGGATCCGTTTTGGCAATCCCAGAGCCCGGTTTCACTATCGCCGGCGCCACACCAGCCATGTCATAAATTGACACCCATTGCGCGTAGACTGAGTTTGATGGCTGGCGATCGATTCGTGCTGCGTGGCCCGAATTAATTGCGGAAGGTGGACACCGAGCCGAGACCGAGGGCAGTCGTTTGGGCTGGTTTATGGGAGAGTTTGTTTGATCAAGATTTTGCACACCGCCGATGTTCACCTTGACTCGCCGCTCACGTCCCTGGCGCTTCGCGACGAGGCTTTGCGCGCGAACATCCAATCGGCCACGCGGTCCGCCTTTGTTCGGATCATCGATACCGCGCTCGCTGAGGGCGTCCGGGCGCTTTTAATCGCTGGCGACCTGTACGACGGCGCACAGCGCAGCGCCAAGACAGCGGCCTTTCTGGTGGGGCAGCTTGAAAGGCTGCGGGCCGCCGGGATCCCGGTGTTCTACATCAAAGGCAATCACGACGCCGAAAACCCGATCACCGGCGAAGTTGCACTCCCCGACAACGTTCACGTGTTCGATGGACGGGGTGGCAAGGTGCAGTTGGAAGGTACCGACATCTGGATCCACGGCGTCAGCTTCAACGGTAAACACGCCCCCGACAGTCTGCTCGGCAAGTTCGGCGGCCCGGTTTCCGGCGCCATCAACATTGCGATGCTGCACACGTCCCTGGCCGGAGCCGCCGGTCACGACAACTATGCGCCCTGTTCTGTCAGTGAACTTGCCGCCTTGGGCTTTGACTACTGGGCGCTCGGCCATGTGCACAAACGGCAAGTGCACAGTGAGGTGCCTTGGGTCGTCATGCCCGGGATCCCCCAGGGGCGCGACATTGGCGAGGCGGGTCCCACGTCGGCCACGCTTCTAACGATTGAGAACGGGGCGATCGGCATCGAAGAGGTGCCCACCTCGGTGATTTCGTTCCTCGGTCACAGCATCGATGTTTCTGGCGCCGAGGCCGATGACGAGATCCGCCAAAGAATCCGAAGTGGCCTGCATGGGCCCATCCAAGACATGCGCGCCGATGACGCTGCCATTTTGCGCCTTAAACTTTCGGGGCGCACCACGCGGCATTGGCAAGTTTTGCGCGACCGAGACATCTGGGCTGAAACCGTCTCGCAGATCGCCGAAGAGACCGGTCGACTGTGGATCGAGAAGCTAATCTTTGCGCTCGAGGCACCCGATGCGGCGGCTGATACCAGCGCCACCCAAGAGTTGGGGCGGCTGATGGCGCAGATCGCGGCAGAAGAAGGGTTTGCGGCGCAGGCGCAGGCCGAAGTCGATGAGGTTCTGTCGCAACTTCCTCCAGCTCGGCGCGCGGAGCTCATGTCCGATGCCGCGGCGCTTTCCGCCCTCACGAAGGAGTTGGCCGGGGCCGGGTCGGAGCACCTCTTTGCCCTGATGAAGGGAGCTTCGGAATGATACGCTTGCGCCAGCTCAATCTGGATCTCTTCGGCGGGTTTACCGGCAAACAGTTTGATTTCGGGCCCCGCCGAGATGTCGGCACTCCCGACTTCCACGTGATCTACGGGCCAAATGAAGCCGGCAAGACCACGACGATGGAAGGCTATCTCCGGCTTCTCTACGGGTTCCCGCACAGGGAGCCCTACGATTTTCTACACCAACGCAAGAACCTTCGGGTTTCCGGCCTTTTGGATATCGACGGCACTGAAACAGCCTTTGCGCGGCTTCCGACCCGCGATCCGTCGCTGCGGGATGCCCATGGCCAGGAATTGCCCAACAGCGCGTTGCAAGCCCATCTCAGTGGCCTTTCCGAGGAGGACTACCGCAACCTCCTGTGTCTGGACGATTTGACCATCGAAAAGGGGGGCGAAGAGATCACCCGGGCCAAGGGCGATATCGGACGCCTGTTGTTTTCTGCGGCGGCTGGGATCAGCGAACTTTCCGATGTGCTCGACAAAGTCCGGGAAGAGGCTGACGGGCTCTATCGCAAGCGGGCGAGCTCGACGCGGCTCGCGGCCTTGAAAAAAGAACATGCCGAGATCGAGAAGCAGATCCGGGAAATCGATGTTTCCGCGTCGCAGTATCGCGGGCTCAAGAAGGCGGCTGACGATGCCCTGCTGGAGGAAGCCCAGGTTTCCAAACGTCGCAAGGAGCTTTTTGCCGCGAAAGCTCGGCTGGACGCCAGGGTCAAGGCCTTGCCCGTGCTGGGCGAGATCGGTGTGCTCGATGGCAAGCTGGCGGATTTCAGCACCTGGCCGGCGCAATTGGACATCGACCCTGAAGATCTGGTGCGCATGCTCACCCAACAGACCACGGCTCAGAGCGACATCACCAAACTCGGCGATGAGCTCGAAGGATCGCGTTCGGACCTAGCTGCGATCGAACACCATCCCGAACATCTGGCGCTGACGCAGGAGTTGGAGGATCTGGACGCCCTGAGGAGCCGTTACGCGACGGCCGACCTGGACCTGGAGCGGCGCCGCAAGACACTCGAACAGGTTCGCGCAGATATGGGCCTGGCAACCCGGGATCTTGGTGCACCCGCCGGTATCGACCCTGTGGGTCTGGTGCTGTCCTCGGCCGCCTTATCAGAGCTCGAGCGGGCCCGGGAGAAGATGCGGGATGCAGATGCCGCGGTTACGCGGGAGCAGGAAGAGGTGGCTGCGATCGACGAAAGGATCGACGCTGCCAAGGAGCAGCTGCGCCGTCTTGGTTCAGAGGAATCTGCTTCTGTCGACTTTGCGGAAGTCCTCGAGCGCTTTGACGTCGACACGCTTTCCGCGCGCCATGCGGCTGCTTCCGAAGCTCTAAAGACCGCGGGCCGCAGCCGACGCACCGCGCTGGATGCGCTCGCCATCAAGGGACAAAGCTTTGACGCTCTGCCGACCCTTCCTCTGACCCTGGAAGGGGCCGAAACTCTGCTCTGCGATGTGCAGGAAACGACGCAGCGGCATCAGACTACGGTCCAGGAGCTGGAAAACGTTCGGGTCGAAATCGCGGAACGCGACGCTCGGATCGCACAGATCAAGGCCATGGATGGGCTTGTAGACGATGACGAGACCCGCAGCATCCGCGCGGGTCGCGATGACCTCTGGAAGGCTCACAGAGCCAGCTTGACCAGCGAGAGCGCTGACGCCGTCGAGGTCGCTATGGCGCGTGTCGACACCGCAATGGATCTCCGACTTTCGCAGGCTGCTGATCTTGGAACACTGCGCCAGGAAGAACGGGATCTCGCGGCGGCGAAAGCAAAGGCGGGCTCGGTGGAACAACGGGTCTCCGAACTGGAAAGAGCGCGCAACGCAGTATTGGAGCGTTTGGCGGGGGCGGCGACCGAGGCTGGTCTCGAAACCATACTTGCCCCGGACACTTTCGTGAGCTGGTTGCGCAAGCTTGAATTGGCGTCCCGCGCAGATGCCGAATTGCGCCGGATTCAAGACGAGCATCAGGAGACGTTCAAAAAGGCGGACCGGCTGATCAAAGTGCTCTCGGAACACATCCGCCGCGACGCGCCGGAGTTTGACGAATTGGTCGCCGTCGCGAAAACCAATCTCGCCGCGCAGCGCACCCATCAGGAAAACCTGCGCGGCGCCAAGGCGCGTGTTGATGACCTGACCCGAGATCGGACCAAGCGCACCGAAAAGCTTGCGGTCATTGAAGCGGACGCATCGAGCGCGCGCCGTGATTGGCTGGACCGGGTGGCAGCGGCCTTGCCGAAGGGTTTGGACGCAGGTTTGATTGAGGCCTCGCTGCAACCGCTCCAGGACCTGCGTGAACACAACAAGGAACGCGTATCATTGGAGCGTCAGGTTTCGGCCATGGAAGACGACCAGACCCAGTTTGCCGAGAAAGTGCAGAAACTGGTCGAGCGGGTGGGTACCACTCCGACTGGATCGCCACTGTCCGACTACGATGCTCTAAAGGCCATCTCGGAGCAGGCGATGGACGCCGAAGAAAAGGCGCGCGATATGAACGAGCGGATTAAGGCGCGTGAAGTCTCATTGGCCAAGGCTCAAAAGGTCCTGGACGACATAGATCGTGCCGTCTCTGAACTGGCACGGGTGTTTCCCGAAGGCATAGATACCAGTTCTCTGGGCGCTCTGCGGCAGGCCGTCAGCACTGCTACCGGGGTCATCTCTGACAGGGCCAGACGTTCGGACCTTGAGCGCAGTCTGTTGTCGCTCCTTGACCTGGAGAGCCTGGAGGACGCGCGAGCCGTTTTGTCGGGGGCGACCCAAACCGGTTTGCTGGCCGAGCTCGACGAAATCAGCGCTGATCTCGATGGCATTGAAGGGCTCTATAAGGGTGCGATCGAGGCGCGGACCTCCGCCGCACAAGCGCTGCGCGCCATCGGCGGGGATGCGGATGTTGCGCTCCTGGTCGAGAGAAAGACAACGCTCGAACTCGAAATGCAGGACCTGGCACTCCGGCATCTTGAACTGAGTTTGGGTCACCGCCTCGCTGAAGCGGCGATCCGTCGGTACCGCGATGCCCACCGCAGCGCGATGATGCAAGCCACGGAAACGGCGTTTTCGGAGCTCACGAATGGTGCCTATTCGAAACTTCAGACCCAGATCGACGGAGCTGCAGAAACCTTGTTGGCGCTGGATGCGAGTGGCATGGCGAAACAGGCGCAGGACATGTCCAAAGGCACGCGGTTCCAGCTCTATCTCGCCCTGCGCGCTGCGGCCTACGAGCAGTTGGCGGATCAGGGCGCGGCGCTGCCTTTCTTCTGCGATGATATCTTCGAGACCTTCGACGAGGAACGCACGCGTTCAGCCTGCCGAGTGATGGAGCGGGTTGGCCGGCGCGGACAGGCGATCTACCTCACGCACCATCAGCATGTGGTCGATATTGCGCGTGAGGTCTGCGGCGACAGCGTGCAGATCCACAGTATCGCGGGTTAGCGTAGCGCCCGGATTGGAAGAGATAAGATCGGCCTGGCACACGTCGTTCAGCCGAAGACCAGTTCCGGCAGGATCGCTTCCCATTCGTCTCGCCGGATAGTGCTGCGGAATTCTTCCTTGTTGTCGCTCTTGCGCCAGCGGACGATCGCGCCGATCTCGCCGCGCAGAAACTCCAACCCCTCAGGGGCTGTGTAGGCGCGCGCCATGCGGCCGAGCTTCTGCCCCTTAGTATTGCGAATGATCCAAGCCGTCCCGTCTGCGACCAGCGTCACGGGATCCCCGACCTGGGCCGCGTTAATGGCTGCGAGCGCGGGATGACCGTCATTGAGCCGTCCCGCCCACGAGAGGTCCACCAGTTTCAGATCCGGTGTCACGTAATGGGGTGGGCGCCCGGCGAGCCCAGCCGGATCAGGCACGACAGGTCGTTCCAGCACGGCATCCTGTTGGGGCTTGAGGAATGGATGTGCACCCGAGGCCATGACCGCCAGACTGCGCCGCGCGCGCGTCATGGCGACATAGAAGAGACGACGGGGCGCATCGGCATCCTCTCCACGCGAAGGCTGCTCCCAGCCCCCATCCAGGATCACGACGTAGTCGAACTCCAACCCTTTGGCCCGATGGGCCGTTAGCAGCAACAAGCCTCGTTGCTCGCCGCGCGTATCTCTCGACCATTCGGCAAACCACTCGACAAGGTCCGGAACCGGCATCGCCTTGTCCGCGATCTCGCGCGCGAGCGCCGCAATGCCTTCGGCGATCAGATCGGTCCATCGGTTCCGCGTCTGTTCGTTCAGGAGCTCGAGAAGCTCCGCGATGCCGAGAAGCCGCGCAGGGTCTCGTCGCAACTCGGCCACGAAGCTCTGCATTTCCCGAAGACGCCAGATGTTCGGGAGACTTTCGTTGGCCATCTCGACCGGAATGCCTTGCGCCTCGGAATAGGCCCGTACGGCTCCCAGCCGACGCCAGTCGCGCGAAATGACGGCCGCACGCGACCAACTCCAATTGGGGTCAAGGCGCGAGAGACGGATAAGCTGATCCACCGCTGCGACGGCTTGGGCGAAGTCTCCGGGCGGACAGTGCAGAAGCTCCACGCGTCCGGCTGCGACCGGGTCATGCTCTGCCATCGCGCCGCCCGGCGGATCCTTCTCGCGCTTCTGGTCTATGCTGATGTCGTGCCCTGTCTTCATCCGCTCTGTCGCAGGGGCAATCACGCTGTTGGCGGCATCGATGATATGTCGCGTCGAGCGGTAGTTGGCGGTGAGGAATTCCGGCTTGGCTTTGTAATCCGTCTCGAACTGGCGGATGAAACGGATCGAGGCGCCGGCGAACGCATAGATGTTCTGATCATCGTCGCCCACGGCAAAGAGGCTCAGGCGCAGGTCAGGGTCGTCTAGGGATCGACCCGCAACTGCCGCGATCAAAGCGTATTCCTCGGGTCCGATGTCCTGATACTCATCGACCAGGATCCAACGATAGCCCTGGATCAACGCGTCGCGCTGCGCTTCGGCTTCTGACCTGGTCAGACCTTCGCCATTCAGTTGGCGCACAGCCTCCAACACGATGCCGTCGAAATCATGAGCATCTCCCGAAGCGCCGACAAGGCTGGCGCCGACGAGACGCATCGCCAAGGCGTGGCAGGTGGACACGGTGACGCGACTGGCATCGTCGCCGATCAGGTGCCGAAGCCGCGCGCGGATTTCGGCGGCGGCATGCCGGTTGTAGGCAAGGACCAGAATCCCGCGCGGATCTTCACGCCGAACCCGGACCAGATAGGCAATCCGGTGGACAAGAACCCGTGTCTTGCCCGATCCGGGGCCGGCGAGCACCAGCACGTTGGTCTGTTCCCGATCGTCCGCGACGATCTTCTGCTGCACCGGATTGTCGAGCGCCTCGACGATTGCCTTCCAGGATGTCCCGGTCGTCTGGCGTCGGATTTCGGCACCGCGCCCTGGCATCCAGCGTCGCAGGAATGCATCGCGATCCAGCACGAAGTAGTCTTCAGAGAGCCGCAGCGCCCGATCCATCGCATCGAGACCCGCTTCGGCATAGGCCGCCATCACATGGGTCTGGATCGTTTGCTCGCCGTAGTGCTCATCGAGCGGTGTGAAGTCCTTCTGGGTAAAACCACCGCCGCCTGAACGCAGATGCACGGTCATCGCCGGCCGGAATACGGTCAGCCCCTTGCCGAGCGTCACCACCTCTTGTTCGTGCAGCCACAGAAGGGCTCGCTCCATGAGCTTGTTCATGTCCTGCACGGCGCCACGAAGGAAGGCGTCGCCGCTGAGCGATGCGAGCAGATCGCCCATCGTGGTTTCGACCTGGAGGTCTTTGCCGCGCGTTCCTTTGGTCAGCTTGCCGACCAAGTGGGCGAGCAGAAGTTCCGCGGCTTGCCGGCGGATTGCCGCAGTCTGTTCCAGCACCGGCCACGAGCGTTGCAAGGCCACCATGAGGGTGTTGCGCGAGGCTTTGCGCAGCCGAATGTTGCCGCGCCCGCCATCCTGATCACGCCCGTCCCCTGCAATTCCGCGCAGGAGCTTCTCGACGATATCCGGGCGTGCGGATCCATGGTCACGATCGCGCAGCGCCTGACAGGTCTCGGCGAGATGCAATGGTGACGCCTCATCCCCTTCGATGTCGGGGGCCGCCTCGCGCATCAGTGCGATCAGATCCTCCTCAAGCCGGGAAGCTTGACCGAGGCGCTGCGATGACTGCCCTTCAACGCCGACATGAATGAAGACAGTTACAACTACATCATTTTGGGCGATGCCGAGGGCTTCGAGATCGGACAGCGCCTTGTTTAGGCCGCCGCCCGTCAAGCCGCTGACGCCGGTCAATTCGTCCGTCGAGATACCCTGGTCCGGCGGTGCGTTCATCAGGTGGCGCACGATGTCCAGAAGCTGCTGCCGACGCGTGCCGGTGATGTCGGCTGCCGCGAGAATAGTCTCAGCTTCCTCCAGCCGCTGGACACGCAGGGAGGAGGGGAAGACCTGAACCCGGTTTTCTTCGCGGGTCAGCAGCTTTGCTTCTTCGAGCCATGACACGGCTGTCTTGACCCGGGTATCGTCGGTTGCGCTGTCGCGCTCGAACTCCAGATCCTTCTCGGCGCGCACGATTTCGCCCGAGGTTGCGACAACTTCCCCATGCTTCGAGGTCCTACCGTCGAGTCTGCGCAGGGCCTTCAAGATCGCGCCAATCTCGTGCCGTGCGAGTCGTGACCGGGCGGAGAGCGAGAACTGGCGCTCAACATCATCGCCGGCGAAGAGCAGGACGCAATTGGCGTGCTCCCGATCGCGTCCGGCGCGACCGGCTTCCTGCAGGTAGTTCTCAAGAGATCCGGGAATATCCCCATGAACAACCAGCCGGATATCGGGCTTGTCGATCCCCATGCCAAAGGCATTGGTGGCGGCGATCACCCGGAGCTCTCCGATTCGGAACCGTTCCTGAATGTCCCGCTTTTCGTCCGGCTTCAGTCCCGCATGGAAATGCTCGGCCGCGAGACCCTGTTGTTTGAGGAACTCCGCGACCCGTTCTGTTGTGCTGCGCGTCGCGCAGTAGACTACAGCACCAGAGGCTCCTTCGCGCGGCAGCTTCGCTTCGATCACGTCGAGGATATCGGCAAGCTTGGTCCCGCGCTGGGTCGGCCGCACTTCGAAGGTCAGGTTGGTACGGACCGCGCCGCCGTCCAGGAGTAACAGGTCGGCTTCAAGTCGGGATAGGAAATGCTCCCGGATATCGCGAACGACTTCTGGCTTGGCAGTGGCGGTCAAGCACAAGATAGGCGCCGAGGGCTCGTCCCCCGAGAATTCTTTGATGAAGCGTCCGACATAGCGGTAGTCGGGCCGAAAGTCGTGGCCCCATTTCGAAATACAGTGGGCTTCATCCAGCACCCAAAGACCGACCTCGCGCTGCGCCAGGACCGAGCGGACCGACACACTGCGCAGCTGCTCGGGCGAGATCAGCAGCATTGCAGCTTCGCCCATGCGTACTTTGTCGAGCGCATCTTGCCGTTCGGGTAGCGAAAGCATGCCGTTCACTGTGACGGCAGAGGAAATCCCGGCGCGTGCCATTCCCTGCACCTGATCGGACATCAGCGCCACCAGAGGCGAGATAACGACTGTCAGCGCCCCGGTCTTGTCGAACTTGGAAAGTGCCGGGATCTGATAGCAGACCGATTTCCCGGTGCCGGTAGGCAGAATGCCGAGGATGCTCTGTCCGTGCATCGCCTCATCGACGATCCGTTCCTGCAAGGGTCGGCCCATGTCGTCCATTGGCTGAGGCCGGAAGGCCTCGAAACCGAACCAGCGCGAGAGCGCGCGTTTGGGATCATTCTTTTCGCGGCACCATGCACAGTCGGGGCTGTCGCAGGCCGTATCACGCAAATGGCGCACGATGAGCGCGGCCTCGCGGAACTGCATGCGCACCCACGGCGGCATCACGGACTCTCCGCCGGCTACCGAAATCCACGAGAGGGCATAGGCCATCGGCCAGCCGAGCTGCGGACTTGCCAATCGCCCCAGCGTCTGCTCGATACGCCGGCTACATGCACGGCCTGACAGGAGACGCCGGATCGCATCTTCTGCCGCTCGCGCCGAGGGAGCCGGGGCGGAACGGGTAAGGTTGAACACGGCATCAAACCCGGCCGAGGCTTCCTGCCGCGTGGCCAGAAAATGATAGGCGGTCAGCGCATCGGGTTCAGCCCTATGGAGATCGCGGAATGCGTCGATCTGGTTTTCAAGGACCTGAAACACCAACCGTGCGTCGAGTTCTGGATTATTCACATGTCCCGCCTGCAGACGGCCATCATGGTAGTGCTTGACGAGGTGGTGGTAAGGGTTGCGCGGAAAGGCGAGCGGGTTGAGCCACAATGTGTCGATCGGCGCGCCGAAGAGCTTCGCCAAGCGCGGCCGCGCCGCAGCGAGGTGGGGCAGATCATGGCGCAGGATGTTGTGACCGATCAGATGATCGCTGTTGGCCAGCGACCTTTCCAGCCGATCAAGTGCACCTTCCAAATCGCCTTTGCGGGAGAGGATCGGAGGCGTTTCGCCACGCTGAACCGCCGCAAAGGCAAAGATCCGAGCGGTCTTGGGATCCACCTCGATGTCGACCGACACGCACTGCTCGAGAAGCTTGTCTGAAGGTTCATACATTGCGAGCGATCGGTCCGAGATGGTCTTTCAGTCTGAGATGTCGTCGATCTTCTCCCGGCTTGAAACACAAGGTTCGTGTGCCTTCGAGGGACCTTGAAACAGATACGGCTGTGATGATTGGAAAGCTTTTTGTCACAGTTGGGGCGAGAAGTGGAAATTGGGGCGCCTGGCGCAACAATGTTGGCGACCTCAAAATCCTAATCGACAACGGGATAAAACGGCTTCCCCCAATCCTGTTCAGGGTTGTCCATCATCAGGTCTACAAAGACGGGGAGCAGAAACGCCAGAATGGTGGCGCCATCGCGAACTTGCGCTCTGTTCACACCGCTGTTCCAGGTCGCACCGCCATGGATGAGTTGGTTGCGCAATACGTATAGGCGGTCAAAAACAAAGCTGAGGACGCGTGCGGTATCCCCGGCCTGGAATGCCTGGGTGAAGGATCGGACGGAGGCGTTGAAACGCGCCTCCCAGTCGTCATACCCGTCGATCCCATTGTGGTGCTGCCAAAACGGATTGAACACGAACCGGTTGTCCATGAGCAGACGGACGGGGCCGGTGAACCTTTGCCACAAAGCCTTGTAGACCTTCTTCTCCTTGTCCAGCGCGACAAGCTTGCCAAAAAAATCCAGAAAGGCCGCGCGTTCACCCGGTGCGATCGACTGAAACTCGCGCTCGTCGGCATAGGCCGCATTGAAGGCAATCCAGAGAAACAGGAAGCGTGCGTCGTCGTCCCCATCACAGGCCTCGGACCTGCCGACCCAGCTGATGGCGCGGTGGACGCGCAAGCCCATCGTTTCAGGGAAGCCGGCCCGAATGGCGCGCTGTTTTTCCTTGAGCGCGCTGAATTTCAAACTGCCGTCCATCAAATATCTCCTTTGAAAATCGCTTTCATGGCATCGCCCCGAAATCGGACCGGCGATAGTCCTCCACTAAGGCGCGTAACCCCTCGGGGGCGATCACCTCGACCTTGTCGCCCCATTGATAAAGATGCCAGGTCATTTCGAGCCATCCGGCCGCATGGAAGCGCACGATCAGACTGCCGTCACTTTGCGGCTCGAGGATCTGATCCGGGTGAAACCTGAACCCCGCCGCCCGGTCCGCCGCCTCCGGCGCAAAACGCCAAACGACCTCTCCATATTGCTCCGGGTCTTGCCAGACGCCGAAGGACTGCGCGGCATAGTCCGCAATGGTGAACCCTTCCTTCAGCGCAAAGCTCTCGTCGAGCGTTGTTGCCTCGCGAATGAGATCGATCCGGAAGTTCCGAACCTCATCGGCCTTGGCTGGATCACGGGCAGCAAGATAGGTGCGATGACCGAGCAGGACGCCATGAGGTTCGAGGATGCGCGACGTCGTGTCTGCATTGTAAAGAACGCGCAGGCGGAAGGGGCCGCGCAACGCCTCGATGATCGCGTCGAGAATGTCAGGGGAAACGCTGACGCGTGGACCGGGTCGTGTCACCTGGCCCATTGCCGTCAGAACCGCTTCGGCATCGGCTTCGACCCGGGCTGCGCTGCGTGAGGACAGCCTGGCGAGCAGCCCGTCACGAAGATCGGTGAGAGCTTGCGCGTGTCGGAGACGTCCATCGGCCTCGGCGCCGCGCGCCGCGATCTCCAGCGCCTCGATCCCGGTCTCTTGGCGCAGCTGAAGCCGATCGAGGTGCGGATCGGAGAGGCGCCAGCGACGTTTTCTATCCTCACCGTCTTCCGCAGTGACGTTGCTGAACGTCTCTTCCAGAGCGTCGGTCATCCGCTGTGCTGTTCGGTGCGAAACGTCGAACTCGGCGCAAATGTCTTCAAGGCTTATGCCATACCGCCGCGCCGCTGCCATTTGAGCGAGGCGGATCAGATCCTGGGCTTTCGCGAAAGACATAAGCGCACCGAGCGAGCCTGTCAGAGTTTGACACCCTCGCAGGCTAGGAAGGTTCCTGCGCCCTGTCGAGTGATTCCCTTAGCAGGTGATTTCAGCACGAGTTCCTTGGGTTCGGCGGGGCGCACCAACTTGGCAGAAGGAACTGCAACATGAGCGGACGTGTCATCAGGATTGAACGGATCTCCTCCCGGAGCGGCGGCGTGGAGGAACCGGTCGTCACCAGCAAGGGCTATCAACTTGCCGACCCGGCGCATGGCAAGCACAAGCACCATGCCGAGCATGCGACCTATGTGAAGACGCTCGACGAAGCGGTGGCGCTGATCGAGCGCGGGTTCTCACTTCGGATGGGGGCGAAAGGCAAGGCCCCTTCGTTGATCGCGCCGAAAAGCCTGCGGATCGTGCGTGCAAGCTAGAGGCGTGATCTCTAAGCACCTAGCATCACGAAGAAATCAGGGTAATGCTTCGTCGTATTCCGTTGCCGCGCAATGTTGTGCGTGACAGTTGTTGACACCCATCTGGGTTATTGAACAAGGTGCAACTCTGAGACGATTTCGCTTTGAGTTGCGCTCTTTATTAATTGTAGGAACCCATGCGGGCATTTGGCGGCAATATCCTTTTCTCTGCGACGGATCTGATGCGCTTCATGGGCTGCGCTCACGCAACCCAGCTTGATCTGTTGCGGATGCGCGGCGAGGGGCCTGAGCCCGGTCAAGACACCGAAGATGCTGCCCTGCTGCAGAAGCAGGGGGATGCGCATGAGGCGGCGCATTTGGCGAAGCTGAAGGCATCCGGGCGGCATGTGATCGAGATCGATCGGGGTGATCTGGCTGCCAACGCAGAAGAAACCCGCGCCGCACTTGCCATAGGGGCCGAGGTGGTGTTCCAGGGCGCGTTTCTCGCGGGCAACTGGGGCGGATGGTCAGACTTCCTGGAAAGGGTCGAGCGCCCTTCGGCTCTGGGTCCGTTCAGCTATGAGGTAGCCGATACCAAGCTCAAGCGCCAGCCTCACCCGAAGCACGTGCTGCAACTGGTGCTCTACTCCGACCTTCTGGCCGAGATCCAAGGCGTGGCACCCGAATTTGCCCATGTCGAACTGGGGACAGGCCAGAGGGCGACCCTGCGGCTGGCGGACTATGCCCATTACGCGCGCGCCGCTCGCGCTAGACTTGAGGCCTTTGTGGCTGAACCCGCGACGACGCGGCCTATACCTTGTTCCGATTGCGCTCTCTGTCGGTGGGCAGATCACTGCGGCAGTGTCTGGGATGCCGAGGACAGTCTTTTCAACGTGGCGAACATCGCCAAGGGGCAGGTCAAGAAGCTGGAAGCCGCCGGGATCTCCACGATGGCGGGGCTGGCGACGCATGCCGGTTCAATTCGCGGCATGGCGAATGAGACCCTGGAAAAACTGCGCACGCAGGCTCGGCTCCAAAATGCCCGGAAGGTGGGGGCACCCCACTATGAGCTGCGTCCACCCCAATTCGGGAAGGGATTTGATCTGCTGCCGGCGCCGCAGCCTGGTGACCTCTTTTACGACATCGAGGGGGACCCCCATTACGAAGGCGGGCTCGAATATCTGCATGGCGTCTGGTTCGATGGAGGCTTTCGAGCCTTCTGGGCGCATGACCACAAGGCGGAGGCGCAGGCCCTGTCGGAACTGCTCGACTTCTTCCGGGACCGGCTCGCAAGTTTCCCGCAGGCGCGGATCTATCACTACGCTCCCTACGAAATCACGGCCCTGCGCCGCCTGACCGCGAAATACGGGATCGGCGAGGCGTTCCTGGATCGGCTGCTTCGGGAGCGCCGCTTCGTGGATCTCTATGCTGTTGTGCGCGGTAGCCTGATCTGCTCCGAGCCCAACTATTCGATCAAGTCGCTGGAAGCCTTCTATGGGCTTGAACGCAAGGGTGAGGTCAAGACGGCCGGCGGTTCGGTTGTGGCGTATGAACATTGGCGAGAAACCGGCGAGCAGCAGATCCTCGACGAGATCGAGGACTACAATCGCATCGACTGTGTTTCGACAGAACGCCTCCGCGACTGGTTGGTTGAAATCCGCCCCGAAGGCCCTTGGCCGCAGCTCATTGAATCTGCGGATGCGAAGGAAAGTGATGAGGATATCGAGGCCCAGGCCTTACGATCACAGCTTGCGGAGTCAGACCTCTCAGAGGAGAGGCAGTCGATGCTGTTTGACCTCGGGATGTTTCACAAGCGCGAGGCCAAACCGGCCTGGTGGGCGATTTTTGATAGTCTGGGCAAGGATGATGAGGATCTGATCGATGATCTCGATGCCTTGGGAGGACTCGTCGCGACTGGGCCCGCCGAGCCGATCAAGCGCTCAGTGCAGCGCAGCTACCGCTTTCCGGCGCAGGAAAGCAAATTGCGCGGCGGCAAGAAGGCCAGCATTCCGACGCCCGAGGGCTTCACATCGGTGAGTATCGAGGCGTTCGATCGGACGGGGCGAACGATTACACTGAAGATTGGTGCGGCACGGGCTGATCTCTTGACGGACCGCCTGACACTTCATCCCGACAAACCGATCAATGCCGACGTGATCGCGTCCGCCCTGCGCGACGTGATTGATGACCAGTGTGGTCCTCGGAGCTACCGCGCCGTCGATGATCTTCTCTCGCGGTCGGCCCCGAGGCTGACGGGCGCGGGCCCCATTCTGCCTCAGGGTGACGTGGTCGCAGGCACCATCGCGGCAGTCGGGCGAATGGATGAAACGGTGATGCCCATTCAGGGACCGCCTGGGACCGGCAAGACTCATGTCACAGCGCGTGCAATTCTGTCGCTTGTCCGAGCGGGAAAACGGGTGGGCGTGGCCTCCAATTCCCATGAAGCCATTCGCAACGTTTTGATGGGGTGTCTGAAGGCGCTGGAAGACGCGGATCTTCCGATTGACCTGGACCTCATCCACAAGGTGTCGGGCGAAGAGGATGGTTATCCTCAGGACTGCCCGATCCGCCGCACCAATGACAACGCGGAAGCAGCGTCAGGTGGTCAGGTGGTGGGCGGCACGGCATTCTTCTTTTCCCGCGAAGAGAACACTCAAACCTTCGACTGGCTGTTTGTGGACGAGGCAGGCCAGGTGGGGCTGGCCAACATGGCGGCCATGGGCCGTGCCGCGCGTAACATCGTGCTGGTGGGCGACCCGCGCCAGTTGCCGCAGGTGATCCAAGGCGCGCATCCGGCGCCTGCGAACCTGTCCTGTCTGGAATGGATGTTGGGTGATCACGCCACCATTCCGCCGGATCGCGGCATTTTCCTGGGCGTGACACGGCGCATGCATCCGGAGGTCAATCGCTTCATTTCGGATCAGGTCTATGAGGGTCGTCTCGAAAGTCACCCCGATACTGCCCGCCAGGCGGTGACCGGCACGAATTTTTCGGAAGCCGGCGCCTTTTGGGTAACGGTGGCACATGAAGGGAACGCGCAGGTCGCATTGGAAGAAGTCGAGGCGATCCAAGCTGCCGTCGAGGAACTGCTTACGGGCGCTTGGACGGAGAAGGACGGCGTAACGCGCCCCATTCGTCAATCTGATATCATCGTCGTCGCGCCCTACAACGCTCAGGTTAACGCGCTACGCGAGGCCTTGCCCGAAGCGATCCGGGTGGGCACGGTGGACAAATTCCAGGGCCAGGAAGCACCGGTCTGCCTCGTTTCGATGACGGCATCCTCTGCTGAGGAAACTTCGCGCGGGATGGACTTCCTGTTCTCGCTCAACCGCATCAACGTGGCCGTCTCGCGGGCAAAAGGTTTGGCCCTGGTTTTCGGGGCTCCGCGTCTGCGCGAAGCTAAATGCGAGAGCGTGGAGCAGATGCGGCTGGTCAACACATTGTGCGCGCTACGAAAGCTTGGAGAAGAATGAATGTGGAGTGAATTCGAAGCGCGAATTGCAGAGAATGAAGGAGAGCAGTCCCTACCTCTTCGCCGCGCGCTTTTCGAAGTAATACGCGGATCGAATTTGCGCCCTGGACAAGGCGTTACCAAGAAGATGGTATCCTTCGAGTTCGGTCCGTCGGAGCGCCTCTTGTGGGAAATTCAGAGTCCGGCGCGGAATGTCTTTCTGTCCCAGAAATGGCAATCTTACCTGGAGCAAGCCGGCTTTTCCTGCGAGTTGCGGCCATACCAAAAGGGCATGAAAGATGGCGGGCGGCATTCAGCATTAAGTCGTGAATGGGCCTTTGGTGAGGCTGACTGCGTTGTGCTACGCATTGACGACGCTGGGGATCTGAAGCGATTGCTAGAACTCTTAGTGAAATCCGGCGCGGAGTTGGTGCTCGATCCAGCAGCGGTTGAGCGCTGGATTGCAAGTTTGCGAAGGTTTTTCCCAAACCTTGATCGTTTCGACACTCCCGACCCGGATTTTGACGATCGCGAACGCGACTATAAACTGAAGACCGTGGCAAATTTACGCGCAGCGTTAGAGGGCGCCGCAGACGATCAAGCGGTTGCCCAGGCGATCTTGGCCGCCGCATCCGACAGCAACCTTCTCGATTGGCGCACATATCTTCCATTGACGCGAGGAAGCGATGCTGATCGCTCGCAATTGGATCCAGCCCTCGGCGCGCTTGCCCAAGCTGCGCTCGGGCCGACAGATGGCCATCCCGCAGCTTTGGCAGCGTTCGCGTCGGCTTGGCGAGACGCAGTGCCAAAGGGTTCTGACGACGCGGCTCGTCAGATTGGAGAGTTCCTGTTCTTGCATCTTTGGCCTGACGAAGGGGTCTATATCAGGCATTCAGTAAGGCAGGATCTGTGGCGAGAGGCCATCGGGACGCGTTTTCCTGCGCATGAATCGATGGCCGATACCTACTTGGATGAACTCAGGTTCATGAGGGCAGTTCGGAAAGCCTTCGAACAACGTGGGTTAGCGCCGCGTGACATGATCGACGTTCAGAGCGCTTTGTGGGTGGTGCACAACTACAAGGATGATGGCGACGCAACTTTGGATGAATTGTTCAACCGCGGCACCGTTGAAGCCGCAATGGACGCCTACGACAGTTACCGTGTCAGTGGTGAGCACGGTGACATTTTCAACGCGTTCGGAGAACCTCGCGATTATTGGGTGCGTTCGACGCGGGAGCGCCAAAACCGTGTCTACCCAACCAAGCCACTTGTTGGCTACATCCTGAACAAGACCGATCTGAATGGCGGTTGGGGACAGAAAGCCGACGCGGCCGCACGAATGCACAATGCGGGCTTCATTGTCGTGGATCGAGACGACAAGCCGGCCACACCGCCCGAGAAAGCCGAGCACCTTTTACGTGATGCGGACCGTATTCGAGTCTGTGCGCTGAACTATTTTATCGAGCCGGCTCGCGAGCGCGGGGCATCCAGTGTGGCAATACGCGCCGGCGATCTCGCCCAAGCCATGGGGCTCAGAGACGCGTTTCCAAACATTTGTCAGGTGCTCGGCGGAGACAAGTTCCAGCACTTGGCCAAGGTCCCAGCCCCAACGTCCACCGAACCCAATCCCAGTAGCTCGACCACATTTACCTACCAGCTTGGATCAAAAGCGGAGCCAAATACCGTGACAGAAGCAACCTCTACCAAAGCGTTCTCCGCTACTAACCTGATCCTCTACGGCCCGCCCGGAACCGGGAAGACCTATGCGACGGCTTGGGAGGCGGTGCGGCTCTGTTTGGGTAACGACGTTGCCGCAGAACTTGAGAACAACCGAGACGTTCTGATGGCCGAGTATCGACGTCTTGTGAATGATGGTAGGATCGAATTTACGACCTTCCATCAGTCGTTTTCTTACGAAGAGTTTGTTGAAGGCCTTCGGCCGAGTACCGGAGAAGGTGAGACGAACACGCCTGAAGAAATCCGATCCGGAGGGGGCTTTGATTTGAAGCCTCACGACGGAATTTTCAAACGTATCAGTGAACGCGCACGTCTGGACCAAGGAGATGACGATCGCGCTCGACATCTCGACCGGAGCCAAGGTCTCTTCAAACTCAGCCTCATCGGCTCTGACTGGCGGGATCAGCTCGCGTCAGCAATGAAGCAGCATCAAATATCATGGGGTTTTGGCGCGGGCATTGATTGGTCAGCGCCAGAATTCGAGGACTTCCAAGCGATCAAGCAACTCTGGTTGGAAAGCAATCCAGGAACTGACGGCCGATCGGCAGACATAAGCGGTACTTGGTATTTCAGAGGCGCAGTCGACGTCGGAAGTTATGTTCTGCTCACTGTGGGGAAGAATCGTATTGTCGCGTTGGGACGCATCTCTGGTGACTATGAATTTCATCCGCATGCAGGTGATCGACAGCATACCCGAAAAGTTGATTGGATTTGGGGCGACGAGAGAGGGGCAGATAGGTCGTCGTTCTACCCTCAGACTTTTAGTGCGTTTCAGCCAATGTATCAGTTGGCGCCCGACAAAATCGACTGGGATACATTGGAAGCAATTGCCTTCGGAAAAAAGGCGCAGTCAACGACGCCTGCGGGGCACGAGGGCGCAGAGCTTCCCTTCCTCGACGGCTCAGGCTCTTCCGATGAGCAGGCTCTTTCAGATGATGGCGGCTATCTAGAGCCGTTGGTTGATCTGAATAAGTTGAATTTGGACGAGGAACCAGAAGGCGAACTCTTCACAATCGGAAAATTGCCACCGGTTCGCGCCGGTACGTTCAGGCATCTGGCACAAGACGTCGCGAAGCAGTTGGTTAAGAGATATCCGCGTGGGTTCGCGCTGAACCAGTACCGTGACGCTCTGGTGAAGGCGGGGAAGATGGCTGCCATTGAACCGACAGGGGGATGGGAAAGCCACAATATGCCCAACTGGGCAAGTCATCCGGCGCAGGGCTGGCTTGTTCCCAAGGCACAGGCAAGTGCAACGTCTAGACCGGATGGTGGGATGCCAATTGATAACGTGAGTGCTGAAAATCGGGCTAGTAAAGGTCCTGAGAAACCCTCCAACCAATACGTTCTAATCATCGACGAGATCAACCGCGCCAACATTTCCAAGGTTTTCGGCGAGCTGATCACCCTGCTGGAACAAGACAAGCGCCTAGGGGCGCAGAACGAGGTGCGCGTTCAGCTCCCATACTCGAAAAAGCCGTTCGGTGTGCCTTCCAATCTGCACATCATTGGAACGATGAACACGGCGGACCGCTCGATTGCTCTGCTCGACACTGCATTGCGTCGCCGCTTCACATTTCAGGAGTTGATGCCTAGCACGACTGCGCTTTCGGAAGCGCTTGCGCAAAAAGGCCTCAACGCGAATAATCTGGATGGCATCAATCTGTGCAAGTTGCTGTCGACGATCAATGAACGTATCGAGTATCTGTTCGACCGAGAGCATCAGATCGGGCATGCATACTTCACGGGATGCCGTAGACGGTCAGACGTCGAGGACGTGATGCGCCACAAGGTCATTCCGCTTTTGGCAGAGTACTTCTATGAGGATTGGTCCAAGGTGGCCGCGGTATTGGGCGACGGGCCGACGACGACCAGGAAACACTTCCTTGAAGCCATCAGTCTACCGCCGCCGAAAGGTATGTCTGAGGACGATCTGAACGGCGACAAACTGCGCTGGAGCGTGAAGGCTGATTTTGACTTCTCGGAGTTCGAAGCCTGATGAGACCCTATACCGTCCGTGAATGGGACAAGCTCACATATGGTGACGGTGACGGGCAGATTCCTGGACATTTGGCGGATCGGCTGGCGGCCTTGGCACAACAGTCGCCGTTTTCGGGGAGAGGTGGCAACGGCGTGCTAGAGCATGGCCGGCATGCCCTGCGGGCGCGGGGGGTCGTCGGTATCTTGGCGGCCGGGGACTGCAGCCTGGAGATCCTGCCCAAGATCGAAGTCGCGCCCGACGAGTCAGTCGAAAACCAGAATGCGGCAATCCGGAAACGGCTAATTCACATGCTTGCCGTTGCCCTGAATCTGAAACTGGATCTCGGGTCCGTAACAGACTTGGCCTGGCAACGGGAGACCCTGCTCGAAATCTTGATCCGTATCTTTTGCGACAAGCTCACCGAAGCCGTCCGGAAAGGAATACCACGTCGCTACATCGAGCACGAGGACGATCTACCCGCGCTGCGGGGCACGTTGGACGTCGTTCGGCAATTTACACGCAATGCTGTGAATGCGTCTCGTCTCGCATGCCGATTTGATCTCCTTTCGGAGGACATGGCGCTAAATCGGATCATGAAGGCTGCAGTTAGGTCTTTGTCTCGTACCTCACGGAGTACGGCAAATCAGCAGCGCCTTCGCGAACTGGCTTTCGTCTACGCAGACATCGCGGACATCGAGCCCGCAGCGTTGCGATGGGATGACGTGGTAATCGACAGAACCAATCGCCGCTGGCAGGAGCTGCTGAGTATGGCGCGGCTTTTCTTGGAGGGCCGGTATCAGACAACAACAGGCGGTGCTGGCCGCGGCACCGCACTGCTCTTCGAGATGAACACATTGTTCGAGGAGTATGTTGGACGCCTGATTGCGCGCGCGTTGGCTGGGACGGACATGACTGTCTCTCTGCAGGGCGGGCGTCTCTTCTGCTTGTCGGCTGAAATGACGGAGCGCGGTCTTTTCCAGACTAAACCAGATATTCTGATCCGACGTGGGGGTGCCGTGGTCCATGTGATCGACACCAAGTGGAAGCGGATATCCTCCCGGATCGATGATCCGAAGCAAGGGGTTTCACAGGGCGACGTCTATCAGATGATGGCCTATGCGCAGCTCTATGGCGCGCCACGTCTAACCCTCCTTTATCCTCATCATTCGGGCCTGGGTAGCCGAGAGCTCGTTCTCGCTCGGAACCGTATCACTGGCCACGACACTATTCTCGAAACGGCAAGCATTGATGTGGCGAACGGTAAGGACATGCTTGGTCGACTGCGAAGCCTGATCTTGGTCGACGAGGCTGACGCAATGAAGGCCTTGCTTGCCTAACCGCGAAAAAAATCAGTCGGTGTGCGCGTGCTGACCCGAGTAGATGATCTCGCAAATTGAATTGGCTGGATTTCGGCGGCCCGCAAGCATTGCGCCTATCGCCGCGGAAAATGCGGGAGGCCACGCCGCGCTTCGCGGCCTCCCCAGTCTATCATCCACGCGCCGGCAGGCATGCCAGCACGTCGCCGACCGTCTGGGTCGGCTCGATGGGCCCCGACGGGTTCGCCGTCCTCCCCATCGCCACACTCGATCCGCCCCACAGTGCGGCGTCTCCTGTGGTCCCCGCGCTTGTCGGGTCCGGGTCCCCATCGTCTTCAGCCAATCGTTCGATCGGTGCCCTCGCCATCGGAGTCCGTGAGCGAACGGAACTCGCCGAGATATTCGCCGCGGTGCTGCCCCAACCAAGACACCACTTTCGGATTGGCGAGCAGTTTCCGGATATAGCCGCGAGCTACCGTCAGGTGCAGCGTGTCGACGCCATAGGTCTCTTCGAAGGATTTCACTTGGGTCTGCAGGCTCGCCAGTTCGCGCTCCATCTTCGCCATCTGTTCGGTCGAAACCTGACCATCTCTCTTCGGCGGCTTTCGGCGCGGAACAGCAAGGGCCGCGTCCGGCGTCGCCGCCAGAAGCGCCTTGGCGAACTGAACAGAGTAGTTGTTCTGGCCCGCCATGAGCTCGGCCGCTTCCACCTGCCGGATCGGGCCCATGCGTCGCAGAATGTCGAATACCGCCATGGGTGCGGACGTGTCTTTCAGCACCTCTACGGCTTCGGGACAAATCCCGTTCAGGAGCCGCGTTCTCCGAAAGATCGTTTCAATATTGAGTCCGAGCGCCTCGGCGATTGCTGCTTCTGGCACACCACGTGCAATCGCGCGCTTGATCATGCTGTGCTCCTGCACCGCTGCCAGCCGGTTGATCCGTTTGTTGTAGGTGTAGGTTTCGTCATCGGTAGAGACGAGGCACTCGACACGCTGGATGCCGAGGTCTTTCAGGGCCTCGATCCGCATGTGGCCGTCGAGCAGGAAAAACTTCGCTGCGTCATCAAGGTTGCGCGCCACGACTGGCGCCTCGACCAGTCCGATCGCCTTAATCGAGCCTCGGATCTGCGCGTATTTCTTGCTCTCCTTGGCGCCCGGGCGCAGCACCTTCAGCGGAACAAGCTGTTCGATTGCGAGGTCGATGGTGTCAGGTTCGAAGGCAAGTTTGACGGCATGCGTGCCGCGGCGATCAGCGCTCATCGGACTGGCTCCGGCATCAGACGGTCGGCGAGAGCTCTGGGCATGTCGATGAGGCCTTCATCGCGGAGAAGCTCTGGAAACTCCCCCTGAGAAAGCAGATCCCGTAGGGCTTCGACGATGAAGATCAGCCGGGCCTGGGTAACGTCGGACTTCCGGACCAGGATGCGCTGCTTATCGGCCTCTCGCTGGTAGAGTCTCATCAGATCGGCCTGGGTGAGCTTGCGGCTCCCACCTCGCCGACCCAAGCCACTATCCGGCACAGTCTTCTTCTGCGAGAGCCGCTGGTCCAGCAGACGGCGGATCTTGCCGAGCTTCTTGCCTTTGATCTGACCAGCCTCATAGGCGTCCATCAGGAGAGTCTGCACGTCGTCGCCTTTCGCTCGGGCGATGTCGACGGCGAGGCTGACAGGGATGAGGCCGGTTTCGACCGCCGCCACAAGCCGTTCCTCGCCGCGCTCGAGGAGGGTGACGATCATGTTCACCCAGCTCTGTGTGCAGCCGATCTTTTCGGCGATGTCGACATCGGTGTAGCCACGCTGGTGAAGGTTGCCGATCTCGAGCATCAGATCGATCGGACGATGCTGGCGCCTTGCGATGTTCTCCACCAGGCTCATCACCATGCAGTCCGCTTCCTCCGCCTCAATGACGACGGCCGGAATCTTCTCCTGCCCAAGCAGTCGAAAGGCTTCCAGCCGGCCCTCGCCGCAAACCAGGTCGTAGCGCTCGGGGTCGTCAGGGTGTCTGCGAACGGTCACCGGTCGCTTGAGCCCGACGGCATCGATGTTGTCCACGATTTCCCTGTGCAGCCGCTTGTTGCGGGCTCGAGGATTTAGAACCTCGATCCGATCGATCGGGATCATTCGAAGATGCTGGGGACGGGGCTGATCGGTCATGCTACCTCCCTGAGAGGTTTGCGCTCTGCGAGCGCGTAGAGCGGATCGAGGCTGTCAAAACGATAACCGTCGAGGGCGAGGCCATTGTCCTCGGCAAGACGAAGTCTGCCGGTGCCAATGTCGAGGAGAGGAAAGAGGAAGTAGTCGAAAGGTTTCCGGTTGAGTTCGTCCATCCGGATGACAACGGAGATGTCCGGTACGAGCCCTGTATCGAACCGCACACGCCAGCGCAGCGAGCCGGCCTGGGTGCGGGTGCAGCGGACAATAAGCAACGACAGGGAAAACTCGCCATTGACGGTCACGAGATCGGTCGTCGCATCTCGCGTGGCGGCACCGCCTGCAGCGGAGATCCCACTTAGAACTTCATCGATGACTTCGGGATGGAGCCGGCGGAGTTCGCGGTTGATCTCGATGTAGCGATAGTCGCGCCGCGGCCGGAAACCGACGAGACGATAGGCCCTGAGAAGGCTGCCGAACCGATGGCTGTAGGCGCTGCTCGATGGAGTTTCGTCGGCCTCGTCGATGATAAGGCCCGACAAAGCCCCCTGATGTTCCAGCAACGCTTGCAGCGCGGCGAGCATCTCCTCGTCGGACATGCGGGCAGAGCGTGCCGCGATGATCTTGTTGGCGGCTTCGTAGAGCGTCGGATCGACGATTGCCGGAAAGCTGTTGGGCGCTCGAATCCATGTCTCGGGGTCGTTGCGGACGCGCTTCTTCTTGAGCTTGAACGACACCCGGTTCCAGACATTTGTGCCGATGTACTTCTCGTTGATCAGCAGCTGATGGACGGATCCCCGTGTCCAGGGCCGACCGAGGTCCGTCAGGATGCCTCGGTCATTTAGCCCATCGGCGATCTGTGCTTCGTTTTGACCTCCTGAAACAAAGGAACGGTAGACCTCACGGACGACGGCAACTTCTTCCTCGGGTCCCGGCACGAGCACGACGCGATCGGTCTGAAGGCTCTTATGCTCACCTTGGGTGAGCGTTGCCTTGGGAACCCCGTGCTGATCGATGAGTAGGCGGCGTAAACCGAACCCGGCGGGACCACCCTGACGAAAGCCTTTTTCAATCAGGCGGCATTGCCCGGTGAAAACCTTGCTGGAGAGCTCTCTGCTGTATTCGCCGGCCATGGCACGCTTGAAGCCCTTGAACATCGTGGCCATAGGGCTGCCGTCGTTTTCGAATTGTTCGGCGCAATAGTGCACGTCGATCCCGGCGCGCCGGCAGATATATTCGTAGTAGGCACTCTCGTCGGCGTCCTGGAAGCGGCCCCAACGGCTGATGTCGTAGACAAGGATGACGTCGAAATCTGCGTTTCCCGAAGTTACGGTCTCGATCAACCGTTTCAGGGCGTCCCGGCCTTCGATCCGCAGCCCGCTCTTTCCTTCATCGGCGTAAGTGCGGACGATCTCCATGCCGCGCCGTGCGGCGTAGGCTTGGATTGCCGCCGTCTGGTTTTCGGTCGAGTAGCGCTGGTGATCGGTAGACATACGCACGTACTCGGCCGCCCGAACAAGGGACGGGCCATCGCGTGCTTTGTCTGGGAACTCGGGATTCACCACCGGGCTCGGCCTCCATCTGCGCCAGAACAAAAACATCCAACGCCGGTGCCGCAGAGGCCCGGGTAAGGTCGTTCGTCATTCTATGAGTCCCCTTCACGATACCAGATTCTGTCGCGTCCGAGGCCGCTCAAATGACACCGGGAGTCTGCATCGGCTGGAACCTGCCATTGAGACATTGGCCGTGACCAGGTTCGTAAGCGTCCATTTCTGACACTTCGCGGCGTCAGTTCGAACTGGGCTGCCAGTTCCAGGGCAAGAGATCATCGACACGGCTGATCGGATGGCCGTCGGTCATGCGCTGCAGGACATCGGTGATCCAGGCCTGCGGTTCGACATTGTTGAGTTTGGCGGTGGTGATCAGCGTGGTGATTGTGGCCCATCTGTCGGCACCGCCGTCGGAGCCGGCAAAGAGAGCATTCTTGCGGCCGAGCGTGACGGGGCGGATGGCACGCTCGACCGTATTGGTGTCAAGGTCGATCCGACCATCGTCGAGGAAGCGGCAGAGCGACGGCCAGCGGGCGAGCGCATAGCGGATGGCCTCTGCAAGACCACTGCGCTGTGGCAGGCGTGGCAGCTGCAGTTCCAGCCAGGGCTTCAGATCATCAACGATCGGGCGCGCACGGTGGTCACGCACGGCCTGCCGGCCCGCGGCGGATCCGCCCCTGATCTCCGCCTCGATCGCATAGAGCGCCGCGATCCGGCGCAGGACCTCCTGCGCAATGGGCGATCCGGTGGCCTGATGCACCTCCCAGAACTTCCGCCGCGCATGCGCCCAGCAGGCAGCCAGCACGATGTCGCGCCGTGCGGCCAGCGGTTCGAAGCCGGGATAGCCGTCGACTTGGAGAATGCCGCTGAAGTGCTCCAGATGCGCCGCCGGCCGCTCGGCCCGCCGATCCGGACTGTAACGATAGAGAACCGCTGGCGGATCGTTCCCGCCCCAGGGGCGGTCGTCCCTTGCATAGACCCAGAGCCGCCCGGTGCGGGTGCGGCCGCGCCCGGGGTCGAGTACCGGCAGCACGGTATCATCGGCAAAGACCCGTTCCGCCGCCATCACGTGATCGGCGATCCGATCCCGGATCGGGGCAAGCCACCAGGCGGCGCCCGCCACCCAGTTCGCCAGCGTCGAGCGGTTCAGCGTGACCCCCTGGCGGGCGAAGATCTGGCTCTGCCGGTAGAGCGGCAGGTGATCACAGTATTTGCCGATCAGGACATGTGACAGGAGTGCCGGTGTTGCCAGTCCCTTCGCGATCGGCCGCTCCGGCGCCGGGGCCTGATGGATCGTCCCGCAGGTCCGGCAACCGTATTTGGGCCGGCGGATCCGCACGACCCGCAACTGCGCCGGCACATGGTCCAGCATTTCGCTGACCGTCTCGCCGATCAGGTGCAGGGCCCCGCCGCAGCAGGGACAGACCTCCGCATCCACATCGGCGACACGGTCTTCACGCGGCAGATGGTCCGACAGGCTGAGACGTTGATCCTTGCCACGTGCAGCTGTGCCCGGACGGCGTTCATTGCGATCCGCGGCCTCTTCCAGCTCCACCAGATCGGCGGCCACGTCCTCGAGCCCGAGTTGCAGCTGATCGGGATCGAGGCGCTCCGATCGGCGGCCGAACTGCATCCGCTGCAGCGTCTTCAGAATGCCTCTCAGCCGCGCGATCTCGGCCTCCGCCTCGGCCCGCGCGCTGTCCCGCTCGCGCACCAGATCGCCGATCAGCGCGTGCAGCGCTTCCACGTCGTCCGGCAGGCTGGCAAGGTCGATGGACATGGTCGATTGTACCATGCCGCAGGCTCATCCCGCGCCGCTATCACCGCCCTGAGTCAATGCGCCGCAGGTCTTTCAGCCCGCCGCCGCCGGTCGCCAGCGCTGGTCCGGCGCCCGCCAGTCGATCCCTTCCAGAAGATGCGAGAGCTGCTCTGATGTCAGAGAAAGCGTCCGTCCCGGCTCGATATTGGCCGGCCAGACGAAGACACCATGCTCCAGCCTCTTGGTGAACAGACACAGGCCGGTGCCGTCCCAGAACACGATCTTGATGAGACTGGCATTGCGCCCCCGGAACACGAAGAGATGCCCGGTGAACGGATCCTGATGCAGCACTTCCTGAACGAGCACGGCCAGACCGTCCATCCCCTTCCGCATATCGGTGTAGCCAAACGCCAGGTGCACTTTGACGCCGGCAGGCAGCAAGGTCATGGCGCCATCTCCCCATCGGCGATCTCGACATCCACGAACCGCACCGCCTCTTCCTGCCGCCAGCGGCAAAGCACGCGCCGGGCGATGCCGTAGCGGCGCGCCACTTCGGAGACGCTGGCACCGGGTCGGGCCGCTTCGGCCAGGATGCGAGCGCGCTGCACATCGCTGAAACGCCGGCGGTGACCGTCACGCAGAGGCGGCACGGCCGGCACCTCGGGCACCTCCGAACTGGGATAAGTCATGTGACCTGCGGTGTGACCAAGAGTGTGACTCTGGTTGTGACCTAGGGTGTGACTTGCGCCGCCGCGCCGCCAGAGCAACTTGCGCACCGGCACCTCAGGTTCGGCCATGAACTTCGCCCGCCAGTTCCCGAACGCCTTCAGCGACAGGCACTGCACCTCGCAATATTCCCGCTGATTCAGGTCACCGCGCTTCCAGGCCTCGTGATGCGCCCGCCAGAACGCTTCGCCATACCGCGCCCGGCGGCACCCGTCCTCCGACATCTCGATCTCCTCTCGCTTCAACACCGTGAAGCCAAGAAAATCGGAAATCTGCCAACAACGACAAGTGTGTGGCGAATGGACGCTTACCCAGGTTCCCTGCTCGATCTGAAAATTACCGTGTTCAGCTCGAAAAAGTTCCCTGTTCTTTTCAGCAGGGAAACTCCCAATAACTCATTGAATACTCGCGGGGATTTTCGCCGAGATCGGCGTTAGATTGGCAAAAACATCGGAAATACCCTGTTATTTTCCCTGTTTGCAGGGAATTTTGCAGAGACGGGATAGCTCCAGACTGGCTCCTCCGCCAGCAACCCCTTGTTATCGATAAATATTTCTGTAGAGCACGGTTTTCCCCGCAATTCCCGTGGGTTTGCGCGCAGGGATTTCGCGTGAGACGCGCCCTTGCCGCCGATCCGGGCGCATTCCCAGCCGCCGTCTCAGTCGCCCCCTGGAGGCGGTGGGGTTTGCCTGTTTTTCCCTGTTCCGGGCCGATTTACAGGGAATTTCCACGACTCCAGCTCATTTTTTCTGATCGCGCCCAAGATTCATGGAGGTATTCCAATGGCTTGCGCAAAAATTCCCTACGCAACGGAACAGGGAATTTTTCCGCCCGAACAGGGAACGATTGTAAGCGTCCATTCGCCACACACTTGTCGTTGTTGGCAGATTTCCGATTTTCTTGGCTTCACGGTGTTGAAGCGAGAGGAGATCGAGATGTCGGAGGACGGGTGCCGCCGGGCGCGGTATGCCGCCGGCCGTTGCGCTGCGTATGCGTCGGTGTCAGCGGGTCGCCCGTCTCGTCGCGGACCTTGCCAAGAAGTGACGCGGCAGGGTTCACGCCAGCACGGGCTACCGTCCCTTGTCCTTGCGATGCACCCGCAGTCACCCCCCGCCGCCGGCCGCTTGCGGCCTGCAGCGCCACCTGCACGGAGTTCCACGTCGTCTCGTCCACGATCGCCGGATGCGTTCCCGGGTAGGTCTTGTCCCGGTGCCGGGTGAGGCCGCGATAGACCGGGTTGGTCAGGATCTTGTGGATTTGCCCCCGGCTGAAGGAACCGCCGCCGCTCTCCCGCCCTGTCGAGAAGTGATGCAGCTTCGATCGCAGCCGCTCGGAGGCCGCTGGAGATGACCTTCCAGCCCTCGGCCTTCTGACTCGCGACATAGGCCGCACAGGCCTCGTGCTGGGCATCGAGCGAGTTGAACTCCTGCTCGAGCCCCTCGTCGGAGGATTTCCGGGTGTAGATCGCGCAACGGACCACCGGACGCGTCATGACTGGCCTGCCTTCTGCCCGAGGCCGAAGAACCGCGGGCCCGACCAATGCGCCCCGGTGATTGCCCGGGCGATGGCCGAGAGCGACCGATGCGTCGTCCCGCGCCATAGGTAACCCTCCGAGGTAACCTCCACGACATTGGTGATGCCGTTCCACTCGCGCAGGAGCCGGCCGCCCGGCTTGAGCCGCGGGGCGGTGGAATGCGCGGGCTTGCCCGCGCGCGCCGCGCGGGCGAGGTCCGCCAGCACCGACTTCGGCAATCCGCCCCGCTCCCGCGCCTGCAGTTCGAAGGCGAGAAAGCGGAGAAGCAGGGGTCGGCTGATCTTCTTCGGCGCCGGGCTGCCGAAGAGCTGGCTCCAGGCCGCAAGAAGCGCGGCCCGGTCCAGCGTCTCGAGATCGGCAAGCCGGATCATTCGGCCGACGGGGGCAGGGCGATGATCTGGTAAAAACAGCAATGGCGATCAGCGGGAGGGCGCCCCATGACGCGGCTCGATCCAGCGCTCGAGCGGCAGGTGGTCGATGCCATCTGCCGCCAGGACTTCCTCCCCTTCCTCTGGCGCGCCTTTGGCACCTTGCACGCGGGACGGACCGAAGGCTTCGTTGCGAACTGGCATATCGAAGCGATGTGCCATGAGCTCGACCGGCTGCGACGCGGCGAGAACCTGCGGCTCGTGATCAACGTGCCGCCGCGGCACCTGAAGTCGATCACCGTCTCGGTCGCCTTCGTGGCCTTCCTGCTCGGGCATAACCCTGCGGCGAAGGTGATCGCGGCCAGCTATGGTCTCGATCTTGGCCGCAAGCACTCCGAGGATTGCCGCCGCATCATGGAGGCCGACTGGTACCGGCGCGTCTTCCCGGGAACGCGCCTCGCGCAACGCGGCAATACGAACGACGAGATCCGCACGACCAGGGGAGGCAGCCGCAAGGCTGTCTCCCTTGGTGGCGCGGTGACAGGCCATGGCGCGGACTACATCATCATCGACGACCTGCTGAAGGCCTCCGATGCCACATCAGAGACCGAGTTGCAGAATGCCCGCGACTACATCCAGTCCTCGCTCCTGTCGCGTCTCGACGACCCGGCCAAGGGCCGCGTGGTGATGATCGCGCAGCGCCTGCACGAGCGGGACCCGGCGGGCTTCCTGCTCGAGAGCGGAACCTACCATCACCTGAACCTGCGCGCGATCGCCGAGACCGACGAGGCCGTCCCGATCGGGCGCGGACGGGTGCATCACCGGAAAACGGGCGAGGCCCTCTTCCCCGCCAAGATGGACCTCGAGACGCTCGCGCGCATGCGCCGCGAAATGGGGTCGGTTGTCTTCAACTGCCAGTACCAGCAGAACCCGACGGCGGCGGATGGCTCGCCATTGCGGTGGGAGTGGTTCGGCAGCTACGAGAAGGCGCCATCTCGGTCGGCCTTCGAGATGCTGGTCCAGAGTTGGGATACGGCGAGTTCGGCCGATCCGAATGCAGCCTTCTCGGTCTGCACGACCTGGGGCTTCCGAGAGCGGAAGTGGTGGCTTCTCGACGTCTTCCGTGCCCGGCTCGAGTATCCCGAACTCAAGCGCAAGTGCCTCGCAATGGCCGAAGACTGGGCGGCTGATCTCGTTCTGATCGAGAAGGCCTCCTCGGGCGTGCCGCTCCTGCAGGACTGCCGCCTGGTTCACCGCGGCCGTTTCCAGGCGAGCACGCCAGAGACTGACAAGGAGCGGCGCTTCCGTGCCGCCTGCGCGCCGGTCTCGGAGGGGCTCGTCCTGCTACCGCTAGAGGCGCCGTGGTTGCCGTCGTTCCGGCAGGAACTCCTCGCCTTCCCACGTGGCGCCTTCAAGGACCAGGTCGACAGCTTCTCGCAGATGATGAACTGGGCGACCAGCGGCCGGTTCTACGCAAAGCTCTCAGTTGACCATCCGATCATCGCCGAGCGACGAGCGATCAGAAGTAACCGGCCAAGGCCAGAGGGACGGTATCGCGGGTGACGGGAGCCGTCCACAAATGACAGCACCGTTGCGAGGGCTCGCCGCGGCGGAACTCATCCGGCCGACTGGATGTTGGGGATAGCATTTTATAAAAAATTTGACTTGCAAGTATTTTTATTGGCCTAGTGGGTTTGTAAGCCTTGGATTCGATGTGCCGCCATGACCGATCTCTCCGACCAACGCGTCCTCATAACCGCCGGGGCAGCCGGCATTGGCCGGTCCATGGCTGAAGCCTTCGACCGCGCCGGTGCGCGGGTCTGGGTGACCGATGTCGATGCCGCGGCGATCGCATCCTGTCCCGACACCTGGCGCGCCAGCGTCGTGGACGCCTCGGACGAGGGTGCGATGCGGAACCTGTTTCAGGATGTCGGCGACAGGTGGGGCGGCCTTGATACGGTCTGCGCCAATGCAGGCATTTCCGGCCCCACTGCCGGGGTGCAGGATATTTCGCTAGAAGACTGGCGCCGTTGCGTCTCGGTCAACCTCGAGGGCGCCTTTCTCGCCAGCAAGTATGCTGTTCCTTACATGCGGGCGCAGAAGGGTGGCAGCATCCTGATCACATCGTCGACGGCCGGGCTTGGCGCCCTTCCCAGGCGGGCACCTTACGTCTCGGCCAAATGGGCGGTCCTTGGCCTGATGAAAACCCTCGCTATGGAGCTTGGGCCGTTCGGAGCGAGGGCGAACGCGATCTGCCCGGGTTCGGTCGATGGGCCGCGCATGGACGGTGTCATCCGCCGCGAGGCGGAGGCGCGGGGGATCGCTGACGGCGAGGTTCGCCAATCCTACACCGCCTGCGTCGCGATGCGCAGCTTTATCCAGCCGCAGGACGTCGCCGAAATGGCGGTCTTCCTCGCCTCGCCTCAGGCCCGCTTCGTATCGGGCCAGGTCATCGCCGTCGATGGCTACACCGTCAACATGGACTCCTGACGCCGGATTTTGGCGGTTACAGGAGCAAACCGGAGAAAGACCATGAACCAGTTCACGATGCCGTCACGCTTCTATACCGACGCCGCCTATTTCGACGTCGAGAAGGGGCAGATCTTCCACAAGACCTGGCAGGATGTCGGCCATATCAGCAGCCTGGCGAAGCCGGGCGATTTCCTGACCGTCAGGATTGCGGACGAGAATATTCTCATCACCCGCGACGAGGAGGGCACGCTTCACGGTTTCTACAACGTCTGCCGCCACCGCGCCCATCCGGTCGCATCCGGTTGCGGCAACAAGCGGCTCTTTGTCTGCCCCTACCACGCGTGGTCATATCGTCTGAACGGCAAGTTGCAGGCGGCGCCCAACAGCGAGAACGTCGGTGGGTTCTGCAAGAGCGACATCGCCCTGACCGAAGTGCGGCTGGAAACGCTGGCCGGGTTCATCTTCGTCAATCTCGACAAGGACGCGAAATCGCTGAACGAGACCTATCCCGGCGTCGAGGAGGCCGTTCTCAAGGCCTGTCCGAACCTGCCGGAAATGGAGCTGGCCTTCGAGGACAGGTTCGAACACCGCTGCAACTGGGAGGTCTCGCTCGAGAACTTCAACGAATGCTATCACTGCGCCGTCGTGCACAAGTTCCTGACGACCCAGCTTTACGCGGCCGAGACGTACAGGGCCGATATCAGCGGAAACGTGGTCAAGCATTTCCTCGCGCGGATCCGCGACCGCGAAACGCATGGCGACCTGCATTGCTGGTATCTGTGGCCGAACGTCGCGATCGAGCTTTTCCCGATGCACCGCTCAGTGTCGCTTCGCCACATTTCCGCCGACGGGCCGGTAAGCACGACCTACAGCTACTCCTGGTTCATTGACCCGAACCTGTCAGAGGAGGCGAAGGCCGAGGTCAACAGCCTGTGCAAGCAGTATGTCGAGACGACGGCCAACGAAGACGCCGAGATCGTCGAGGCGGTGCAGGTGGGGCTGAATAGCAAGGCTTACGACACTGGACCGCTCATGATCTCCGAAGAAATCACGCCCTCGAGCGAACATGCGATCGCGCATTTCCAGGCGCTGCATCGAGATGCGATCGCTCCGGCACTGGCTGAGGCGGAGCAGGTGCCAGCCTAACGCACTGGGGTGACTGCCAAGGCGCTGCTCCCCGAACGAGACGGTCGACGGCGCCCTTCATGGGGCGCCGCGCTGCACTGAGCTTGAGAATTTTGGAAATCGTTGAATGTCCATCGTCTGGTCCATGATTGCGAAGCGTCTGGCTCTCGGCCTGCTGACGCTGTTCGTGATTTCGGTGATCATTTTTGGGGCGACGGAGCTGTTGCCCGGGGATCTTGCCAAGAACATCCTCGGGCAGTCGGCGACGCCGGAGACGGTCGCCGCGTTCCGCCGGGAGCTGGGGCTCGATCTGCCGGCGCATACGCGCTACATCAACTGGCTTCTCGGCGCGCTCCAGGGCGATTTCGGCACGTCGCTTGCCAACAAGCGTCCCATCGCCGACCTGATCGCCACGCGGCTCGGCAACACGCTTTTCCTTGCGCTTTACGCGGCCGCGATCGCGGTGCCGCTGTCGCTGGCGCTCGGTGTTCTCGCCGCGCTCTACCGCAACTCGATCTTCGACCGGGCGGTGAACGCGCTGGCGCTGACGTCGATTTCCTTCCCGGAATTCTTCGTCGCCTATATCCTCATCTTCGTCCTCGCGCAGTCGGGCCTCTTCCCGTCGATGGCGCGGATGGATGCGACCACGACCTTCGCCGAGGCGCTCTACCGCACCTTCCTGCCGGCGCTGACGCTGACGCTCGTGGTCACGGCGCACATGATGCGGATGACGCGGGCGGCGATCATCAACCTTCTCGCCTCGCCCTATATCGAGATGGCGCGGCTGAAGGGGATGAAGCCGATGCGGGTGATCCTGAAACACGCGCTGCCGAACGCGCTGGCGCCGATCATCACCGTCGTGGCGCTGAACCTCGCCTATCTCATCACCGGCGTCGTCGTGGTCGAGGTGGTCTTCGTCTATCCCGGCCTCGGCCAGCTGATGGTGGACAGCGTGGCCAAGCGCGATTTCCCGGTCGTGCAGGCGGTCGCGCTGATCTTCGCGGCGGCCTATGTGCTTCTCAACCTCACCGCGGACGTGCTGTCGACCCTGTCGAACCCGCGTCTCATCCACCGCAAATAGGAAGGGGTGACATGACTATCCTGATCAACCTCTTCTGGATCGCCGTCGCCATTGCCGTCGCCCTCGGGGCGGGCTGGCTTTTCCGCGCCGCCGCCGTCGCGCTGACCAAGGGGCCGACGGCCCGGGCCTTGCGCACGGCGCCGGTCACGGCCGGGTTCGGCATGCTGGTGATCCTCATCTATCTCGTCGTGGCGATCCTCGCGCCCCTCATCGCGCCCTATGGCGAGCGGGAGGTGGTCGGCGCGCAGTTCCTGCCTTGGGATTCCACCCATCTCTTCGGCACCGACAATCTCGGCCGCGACATGTTCACGCGGCTGGTCTACGGCGCGCGCAACACGGTGGGCATCGCCTTCGCCACCACCGCGCTCGCCTTCACCATCGGCTCGATCCTCGGGCTTCTGGCGGCGACGGTCGGCGGCTGGCTCGACCAGGTGCTGAGCCGGGTGGTCGACATCCTGATGGCGATCCCGTCGCTGATCTTCTCGCTTCTGCTGCTCACGATCTTCGGTACCTCCGTCACCACGCTGATCCTCGTCATCGCGACGATCGATTCCACCCGGGTGTTCCGGCTGGCCCGGTCGGTGGCGCTGAATATCGTGGTGATGGACTATATCGAGGCGGCGAAGCTCAGGGGCGAGGGCCTCTGGCGGCTGATCACGCGGGAGATCCTGCCGAACGCGCTGGCGCCACTGGTCGCCGAGTTCGGGCTCAGGTTCTGCTTCGTCTTCCTCGCGATCTCGGCGCTGTCGTTCCTCGGCGTCGGCATCCAGCCGCCCACGGCGGACTGGGGGTCGATGGTGCGCGAGAACGCGGCGCTGATCACCTTCGGTGACGTGACGCCGCTCCTGCCGGCCGGGGCCATCGCGCTTCTGACGGTGGCGGTCAACTTCGTGGTGGACTGGATGCTTCACCGCGCCAGCGGATTGAAGGAATAGGGCCATGAAGGACACGCAAGCGGAAAAGCCCGTCCTCCTGACGATGCGGGACATCCATATCGAGGGCCGGTCCGAGGAGGTCTGGTCGCCGATCATCAAGGGCGTGGACCTGACCTTGCGCAAGGGCGAGGTGCTCGGCCTCATCGGCGAAAGCGGGGCGGGCAAGTCGACGCTCGGCCTCGCGGCGATGGGCTTCACCCGTGACGGCTGCCGGATCTCGGGCGGGACGATCGACTTTGACGGGATCGACCTTCGGGCGGCGACCAGGGACCAGCGGCGCGCGCTTCGCGGCAAACGCATCGCCTATGTCGCGCAGTCGGCGGCGGCGAGCTTCAATCCGGCCCACAAGCTCATCGACCAGTACAGCGAGGCGCCGGTCCAGCACGGCGTGATGGGGCGGTCCGAGGCGGAGCGGGACGCGGTGGAGCTTTACCGCCGGATGCGGCTGCCCAACCCCGAGGAGATCGGCTTTCGCTATCCCCACCAGGTCTCGGGCGGCCAGCTCCAGCGGGCGATGACGGCGATGGCGATGGCCTGCCGGCCGGATCTGATCATCTTCGACGAGCCGACGACGGCGCTCGACGTGACGACCCAGATCGAGGTTCTGTCGGCGATCCGCGACATCGTCGCGCAATTCGATACCGCGGCGATCTACATCACCCATGACCTCGCGGTCGTGGCGCAGATGGCCGACAGGATCAAGGTTCTCCTGCGCGGCGACGAGGTCGAGGAGGCCGATACCCGCACCATGCTGTCGGCCCCGAAAGAGGACTACACCAAGTCGCTCTGGGCGGTCAGAAGCTATGCGCGGCCGGTCCAGCCGCCGGTGACCGACGGCATTCCGGTCGTCTCGGTGCAGAACGTGACGGCGGGATACGGCGCGGCCGACATCCTCAGGAACATCAGCTTCGACATCCACAAGCGCCGCACCGTCGCGGTGGTCGGCGAAAGCGGCTCGGGAAAGTCCACCGCCGCGCGGGTGATCACCGGGCTTCTGCCGCCGCGGCAGGGCAGGGTGCTGTTCGACGGGGCGCCCCTGCCGGCCGATTACCGGCAGCGCAGCCGCGACCAGCTCCGGCAGGCGCAGATGATCTACCAGATGGCCGATACCGCGCTGAACCCCAAGCTTCGCCTGCGCGAGCTGATCGGCCGTCCGGCGCAGATGTATCTCGGCCTGCACGGCAAGGCGCTGACGGAACGGATCCGCGACCTTCTGCGCCTCATCGAGCTCGAGCCGGACAGGTTCATCGACCGCTTGCCGTCCGAGCTGTCCGGCGGGCAGAAACAAAGGATCGGCATCGCGCGGGCGCTTGCGGCCGAGCCGAAGTTCATCATCTGCGACGAGGTGACATCGGCGCTCGACCAGCTTGTGGCCGAGGGCATCCTGAAGCTTCTCGACCGGCTCCAGTCGGAGTTCGACCTCGCCTACATGTTCATCACGCATGATCTCGCCACCGTGCGCTCGATCGCCGACGAGGTGGTGGTGATGCAGAACGGCAAGGTGGTGGAGCAGGGCCCGAAGCTCGAAATGTTCGAGCCGCCCCACGATCCCTACACCGAACTCCTCCTCTCCTCGGTGCCGGAAATGGACCCGGACTGGCTGACGAAATTGCTGAAGGAGAGGGGATCCGACGCCTACTACGGGATTCCCGAAAATTGATTGAAGTGACCCGTTCGAACTGAGTTCACTATGAGGCAGTATGATTGATGGACTCTCCAGTACGAACCCTGATATTGTTGTTTTCGAATGGCTAGGACATCTCAAAAACGAAGCCATTTGCAGATACAGCGATAGTGTAGGGCCAGAGCATGAACCAATCACTTAGAGACGAACTCAAGGCTCGGAAGCAGGCGTTCGTTCAAGATGAAATCACGAGTGCGGCCGCCGATCTTTTCGCCTCCGGCGGATATCGTACCGTCACGATCGACGATATAGCAGCGCAACTCGGCTACACGAAATCGGTGGTCTATTATTACTTCAAGGACAAGAACGAGGTTCTGTGGACGATCTTCAACCAGATCCACGATTCCTGGGCCCACGATATGGACGACATCCTCGCCAGCGACGTCGATGCGGCAAGCATGCTGTGGCAGATGATCCGCAAGCACGCGCTGAACGTGCTGGAACGGACCGCGTGGTCCGCCATCTACTTCCGCGAACAGGGCAATCTGAATGACGATCAGAAAGCCATCGTCGAGAAGCGCAGCAAGGTCTTCAACGACAACTTCCGCAAGGTCTATCGCCGCGGGGTCGAGGAAGGCCAGTTCAAGGACATCCCGACACCACTCATCATCGGCGGCATCATCGGCATGTGCAACTGGACGCATGACTGGTACAAGAAGGACGGCGGGCTGAAGGCCGAGCAGATTGCCGAGCATTTCGCCGATATCCTGCTGAACGGCTGCAAGGTCTGACGGAAAAGGTATGCCTGCGGCGTTACGCCAGCGATCGCGCGGGATCTAGCCCAAGCGCGAAAACGTCAGCGGTCTTGTCAGCACACTTCCCACCCGTTCGGGCACGGGCCATGTGCGTTGATCGTCGAATAGAGCGGCAATTTTCCCCTGCATTTCCGTCGAGGCGGGAGCAGCCGTCTTGTATGCGACGTGAATAGCCAGATGCTCCCCTGTCGCAAGCAACTTGTCGTCATCATCGAACAGACGGTGGAACAGATGAACGCGTTTCTCATCGTAGCCGAGAACTTCGGTCGTGGTATAGATCGACGTTCCAACACGGCATTCGGAGAGATGCCGCAATTGGGTCGCCAGCGTGTAGTAGGCTCCTATATCGGCGTTTTCGGGATCGACACCGATATCGCAATAGAACACGTCGGACGTGTCTCCAAAAACGTGGAGATACCGGAATTCAGTCATGTGGCCATTGTAATCGATCCAATCTTCGGGAACCGTACCGCGCCACAGGGTGACCGCTGTCTCAGCCATGGACACGTCACGCCCAACCGGCGACGGAGAGATCCTTTTCCAGGTCCCTCGTTTCAATCGCGTAATGCGCGTTCTCATCGGCTACGATCCGGTTGATTGCACCTGTCCGCAATTCTTCCGAGACATGCGCGATCAGTCCGGGGAACGTGGACAGAAGCGCGAGGCCTTCCATTTCTGCGGGCGTGAACCCCATTTGCGCCATGATCCCGGCCAGCATCCCGACGTCGTTCATGACCAGATCGGGCTTGTTTGCCGCCTTGCGGAACGCCACATGAATGGCCCCGTACCAATCGTTGACCTCGCCCCAGACGCCGCATTCCTTGGCGAGGGCCTTGAGCTTTTCCGCGCGCGGATCGACGTTGCGGAACACAGGGTGCCCAAAGCCCGGGACACGTTGCTTCGCCGCCCGCAGGTTGGCGACATAGTCGTCTGCGAAACGCTCCAGCGGCGCACCGCTCGCTTTGTACTCGGCGTATCCATCCTTGATGAAACGCCCGGTGGGCTCGGGCGAGACGGCAAAGTCGCCCGCGCCCAGCACCCCGGCCGCCAGCCCAGCATTCATCCGAGGGTTGACCGAGGCTACGGCGCGGGCGGCAATCGTCCCCGATTTTTGCAAGCCGTAGTCGAGGATGGAAGAGCAGATCACGTCCATCATGCGCGCTTCGCCCGGAGAGGGCAATTTCCCACGCAGGAGCAGGTAGGCGATCGCGGTAAACGGAACCCGCCCGACCAGATCCTGCATCGCGTAACCGCGAATGAAAATGTCGCCCGCCGTGATCGAGCTGACCGATGTCACCCAGAACGATGATGTGCTTTTCATGCCTTGCGATGCCTTTCAGGATCAACGGGCGCGATAGGAACCAGGTCGCTTGGGCAATCCAGTCCGGCGCCAGCCCGCCTTTTGTTCAAGGGTATTCACTGTTGTAGTAGTCGGGAAATTCTTGTGGGTCAATAATAGATACTCACAAGTATTCTTCTTTTCGTCAGGCGCGGCAAAGACTCCGTCTCAAGCTTTCTCGTGATGTCTGAACTTGATCCAGGTCGTTTTGATTTCTCGATAGAAATCCAGCGCCTGCAATGATTTGTCGCGGCCGATACCGGATTGCTTGTAACCGCCGAAAGGGACGGTGATGTCGCTTTCATCGTAGTTGTTGATCCAGACCGTCCCCGCCCGCAGTCGCTTTGACACGGAAAGCGCCGTGTCGAGATCCGAGGTCCAGAGGCCTGCCCCCAGTCCGTAGATCGTATCGTTGGCAATCCGGACGGCGTCGTCGACATCGCGGAAGGTGAGTGTGGCAAGGACGGGCCCGAAAATCTCTTCGCTGGCAAGTCGCATGGACATGTTCACCTGATCGAAGATAGTGGGTTCAAGGAAATGCCCTCCGGTCTCCTGCAACACCTGTGCGCCCCCGCAGATCAGATTTGCCCCGTCGGATTTGCCGTTGTCGATGTGCCGGAGCACGCTCCTCGTGTGTTCTTCCGAGATGAGAGCGCCAAGATTCGTATCGGGGTCGAGGGGGTCGCCCGGTTTCAGGGTGCTGGCGATGGAGATCACCCGTTCGAGGAACTCGGTCTTGATGTCCTCTTGCACCAGAAGCCGCGACCCAGCGCAGCATACTTCGCCCTGGTTGAAGAAGATGCCGAACGCCGCCGCCCGCGCCGCTTCATCGAGATCACGGCAATCGTTCATCACGATGTGGGGGCTTTTTCCGCCGCATTCGAGTGCGACCCGCTTCATGTTCGATTGCGCCGAATAGGACATCAGCAGCTTGCCGACGGCTGTCGAGCCCGTGAAGCTCACGGCATCGACGTCCATGTGCATGCCCAAGGCCTGCCCGGCCTTGGAACCATGGCCCGTCACGACGTTGAACACCCCTTCGGGCACGCCCGCTTCTGCCGCAAGCTCTGCCAGGCGTATGGCGGACAGTGGCGACAGGTCCGCCGGTTTGAGTATGACCGAGTTCCCGGCGGCCAGCGCTGGCGCGACCTTCCAGCATGCCATCAACAGCGGGAAATTCCAGGGAACGATCGCGGCGACGACGCCGATCGGCTCGCGGGTGATTGTCGCGACCACGTTTCCAGCGGTCGGCGCGACATCGTCGTAGATCTTGTCGATTGCTTCTGCATACCACGCCACGGAACTTGCAGCCGCCGGAAGGTCAACCGAGAGGGTATCGGCAATCGGTTTCCCCGCATCCAGCGTTTCGAGCAGCGCCAGTTCGTTACCGTGCTCAGAAATGAGCTCCGCAAGGCGCAGCAGAACACGCTTTCGTTCGGAGGGCGGGCGGCTGGACCATACGCCACGATCAAAGGCGCGCCGTGCAGCGGCGACGGCAAGGTCGACATCTGGGGCATCGCAAGCAGGGACCTCTGCCAGCAGCTTTCCATTCGCGGGGTTATGGGTTGGCATGACCGCCCCTGACCGCGCGGAGACGTGTTGGCCATTAACGAAGGACTGCGCCGATATGGGCAGTTCGCTTGCCAGTTTATGCCAAGTGTCTGTTTCCATGCCTGTTCCCGGTCTCGCAAAGCGTTAAGACAAAGTGGTCTCGCTTAGGTACTTAACAGTACCAAAACATACTTGACAGAATTTTCTTCCTCCATATCGTCAAGCCGAGGATGACGCATGGATCGCGCTCTGGGGCCGCGATCAGATCAACGGGCCGAAAAATCCGGCCGTCAGGAAGAGCGGGTCAGCGATGGGCGGAGTTGTAATTGTCGGGGCCGGGCAGGCGGGTGCCTCGCTGGCCATCAAGCTCAGGGCGTCGGGATACGAGGGGAAGCTAACTCTGATCGGCAATGAGGCAATGCCACCCTATCAAAGACCACCGCTGTCCAAATCATACCTGCTCGGCACGATGGCGCCAGATCGCCTGTTGTTACGCCCGGAAGGCTTTTACGCCGAGCAGGGTATCGAGCTGCGTCTCGGGGCGCCGGCGGAGGGAATCGATCGCGCTGCAAAGACGATCCGGGTCGAGGGTGAAGCTCTGCCCTACGGCCAGCTTGCACTTGCAACGGGGGCGGTTCCGCGCGCGCTTCCCGAGGCGATTGGGGGGGGGCTTGCAGGCGTCCATACGGTGCGCACCATCGCGGATATCGACGCGATGGCCCCCGAGTTCGTTCCGGGCCGACGTGTTCTGATCGTTGGCGGCGGCTATATCGGTCTTGAGGCCGCAGCGGTCGCGGCAAAACTTGGCCTTGCCGTCACGCTCATAGAGGCAGCACCGAGAATCCTGCAACGCGTGGCGGCGCCCGAGACATCCGCCTATTTTCGAGATCTGCACGCGCGGCATGGCGTGACGATCCTTGAAGGCGTTGGTCTTGACCATCTTTCGGGATCCCCGTCGGTCAGGATGGCCCGCCTTGCCGATGGGCGGGAGATTGCTGTCGATTTCGTCATAGTGGGTATCGGTGTTGTCCCGGCGACGGGACTGGCGGAAGAAGCGGGGCTCCGGGTCGAGAACGGGATATGGACGGATGAATTTGGACGGACCTCCGATGATTCAATCTGGGCCGCGGGCGACTGTGCATCATTCCCGATCGGCCAAGGGAGACTTAGACTGGAAAGTGTCGGCCACGCGATCGACCATGCCGAGAGCACAGCCAGAAACATGTTGGGGGCTGGTGCGCCATATGTCGCCAAACCCTGGTTCTGGTCCGACCAGTACGACACCAAGTTACAGATCGCCGGATTGAATGTCGGCTATGACCGGACCATCGTGCGTGAAGGGAAGGGCGACGCGCGCTCTGTCTGGTATTTCGCGGGCGATCGATTGCTGGCGCTCGACGCCATGAACGATCCTCGCGCCTATATGGTCGGAAAGCGCATCATTGATGCCGGACGCACCTTGCTACCGGAACTCGTGGCCGACGGGGGCAGAGACATCAAGGATCTTCTCTCACTTCAACAGGAGTGAATGGTCCACAATCCTCCGCGCCTCCGCTTTTCCGGTGGATCACCGCCGAGGCCGATCCCTGGATTCTCGCCTTGACGAGATTTCTCCGGAGCGCTATTTGTACTTTACGGTATGTTTTTATGACTTAAGGGTCTTATTGGGGTGTCAGCAAGTCTTGCCGGCCGCGTGTGGTGAGCCCGGTTTGCAGGACCACAGTGACGCCGTATTCGGATCAGGCGGGCCAAGGAGGAGTGCCGATTGTGACTTCGTCGTCAGTTCGTCGCATAGCTGTCGTCGGCGCGAGCGACCTCGGCTGTTCCTTCGCGCTCGCCGCGCGGCAGGCGGGGCATGACGTGACCCTTGTGGATGAGCACCCGCAAAGCCTGAAGCAGATGTCGCTGGATGCGCCGTATTTCTACGGCGCCGCCATCCCTGCCGCCGTTCTGAATGAAAACGCCATCGCGCAGGTGGTGCTGGAGTCGAATCCCGAGATCTTCGAGTGTTTCGAGGCCGAGGTTGACGTCCGGGTCGGCACCATCGCCTGGGGTGCTTTCCGGAATGCGCCGAACTCCGCCCATATCGGTACGCCCAAGCTCGGCCTCGTCTCTCAGGACAGCAACAAACTTCTGGAGCATGACGTTCTTGTGCTTGCGACGGGCGCGCGCGATTTCGTGCCCTCATTCGCCGGCTGGGATCTGCCGGGCGTGTTCGGCGTGAAGGCGGGTCTCGCGCTTCTGGACATCTACCAGTGCTACGAAGGCAAGCGGACGCTCGTTCTCGGGACGTCGCCGGAAGCGGTAAAGTTCACCCGATCTGCGCTCGCCGCCGGGGTGGAGATCGTCGGCATGGTCGAGCCGACGCAGCATTTTGCGGCCGGTCGGCTTGCGGCGGACGAAATCGCGGGTCTCGGCGTTCCCGTGCTCTACGGTCGGATCATCACCGCCGCAGAGGGTAAGACCGCTGTCAATGGGGCGCAGCTTGTGCCGACGAACGGTTCCGGCACGGTTGAAGGTTTGGACTGCGACACGATCTGTATCGCGATTGGCCGCCTGCCCAATATCGAACTGCCGGCCGCCATGGGGTGCCAGCTAAGGTTTGACGCCTCGGTTGGCTCATGGTTGCCCGAAACGGATGCAGGCGGAATGACCAGCGCGGCCGGCGTCTATTGGCTTTCGCGCTTCACAGGTGGCGAAGAACAGGTTCAGGCCATCCTCGCCAGTATCGGCGGAGACACGGTTGCACCTGCTGCTCCAGCGGAGAGCGTGGCGCGGGCGGACTATCTGCAGCTCTGGGTCGACACGCTCTTCCAGACGGGGGGCAGCAACGTGATGCTTTGCCAGTGCGAGGACGTGACGCGGGGGGCCTTCCTTGGTTTGGAGCCGCCCCGCTACCTTGATGGGCAGCTTCGGCACCCGCAGACACCGGTTACGGGCCGCTGCGGAGTGCCCCGCATCCATCAGGATCAGATGAAGCGCATGACACGGGTCGGCATGGGTCACTGTCAGGGCAAAAGGTGCCGCGATGAGGCCGCGCTTTTGCTGTCGACCCGCTTCGGGATCGGATTGGAGAGCATCCAGCCCGGAAGCTACCGCTTTCCGGTCCGGCCGCTCGACCTTGACCTGATCGCTGCGGGAGATGAGACGCCGGAGATGCGCGAGAATTGGCTTTACTGGCCGGCCGCGCCGGAAAACCTGTGACGTGTAGGGGGTCTATTTTGCAATCCGGGACGCCAGATGGAAAGCTTTGACGTAATCGTCGTCGGCGCGGGCATTGTCGGCCTCGCGACCGCCTATCACGCACAGAAATCCGGCGCACGCGTGCTCGTTCTCGACAAGGGCGCGACCGGCTATGAAGCGTCATCGCGCGCGACTGGCTATCTCAGCCTGCGGGGAGAAACACCCGAGGAATGCGCCCTTGCCCAGGTTGCAGAGAAGCTGTGGGACGAGCTGGACGAGGAATTGGGATATCCGACCGAGTGGACCCAGAAGGGCCGCCTCTGGGCGGCGATTGACGACGGCGAACTTGCCGAGCTCAAGGCGACCTTCCAGAGCTTTCAGGCCACCGATATCGGGTTCGAGTTCATCGACGCGAAAGCCTGCCGCGACCTTATCCCGGCGCTGACCGACAAGACCCTCGGCGGCATCTACACGCCGCGCGCCGGGCACGCCAACCCGCAGCGCACGACACAGGCCTTTGCTTGGGCATTCCTCGACCGGGGCGGGGAGATTCGGGAACATACGCCGGTTCTGTCGGTCCTGGAAAAGGGGGGCGCGGTCCATGGCGTCAGGACGACGCGGGGCGATATCCACGCTGGAACCGTCGTCCTTTGCGCGGCCTCCCATACGACGAAGCTGCTCGAGCCTTTGGGCATCGTCTTTCCGCTCGCGCCAGTGCGGCTTGAGGCGTTCGTCACCGCTCCGCTGCCGCCCCTCTTCGAGGAGGCGTTCATTGCCCACGGGCTCGCGGTGCGTCAGACCAGGCGCGGCAACATTCATGTCAATGGTGGCCCCTTCGAATGGATCGACGTGGATGTGACAGGCGAGCCGGCGAAACCGACCACTCCGCTCGTGCGCAACATCGCGCAGCGGCTGGTCGAGGTCTTTCCCGTCCTGAGGAAAGCGCAGATGCTGCGCTCATGGGCGGGGATCGTGGACATTACCCCGGACACGATGACCCTGATCCATTCCTTCGATACGCCACGCGGTCTTGTCGCCGCCTCGGCTTCAGGGCACGGCTTCGGTATGGCGCCGGCGATGGGGGTGGCCATCGCCGATCTCGCGCTGCAGGGGCGGACGGAACTTCCGATCGGCGATCTGACGCTCGACCGTTTCGCCAGCCTGCCGGGAGATTGGCGGCGGGCGTGGAACTGGCAGGCGGGCAATATCAATACATGATCGGCCGTAGCCGCGCGTCCGGGAAGAAGGGCGCGCGCCTAACTCAGTCTTCAAGAAGGGCGGTCGTGCGCTCCATCGTGTCGACGTATTCGGAAATCATGTCATAGACGACCTGCTTGACCGTCGTCGGTTCGGTGATCTGACCGACGATCTGGCCTGCGGAATAGGTCATCCAGTCCTTGCGATGCGCACGTTCGGCGCGTCGGAAGGGTTCGCCCGACAGGATCGACTGGAACGGAACGCCGAGCGGCTTGGGCGCATCGGCCCGCGCCCAGGCCTCGGTGAACTTGCTGCGGAGCGCCCGACAGGGCTTGCCGGTATAGCCGTAGGTCACGATGGCGTCCTCGGAACTTGCCGCATGCAGCACGTCGCGCAGGTCGGGATTGAGCTCACTTTCGACAGTGCCCAGCCAGATCGAGCCCGTCCACACCCCCTCCGCACCAAGCGCCAGCGCCGCCGCCATCTGGCGGCCGCGACCGATGCCTCCCGCCGCAAGTACTGGAACCGGCGCGACGGCATCCACGACTTCCGGTGTGAGCACCATCGTCGTGACGTTGCCAACATGGCCGCCCGCCTCGGCGCCCTGGGCAATGATCAGATCAACGCCAGCCTCGACCTGTTTTCGGGCATGCTTCGCCGATCCGATCATCGCGCCGAACTTGATGCCGGCGCCCTGGACACGCTGAATGACGTGCTGCGGGGCGAGCCCAAGCGCGCTGACCACCAGCTTGATCGGGTGCTGCATGGCGACATCGAGAAGCCGTTCGCTCACCTCGTTCGAAAAGCTGAGGTTGGAAGCGTAGTTACTGTACCAGTCCGCGACCTCGGTGTCCGGTAGCTCCGGGATGCCGTCATCGGTCATCAGCCCATTGATGAAGTCGATATGCGTCTGCGGCAGGACTTCTCGCGGGCTGGAGGAGAAGGTCACTGTCTGTGCTTTTGCGGCGAAGACCATATCGACGCCATAGGGCTTGGAGTCCACATGATCGTCGATCCAGGCGAGTTCCTGTTCCAGGTGCTCCGGCGTCATCCAGGCCGCGCCGAGGACGCCGAATCCTCCCGCTTTCGAGACGGCCGCCACGACATCGCGGCAGTGGCTGAAGGCGAAGATAGGGGCGTCTATGTCGAACATCTCGGTCAGCGCGGTCTTCACAATCCTGATCCTCTCGGCTTTCCCGGTTTCAGCGCGCTGCATACGGGTTAGAATATTTATGTACTTATGAGTATGATCTATCGACTTCAGGTGAAGGTCAAGCTGAAATGAATGTAACGGAACGCGGCTGACTGCTGAATATACTTGCGAGTATTAAAAAACACCTTATGGTATGTATGCGCTAGGAGAGGACGTCTCACATGTCTGAATTCGACGGAAAGATCATTCTGATCACCGGAGGCGAGACCGGAATCGGTCGAGCGTCGGTCGAGCATCTTGCGGCGCTGGGGGCTACGATTGTCATCGGCGGGATGCTGGGGGATCAGGGCGCGGCGACGGTTTCCGCGGTCGAGTCAGCCGGTGGTAAGGCCGAGTTCCACAAGGTCGATGTGCGCGATAGTGCGCAGGTCGATGCGTTCGTGGACGATGCGGTCGCGCGATACGGCCAGATCGACGGGCTGATCAACAACGCCGCCGTCTTCGATGGCTTCGCGTCCTGCCTCGATACCACCGATGCGCTGTGGAACCACGTCCTTGACGTGAACTTGCGCGGAACCTTCTTCGGCTGCCGCGCTGCGCTACGACATATGACGGCACGGAAGTCCGGCCGGATCGTCAACGTGTCTTCGGTTGGTGGTCTTGTCGGGGCGGCGGATGGCCCGGCCTACACGGCGTCCAAGCACGCAGTCATCGGGCTGACCAAGCAACTTGCCTGTGTCTATGCGCCCGAGGGCATCTCCATCAACTCGGTATGCCCGGGCGTCATCGCGACCGAGATCCGCAAGAATTCGCTGGAGCTTCTGGGCAAGGACGCCCCCAAAATGGGCGGGGTCGGGGCCGATCCCGATTGGTTGCCACGAAACGTCCCGATGGCGCGCAAGGCCGATCCGGGCGAGATTGCGAAGGTCATCCGCTTCCTCCTGAGCGATGATGCCTCCTATGTAACGGGGCAGGCTTACGCGGTCGACGGAGGGTGGACCGCCCGGTGAAAAGGGAGTGTCGCGCATGACGACGGTCTGCCTGACGTTCGATTTCGACGCCGTCTCACTCTGGTTCAGTTCGTTCAACCAGACCACGGCGACACCGATGTCGCGCGGCGTGTTCGGTGCGGAGGTAGGTCTGCCGCGAATGCTGAGCCTGCTCAGGCAGCATGACATTCCCGCGACGTTTTTTGTGCCCTCGCACACCGCCGTATCGTTCCCGGATGCGGTGAAGGCGATCGGGGACGCCGGCCATGAAATCGCGCTTCACGGATACTGCCACGAAGCTCCCGTAGGGCTGACGCGGGACGAGGAGGCGGATCTTCTCGACCGGGCCATCAACCGGCTGAGTGGTGCGGTCGGTCAAGGGTTCAGGCCGCTCGGCTACCGCTCGCCTGCCTTCGATCTGTCGTCGGACAGCGTGGCGCTTCTAGAAGAGCGCGGGCTGCTCTACGACAGCTCGATGATGGCGACCGATTTCATGCCCTACCGTGCCCGAAAGGGGCACGTTGTGGACGAAGAGGGCTTCGACCCCGGCCTGCCGTCGAAAGTAGTCGAAATCCCGGTTGCCTGGGAACTCGACGACTTCCCCTATTTCACGTTTCTCAATCGCCCCCTCTATTCTGGCCTGCGCGCACCCGACGAGGTCTTCGGCATTTGGCGGGACGAGTTCGACTTTTGTCATTCGCTTGGGGGTGGGGTCTTCACCCTCACTCTGCATCCACAGGTCATCGGGCGTGGGCCGCGACTGGCAATGCTTGGGCGTCTGATCGACCACATGAAGTCGCGGCCCGGTGTGTCGTTCAGCACGGTTGCCGAGGAAGCTTCAAGGCAAGACAAGCAACTGCCGCGTTAGTCAGGCACGCGTAGCAATCGGCCGGTGCAGGCTGTTCAGCAAAAGGGGATCAGAAAGCGATGGCCGTCAGCGAAGCAATCCAAACTGCCCCTGTTTATCAGGCCCTTGCTGAGGTCGTTGCCAAGCACCCCGCGAAGACTGCCATCGTTTTCGACGGCGAACAGATCAGCTACACGACCTTTCTGATTATGGTGGACCGGGCCGCCGCGCATTTTTCGCGTGCCGGGATCGGTCGTGGTGGGGTGGTGGCCGTCTGCTCACAAAACCGGCCGGAGATCATGTATGCCTACTATGCAGCGGCGAAACTGGGCGCCGTTCTGGTTCCGGTCAACGCCGCGCTGACTGCAGAAGAAGTGGCCTACGCGGTCGAGCACAGCGGCGCCAACGTCCTCTACTACGACGCGTCCATGACCGAAACGATCTGGGCTGCGGTGGATGAAGACCGCATCGAATTGATCGACGCATTAGCCGAACCGCTCGACGGTGAGCGCGAGATCACGGCCGCGGAGGTCCGTTCCGAGGACGATTTCCTGTTGATCTACACGTCGGGTTCGACCGGCGCGCCGAAAGCCGTGATGCTGAGCCAGGGCGGGCAGTGCGCTGCACCGGAAGCCCTCGCCCGGATGTGGGGGGTTGGCGCCGATGACGTAGTGCTTGTGGCCCTTCCACTCGGTTTCCTCTACGGTCTTTCGACCGGTTGTGCGGTCGCCTTTCAGTCGGGTGCAACGGTCGTGCTGCAACGCCGCTTCCATCCCGGTGAGGCGCTCGAAGGTTTCGTATCAGAGAATGCGACGGTATTTCAGGGGGTGCCGACGATGTACTCCATGATGCTCGAATATTGCGAACAACAGGACATTTTCTTTGACCTGTCCGGGATGCGCAGCCTGATCTGTGCGGGGGCGCCGCTTGGCCCCGAACTCGCCGCGCGCTTCAAGGACCGCTTCGGGAACGAGATACAGAACTACTACGCGATGACCGAGGCGACCCCGATCTTCGGTCGATACCGGGAAGACCCTGGGCCCGTTCCGGGGATGGCAATCGGAAAGGCCGCCCCCGGCGCGGAGATACGTATCCTCCGGCCAGACGGTACGGCCTGCGCGGATGGCGAGGAGGGCGAGATACTTGTGCGGGGGGCTTCGACGTTGACCCGCTATGTCGGGAATGAAGTGCTGACCCGCGAGTCTCTCGTCGATGGCTTCTTTAGATCAGGCGATCTTGGATATCGGGATGCGAACGGGTTCTATTTTCTCACCGGGCGGCTCAAGGATATCATCATTCGGGGGGGCGCAAACATTGCGCCCGCCGAGGTCGAGGCAGCCATTGAAACACATCCGGCGGTGCAAGCGGCTGCCGTGGTGGGCGCGGCCGACCGGATCTTTGGGGAGGTTCCGGTGGCATTTGTGGTTCTCGCGAGCGGTCGAACCGCGACAGCCGAAGAGCTTGAAGCGCATGCCGCGAAGCGCCTGGCAGCGTTCAAGGTGCCAAGACGCATCCTGTTCGAGAAGGCCTTCCCGCTCGGCGTGACCGGGAAGGTCGACAAGGCGAAGCTCAAGACCCGCCTCGCCGAACAAGCGAACTGACGAGGACGAGCCATGCACTTTTCGGACTATGCGGGATACGATGGGCTTGGCTTGGCCGAGCGTCTGCGGTCAGGGGACGTGAGCGCCGCGGAGTTGATGGACTGCGCCATCGCGCGCGCGGACGCGATCCAACCCGAACTCAATGCGATCTGCTATCCGCGCTACGAGGAGGCGCGAAAATGCGCGGCGACTGCAAAGCTGGAAGGCGCTTTCGGGGCCATACCGTTTCTCCTCAAGGATTCCGGTCTCGCCTCCACCTTCCTTGAAGGATCCGTGGGATCGCGGCTTTTCGCCGGAATGCGGTCATCGACAAACGCGACACTGACTGAGCGGTTCGAGGCGTCCGGCCTGCAGTCCTTCGCCCGAACAACTGTGCCGGAACTCTGCATGGCTCCGACGACCGAGGCTATCGCTAACAGTGGACCAACCCGTAACCCCTGGGACTTGAGCCGGTCCGCGGGCGGATCGTCAGGGGGGGCGGCGGTCGCTGTGGCCACTGGTGTCGTGCCCCTCGCGCATGGCAGCGACGGCGGCGGCTCCATCCGCATTCCGGCATCCTGTTGTGGCGTCTACGGACTCAAGCCGTCGCGGGGACTTGTCCCGTTCGGTCCGCATCGCGGAGAAGGGTGGGGCGGCCTTGCCGCAGATGGCGTGCTGTCCCGCACAGTGAGGGACACGGCGGCAGCGCTTGACGGAATTGCCGGTACGGACCTCGGTGCACCCTATGCCGCACCATCCAAGCCGCGCTCCTACCTCGCGGATCTCAGTCGCCCGTTCGACCGGCCGCAGAAGATCGTCCGATGGACCGAGGCCTGGGACGGGATCGGGATCGCGTCTGTCTGCCAGGTTGCGACGGACAGCGCGGCCGATAAGTTGCGTGCGCTCGGCCATGAGGTGGTCGATGCACCGCCTCCGGGAATCAAGTTCGCGAAATTCCTCGACGCGATGATCGACGTCATGGCCGCGAGCGTGACGCTGACCGTCAATGGCTACCTCCGGTCACATCCGAAGATCGTGGCGAGCGAAGCCCTTGAGCCCGCGATCCTCGACGCCTTCGAACGGGGCAAGAACATCAGCGCCGAAACCTACGGTCTGGCGATCAATCGCTTCCACGCGCTAGGGCGTACGCTTGCCTTCTACATGGAGGAGTACGATTTCATCCTGACGCCGACATTGACGCAGCCGCCGGTGCCGCTCGGACAGTTCTCCATGGCGGAGGACTTCGTCACCTTCCGGCGCAAGATTGGCAGCTACACGACGTTTCTCGCGATCATCAACGCATCGGGTCAGCCCGCGGCAAGTCTGCCGTTGCATCGAACCGATGCCGGGTTGCCGATCGGCATCCAGTTGATCGGTCGTTTCGGGGACGAATCTGGCCTTCTCAGGTTGTCCGCAGAACTCGAACGGGACGCACCCTGGGCCAATGTGAGGGCAGTTCCGTGATTGTATGGCCCGGATGATAGATACGGGGATCCATGGCCGGCATGGTCTCCCTCAATTCCGCCGAGAAGCAAATATTCTACGGCGCATATCAAAAAAATACTTTGCGGTATATAAAAAGACGATATAGTATATCAGGAAGCTGATCTTTCCGGTCGCTGCGAGGGAGCCGGGTGGACAGAAATCGTATGGAGTTCCCATGAAAGACCTGAAAGCGGCCGGTATCGGGCAAAACGCTAAATACTTCGACGACTTCAAGGTCGGAGAAGAGTGGCTTACGCCGCGAAGAACGATCACCGAGGCGGATATCGTCATGTTCTCGGGCCTGACCGGGGACTTCAATCCCATCCATACCGATGAGGAGTTCGCGAAGACCACGCAGTTCGGCGGCCGCATCTTTCAGGGGCCGGCAGCCTTCGCTGTCGCAACGGGACTGGAAAGCCGCCTCGGCATCAAGGAAGGCACCGCAATCGCCTTTCTCGGCATGAACTGGAACCTCAAAGCGCCGATCATGGCAGGGGACACGATCCACGTCTACCAGCGGGTCGAGTCTGTGCGCCCGACCTCGAAGGGCGGGCGCGGCATCGTCACCTTCTGGGTCGAGTTGCGCAACCATCGGGGCGAGGTCTGCCAGGACGGCGAATGGAAGGTGATGTTCGCCTGCCGGCCGGACGCGTGACCGGGGCGGCACAGATGATCACGCCTTTCAACCCGCTGAACGCCGATTGGCCGGGCGTGTCGCAGGGCACGATCCTGAAAGGTTCGGGCATTTTCTTGCTGACCGGTCACGTTGGAACCGATGCTGAAGGAGAGCCCGTCGTCACTTCCTTGGAAGACCAGATCACAGCCCTGTTCGAGAACCTGAAAGCAACGCTCTCGGCGGGCGGTCTCGGATTCGAACACCTGGGGCGTCTGACAGCCTATGTCACCGAGGGCGGCTCGGAGCTGATCGAGACCTATCGCAAGGTTAGGGCGCGCTATCTGAATGCGGACACTCCACCGGCAAGCGTCCTCGTCCAAGTCGTCGAGCTTTACGATCCACGGCTCAAGATCGAAGTCGAAGCCATCGGCGTGGTGCCTTGAGATGCCCGGCGAAAACCCTGCACGGTACGATGCCATCGTGGTAGGAGCAGGGCATAACGGCCTGACTTGCGCCGCGTACCTTGCCAAGGCTGGTCTGAAGGTCTGCGTGGTCGAGCAGCGGCCTTTCGTCGGGGGGGCGGCGATCACGCGCGAGGTATTTCCCGGCCACAAGGTGTCAGTCGCATCCTACTGGATGTCGCTCCTCCAGCCCAAGATCATGCGCGACCTCGACCTGCGTGCGAACGGGGTTGAGGTCATTCCGACGCCACCGACGTTTCAGCCCTTCGCCGACGGCCGTTCGATCGTCTTCTGGCCAGATCGTGCGCGTATGCAGGAAGAGCTGGCGCAGTTCTCCGAAAGCGACGCGGCTGCTTACGCTGACTACGAAGACCACATGATGCGGATTATCCCGTTGATCCGCCGTTTGATGTTCGAGACGCCCCTTGATCCCACGAACTTGACGCCGAAAAATCTCGCCAAAGCTGCCCGCTTGGCCTGGAAGATGCGTGACGCCCTGCCGCATTTCCACGATATCTGGGATCTGCTGACCCTGAGCGCCTGGGAGTTCCTGTCGCGCTGGTTCGAATCCGATCAGGTGCTGACGGTATTCGGGAGTTATGCCTCGGGCTCTGCCGGCATGCTCAGCCCCAAGAGCCCTGGTTCAGCCTATGTCCTCGCCCGCCCGTTCCTGCGCGATGGATCGACCGATCAGGGACCCGGAGGTCTCGTTCGAGGCGGGATGGGCGCGATTTCGGACGCGCTCTGCAAGGTGGCAAAGGCGAATGGCGCCGAGGTCATCACCGGACACGCCGTTGAACGTGTTCTCTTTGCAGACAAGGGCGTCGAGGGCGTCCGGCTGGACGATGGACGTGTGCTGAAAGCGCCCGTTGTCGTCTCAAATGCCGGTGCAAAGGCCACCTATTTCGGGCTGATCGGCAAGGATCGTATTGGCACGGACATCATCAAGCAGGTCGAGCGGCATCGCACGAAGTCGATCGCCTTCAAGATCAACCTGTCTACCAAGTCCCTGCCGCGCTGGACAGCCTATGATGCGCGCAGGCTGAACGACCGGGATCCCGGCGGGATCGTGCTTGCCGAGAACTCCGACGAACTCGAGGACGCGTTTCACTCCGCTTTGAGCGGAGAGATCGCGCCACGTCCCTATCTCTGGATCACGACACCCTCGGCCTTCGACCCGACCGTCGCGCCCGAGGGCAGGCATGTCGTGCAGATCATGGGCGGCCATGTGCCCTACAAGCTGCGCGGCAAGGACTGGGACGAAGCTACGAAGGCAGAACTTCTCGACATCGTCGTTCGGCAGATCTGCCGCTATGCGCCTGGATTCGAGAGCGAAGTGGTCGACGCGCAGATCCTGACGCCGCAGGACATCGAAGTTATGTTCGCCATGGCCGACGGGCACGTCCATCATGGCGAGATGAGCCTCGATCAGATCTTCTTCCGGCGGCCGATCGCGCATTATGCGGATTACCGCACGCCAGTCGCGAGCCTCTACATGTGCGGTGCTGCCTGCCATCCCGGCGGCGGTGTGACCGGTGTGCCGGGGCACAACGCGGCGCGTGAAATCCTTAAGGACCTCGGCCGAAAATTCCCCGCCGCGTCCGCGCGACTTTGACATGGGCCGGAGGGTCCCGGTCTAACTTCACAGGAGCCGTCCCTGATGCATGAGTCCTTCTCCGACGTCGAAAGGGAGATCGTCCGCACCGTGGAGCGCTTTGCCGAGGAACGCGTCCGTCCTCTTGTGGCTGGCTACGAGGCTAGTGGAACCTTCCCGGCGGATCTGGTCGATGAGATGGTGCAGCTGGGGCTTTTCGGTCTGGCGGTGCCAGAGGAATTCGGCGGGCTTGGCCTCCGCCTCACCGTCTTTGCCGCCGTCTTTGAAACGCTGGCGCGAGCGTGGACGACGTTGGCCGCTTACGCCAACAGTCACGCGACGGTCGCACATGCGATCGCCACATACGGGACCGAGGATCAGAAACGGCGCTATCTTCCCGGTCTGGCGACGGGGGAGCATCGGGGCGCGCTCTGCCTTAGCGAGCCGGACTGCGGTTCGGACCTGCAGGCAATTCGGGGCACGCTGGTTCCGGATGGTGAGGATTATCGACTGAATGCGTCGAAGACCTATGTCACAAACGGGCGGCGGGCGACATTGCTCCTGACGCTGGCGCGACATCCCCAAAGCGACGCAGCGGGAAAGCCGCGTTTCAGCCTCGCGATCGTGGAGAAGGCCTGCGACGGGGTCGAGGTCACGACGACGTTTCGCAAGATGGCCTTCGGGCAGGTCGATACCGTTCAGATCGAGATGAGCGCCGTTCCCATTTCGAGCCGCAATATTCTGGGCGGAGATACCGGGATCGGTTTTCGTCAATTAATGGATGCGCTGGAGGTCGGTCGCATCGCCATTGCGGCCAGTGCCGTCGGACTTGCTGCGAACGCAGTGGCCGAGGCCAGGAAGTTTGCTGCCGAGCGCCGGACCTTTGGCGTAGCGATCGACCAGCATCAGGCCATCCAGCTGAAGCTCGCCGATATGGCGACCCGTCTCGTCGCGGCGCGGTTGATCACGATGGAAGCCGCCCGCGAGAAGGAAACGGGGAAGCGCTGCGACATGATCGGTGCGATGGCCAAACTCTTCGCGTCCGAAGTGGCGGTCAAGATCGCGCAGGACGCCGTAAAGGTTCACGGCGGGGCCGGATACATCAAGGAATACGCCGTCGAGCGGCTTTATCGCGAGGCTCTGCTCTACACGATAGGCGAGGGAACGAACGACATTAACCGTTTGGTAATTGCCCGGCGGATCAAGGACGACGAACGCGGCATTTTGGGGCTGCCTTACTGATGGAGCGTGGGCAGTCGGCGCTGGTTGCGTCATGCCGACGAACCTTTCGCGCCAACGGGTCCGGTTAAGACAGGGCCTCCCGTCGGATTGCTCCCGATAAAAAACGACCAGAAGGTATGAATACTTGATGGTATCTTGACATACTATAGAGTACAATCGCCATGTGCCGGGTACGCCTGGCGCCACCAACAGGGAGGAACTAATGGGTTATTCAGGATCTCAGCTAGGTGGACTAGGTCACAGTCGCCTCAGTCGCCGCGGTGTGCTTAGGGGCGGGGCAGCGCTTGGGGCTGCGTCTCTGGGCGGGCTTCTGCTACCGAAGGCGGCGCGTGCCGAACCGAAGCGTGGCGGACATGCAATCTTTGCGATCGGGAAGGCTTCCACGACCGACTCATTCGATCCGGAAGTGACCTTGGCCCATTTTGGCGGCGTCCTGCGGGTGAGCGTACACGACACCCTGTTCGAGGTCGCCTCGGACGGCAAACTCGTGCCCAGCGTGGCGACCGGTGCCGAGGCCAATGAAAACGCTACTGAATGGCGCATGACAATCAAGAAGGGGATCACATTCCACAACGGCCAGACCCTGACACCTGAAGATGTGGTGAATTCCATCGCCATTCACTTGGGGCCGGATACGAAATCGCCGGTCAAGTCGACGATGACGGCACTCGAGAGCTATGCCGTCGACGGAGACGACGTTGTTTTCAAGCTGAATCAGCCAGACGCGGACTGGCCGGCAGTCTTCGCGGATTACAATCTTTCAATCATGCCCACCAAGGATGGCGTGGCAGACTGGCAATCGGGAATCGGCTGCGGCCCCTACAAGCTACTCGAGTTCGAGCCCGGCGCTGGTGCGAAACTCGAGCGAAACGAGAACGACCACCGTTCGGACCGCGGCTGGTTCGACAGTGTCGAATTGATCGCGGTGAATGATGGTGCAGCCCGCGTCAATGCGATACTTACTGGCGCAGCCCATGTCGTGGCCGAAGTCGATACAAGCGTAGCACAACGTGTGGGCACTGCACCCAACATCAAACTCGTTTCGCGTACCAGCCCCGGCTTCAACCTCTTCGACATGCAAACCGCGCAAGCACCCTTCAACGACAATAACGTTCGACTGGCGTTGAAATATGCGATCCAGCGCGACGAATTCGTCGACAAGATTCTGAACGGCTTCGGAACCGTGGCCAACGACAACCCGATCGGACCGAGCTACCGCTTCCACGACGCAAGTATCGAACAGCACAGCTACGATCCCGATCGCGCGCGCTACCATCTCAAGCAGGCAGGTCTCGACAGCATTAATGTGGAATTGAGTGTGTCAGATAGCGCTTTTGAAGGTTCGGTGAGTGCCGCGCAGCTTTACTCAGAATCCGCTAAGACTGCTGGGATCAATCTGGTGCCTAAGCGGGTTCCGGCAGATGGCTATTGGGCCGAAGTATGGGGCAAGGATCCGTTCTTCGCCTCCTACTGGACCGGTCGCCCGACAGAGGCGCTGATCATATCCCTTGCCTTCGGCACCGGGGCGGCATGGAACGCGACCAGTTTTTCAAGCGAACGCCTGGACAATATCGTTACACAAGCCAAGGGCGAGCGCGACGAAGCGAAGCGGGCAGAGCTTTATTCCGAAGCGCAACGCATCCTGACCGACGAAGGCCCCTCGATCATCCCGGCCTTCTACAATGTCGTCGATGCGGTGTCCGACAAGATTGGCACGCCGGAAGCGACCGCGTCGCCGTCGTCGCTCGACGGTCGCTACGCCGTCAGCCGTTGGTGGTTTAACTAGGGACCATCATGACCTGAGCGCGAAGAATTGCCAGGGTCCGCATGTATGGCCCTGGCAATTATGCGTTTGTTGACTGACGCTCCTCATCCGGCGCTGGGGACTGATCAGGCAAAGCCCTGCAATATCCGCTCGGCATGCTGACCGCCCCGACCGGGGGCATAGGTGAAGGCCACACCGGGCGGCGCGCTCCCGCCCCAGGACCGGTCATCGCGGGCGAGCGCCCAGAAGTATCCGGTCTTTGTCTTTTGCGCCCCCGGATCGAGCGCCGGCGCGCGGGTTTCGTCCATGAACAGCTTCGTCGATCGCTTCAGGTCGGCCATCAGCGCATCGAAGACGGGCCGGAGTTCGAAGGCGGCGCGGCCCACCCAGTCAGCCAGGGTCGACCGGTCCAGATCGACGCCCTGGCGGCTGTAGATTTGAGCCTGGCGATAGAGCGGCAGGTGGTCGGCGTATTTCGAGACCAACACATGCGCCACCGTCGCCTCGGTCGGCATGCCACCCGGGATCAGCCGCGCCGGTGCGGGTGCTTGCACAACGCCGTCGGTGCAGGACCGGCAGGCATATTTCGGGCGCCGCGTGACGATCACGCGGAACCGGGCGGGCACGATATCCAGCCGCTCCGACACGTCCTCGCCGATGCAATGCAGGCAACCGCCGCAGGCGCAGATCAGACTCTCGGGCTCGATCACCTCCTCGATGCGCGGAAGGTGTCCGGGCAACGATCCGCGATTGGTGGCGCGCGGTTTGGCCGGGCGCCTGGCGGCGCGGTCCTCGGCGTCCGCTTCGGCATGGATCACTGCGATGGCGGTTTCCAGATCCTCTAGCGCCAGCTCGAACTGGTCCGGATCGCTCTTCTCCGAGCGGCGCCCGAAGGCCGCCTGCCGGAACGCCGCGACGAGCTTCTCCAACCGCTCGATCCGTTCGTCCTTGCGCTGGTTGCGCGCCTCCGAGGCGATCAGCATCGCCTTCAAGGCAGCATTTTCTTCAAGCAGATCAGCGGTCTCGGACATGGCGCGGCTCTACCACACCCGCTTCGCCGCCGCCCGCACAAAGCAGCCCCTGAGTCATCCTGCCGCAGTCATTCCACCGCCTCGGGAGCCCGCGCCTCGATGGCCCGAACCCGACGCCAGTCGAGCCCGGAAAATAGCGCCTCGAACTGCGCGTGGTTCATCACCATCAGCCCGTCCTTCACGGCGGGCCAGGTGAACACGTGCTCCTCCAGCCGCTTGTAGGCCATCACCAGACCGGTCCCGTCCCAATACAGGAGCTTCAGCCGATCCGCCTTCCGGGCGCGGAACACAAAGACGGTCCCGGTGAACGGGTCCTTGCGCAACTCATTCTTCACCAACGCCGCCAAACTGTCGTGGCCCTTGCGGAAGTCGATCGGCTTCGTCGCCACCATGATCCGCACCCGGTTCGACGGGAAGATCACGGGCGGGCCTGCAGAGCCATGACCAGTTCCGCAACCCGGACAGCGGGCGTGGCAGCATCGAGCCGCACAGTCACCGGGCCGATCACCAGATCAAGTGATCCGATACGTGCAGGCTTGGGCGCGTCCTGATCGGCAACCGAGGGGGCCGCAAATTCCGCACCCTCGACCTCCGGCACGACCAACTTGCCCTTCCGAGCCAGCGTCCGCCATGAGGACAGATGGTTCGCCTTGACCCCATGCCGACGTGCCACCTCATTCACCGTGACACCCGGCACTAGCGTCTCGGCCACCAACCGACCCTTCGCCTCATCCGACCAGCGCCGCTTCGTCGTCGGAGCCGCCAAAAGTTCCACGAACCCAACGGCCTCCATACTGCGCTCCCGATGGACTCCCACTGATACCTCCCGTGCAAATCTACACACAACGCGCAATCGCAGCTTGCAGATTCACTGGGAAGGTGGGGTCGGGACACCGCTTACTTCCGGCCGCGGGTCGGCGCTAGATATCGAAGCTGGCGAATACCGGGGCGTGATCGGACGTGCCCTTCCAGTCCCGCGCGGTCCGGTCGACCCAGGCGGATTGCAGGCGGACAACAAGATCGGGTGACGCCCAGATATGGTCGATCCGGCGGCCCTTGTCGTTCTTGTGACCGACCGGGACTTTGGCGTTCCACCACCGATAAGACCACCAGGAATACATTGCGCCCGTAGGCTGGACCTTGCGGAGGACATCGACCCAATCGCCGGCCTCCCTGACCGCGGCCAGCATATCGCTTTCGTCGGGTGAATGGGTGACCTGGTTTTTCAGCAGGGCGTGGTCATAGACGTCATCCTGGTCGGGCGCGATGTTGAGATCGCCGACGAGGATGGCGTTTGTCGGCCTGTCGGCACGAAATCGATCACGGGCATCGGCCAGGAAGGCCTTTTTCTTGCCAAAGCCGGGGTCGTTGCTTGCATCCGGAATGCTGCCGCCAGCGGGGACGTACATGTTGTGGATGCCGATACCGTTCGCCAGACGTGCGAAGAGATAGCGTGCCTCTCCCTGGCCGGCGATATCGGCCTCGGCGGTTTCAACGATCGGCATACGGGAAAAGATCGCGACGCCGTTGACCTGTCCCTGATCGCGGATGGCGCTGTGGGGGTAGCCCAGATCCTCAAAGACGGAGAGCGGCACATCGCCTTTCGCCGCCTTGCATTTCTGAAGGCAGAGAACCTCGGGGTGTTCTTCGCGCAGTAAGCGCGCCACGACGGACAGTCGCGGCAGCAACGAATTGATGTTCCAGGAGGCGATGGTGAAAGACATTCCGCTGATCTTTCCTCTGTTGCGACGGGGGTGCCGAAAGGTCTTGCAAATCATTAATTATTCTATAGGGTCATAAAAAAGTACTTTCAAGTATTTTACATACCCCCCAGCAGAAACCCGCGTGTGACGCGAAACCAGAGGATACGGGACGATGGCAGGAAACCGACTTGGCGGAAAAGTTGCGGTCATCACGGGTGCGGGCAGCCCCATTGGGCTGGGCTTTGCCATGGCCAAGGCGACCGTGCTTGAGGGCGGCAAGGTCGCGATGCTGGACGTGAATGCCGCTTGGCTGACCGAGAGCGCCGGGCGTCTTGCCGAGATCGCGGGCAAGGACAATGTCCTGCCGATCACCGTCGATATCACCGATCCCAAGGCCGCGGCGGACGCGGTTGCCGAGACCATCGGCACGCTCGAGGGGCTCGACATCCTCGTCAACAATGCCGGCCTCTGGGAACCTGCGAGCTTTCGCGAGGTGACGATCGAGGCCTGGCAGAAGATCAGGGCGGTCAACATGGATGCGCCGTTCTACCTGTCCAAGCCTGCAGTCGAACATATGGTCGCGCAGAATTCCGGCCGCATCATCAACGTGACGACGAGCCTCGGCACGATGTGGACGGCGTCGAACACGACCTACGGCAGTTCCAAGGCGGGGCACGAGGCCATGGCCTCGGTCCTCGCGCAGGAACTGGCGGGCACCGGGATCACCTGCAACGTGCTCATCCCCGGCGGCAACACCAATACCAACATGTCGGCCAAGTACCGCGATGCCTCGGTCAGCACGGCCGACCTGATGCAATCGGATGTCATGGCCGCGCCGTATCTCTGGATCGCGTCCGAGGCGGCCGGTGACTTCAACGGGCGCCGCGTGATCGCTGCCCATTGGGATGCGGCGCTTCCGCTGGAACAGCGCCTTTTGAAAGCCAGTGCCCCGATCGCGTGGCCGCAGCTGGGTGGGTTCTCCATCGAGCCCGACAAGAAATAGCGTAGGGCCCGCATCGTATTCTCAATCAGTCAGGGTGGGGCACAATGAACCAGACGTCGATGGCGCAAGAACTCGGTGAGTTCGTCGCGAGGGTCAGCTATGATCAGCTGCCGTCCGAGGTTGTCGAATTCGCCAAGGCGCTGATCCTCAAGACGGTTGCCGGAACGCTTGCCGGATCAGCCTGCCCGAACGCGGCGAAGCTGATCGACATGATCCGTGCCCGCGCGCTGCCCGGCGAGGTCGCAGTGATCGGGACGGACCTGAGGACGTCGATCTGGGAAGGCGTCCTGCTGAACGCGTTTTCCGCCCATGCGAGCGAGCTTGAGGATGTGGCGATCCCCGAGGGCGGCTGTTCCTGGGACGTGACCATCATCCCGCTGCTGTTGACGCTCGCTGACAAACTCCACTTGTCGGGCAAGGCCCTGATCGAGGCGGCCGTGGCAGGGCTGGAGGCGCACTACCGGACCAGCCTGCCGTTCGATACGATGCGGCTGGGCCAGTCGCTTCCGCCGACCTCTGCGATGGGCTGCGCGGCCGCGGCTGCCAAGGCTTTCGGGTTGGATGCAGGGCAGACGACTGCCGCGATGGGGTTCGCGCTTTCGGCGCCCGGTATCACCGAGGCGAGCCTTGGCACGGACGCGCATTTCCTCGAATCCGCGCTGCATGCGTTGCAGGGGCTGATCGGCGCCGAGATGGCCCGCTTGGGCCTGACCAGCAACCCCGATCTCGCCGCCTATGGCGAGATGCTGTCGAAGAAGGTGACGTTGCAGGACGCCATGGCCGATCTGGGGGAAAGTTGGTTGTTCACAGGGATGTGGATCAAGAAATACCCCAACTCGATCAGCATTCATCGCCAGCTTGACGCGCTTTTCGAGATCCTCGCAGAGCATGGTCTCACCTACGACGATATCGAGACGGTCGAGATCGTGACGGGGCCCGAAGACGCGGGCTGCGACAAGCCCTACCCCGAGACAGCGGGCGACAAGCAGTTCAGTTTCCAGCACGCGATCGGCCTCGCGATGCTGAACGGGGAATTGAAGGTCAGCGACTTCCTGACCCACACGCCGCACGACCCCAAACTCGACGAGGCGCGGGGGAAGGTCATCGTGACGATCCTGCCGTCGGATGCCGGTGCCGGACCCGTTCGTTACATGAGCCGGCCCACGACGGTTATCGTCAGAACCAGGGGCGGGGGCGAATACACGAAGGAACGCATGGCGGTCATCGGTTCCTCCGAGGAGCCGATGACACGGGCGCAGTTCGATGAAGTGTTCGCGCGATATGCCAGGGATCACCTGCCGGCCGATGCCTTGAAGCAGATGCTCGGCACGATCTGGAGCCTCGACACGGTCGCAGACGTCTCCATACACCTGAAGGCGCTCGCAATCCCGGCATGACCCGCCGTGCGCGAACCCGGATGCCCCACTTGCTGGGGCCGAGGTTCGCGCCATGCGCACAGTCGGGTCGCCGCGACTTTAATGGGACGTACCCGACCTACGCCCTCTGGCCTCAGGTCTTTCCGAGGTTCATCGGTGTCACAGCCGGCAACTCGGCGTCGCTGAGGATTTTCTCGCGTCCGCCGAGTTCCTCCACGCGCCGGCGCTGATCCTCGAACGCATCGGCACTGGCCTGGTCGGGGTCGAGATGGCGGCGAAGTTCCCTGTCGCATTCGGCCGCGATATCCTCATGCCCACCTTCGGCGATGAGGTCGCAAAGCTCCTCCGGGTCCGCGGCCATGTCGAAAAGCTGTGGCGCGTAGCCGGGGTGGTACAGATATTTCCAGTTGCCCCACCGCAGCATCGTCGAGCCGGTGACCGAGCCGTAGTCATGGTAGCCCGAGATCACACTGCGCGCGTCGGCGCCGCGAACGGCCGCCGCCTCCTGAAGCGCGCGCCCGGGCCGGTTTGGATCGGGATCGAGGCCGGCAGCCTGCGTGACGGTCGGGTATATGTCCACATGCGAGCAGACCGCCCGCGAGCGGAGCCCGGCGGGAAAGTCCGGCCCCGCCACGATCAGCGGCACCCGGACCGAGCCGTCATGCATCTGCGATTTTGTCCACAGGCCGAGATCGCCCAGCATTTCGCCATGATCCGACGTGAAGATGATGAGCGTGTCCTCCTGATGCCCGGTCCGCTCAACGGCATCGAGCACCTTCCCAACGCATTCGTCCAGGAATGAGGTCAGCGCCATGTAGTAGGTTCGTTGCTCGCGAACATGCGCTTCATCCCTGAAATACTGGTTGTAGTGCAGGTTGCTTTCCAGCGCGGCGGTTGCCGGATGCGCCGTGACGCTGGGATGAATGCCGGGCGGTGCCACATAGACGGCGGGCAGGGGCACCCGATCGGGCGGGTATGCCGCCCTGAACCGCTCGGGCACGATCAGCGGATGATGTGGCGTCACGAAGGACACGAACAAGGCCCAGGGATGTTCGTCGCCATGTTCCGTCAGCCACCGCGCGGTCGTATCGGCGACGGTTTCGTCATGCAGCGTATAGTTCGAGGTGCCCCAGCCGACGCTGTCGATGAAGTCCTCGATCCCGTCCATCTTCTTGGCCTCGGGCCGCAGCATCACGAAGGGATAGCCGACACCGCCGATGATATGCGTTGGCATGATCTCTTCCGAGAACCCGTTGTCGTCTTCCTCCGATCGGAAATGCAGCTTGCCGATCGAGGTGGTGCGGTAGCCCGCCTCCCGCAGCGCGTGGTGCCAGCTCTTGAACTGGCCGTGATAAGGTTCCGCGCTGCTCCAGCACCGGGTCTGGTGCACTTCCAGCCCGGTCGCCATAGATGCGCGCGATGGCACACAGATGGGCGAGGCGCAGTAGCTGTTGGGGAAGCTGGTGCCGCGCGCCGCCAGCCGATCGAGGTTCGGGGTGTCGACATAGTGGCTGACTGAGCCAAGCGCATCCCAGCGTTGCTGATCGGAACTGATGACGATGATGTTGGGACCTGTCATTTCGAACCTTTTATCTCCTTGGTAAACGTGCGCCAGCCAACCTTATGTATTTGTCGTCCTCTGAAATGGGGCGCGAATGCCGGATCGGGAACGGAGCGACTAGCTCGTCGAGGTTTCGGTCCAGGCCGCTGTGAGACGATTCAGCCTACGGCGCTTCGCACTTTGATCGAGGGACCCGATCGGATGTCGATTGAAAGCAGGATACCGAGAGGCGCCCTGAGTTCGCCCGCCAATCTGGAAAGCAAAATGCTCACGGCCACACCTTTGTCCGCGTTGCTGCACCGACTACTTGCACGCCGGCGCGCGTTTGGTCAGTGCAAGTTTCTCGCGAACCTCGGTCGGGGTCATGATTTCGGCGCCCATCTTGTCCAATATTGTGGCGGCCTGCTCGACGAGTTGTTCGTTCGTAGCCAAAACGTCCTTTCTCAGCATCAGATTGTCTTCCAAGCCAACCCTCACATTGCCTCCTGCCAAAGCGGCCGCCGCGGCGTAAGGCATCTGATCGCGGCCCAGAGAGAATGCCGACCATGTCCAGTTTTCGGGGATGGCATGTACCATTGCCATTAGCGTAGCCAGATCATTTGGTGCGCCCCACGGGATGCCCATACAAAGCTGAACCAGCGCGGGGTTGGGCAACCGACCCTCCTTCACCAGCTGCTTGGCAAACCACAGATGCCCGGTGTCGAAGACTTCGATCTCGGCGATAACTCCGAGGGTCGTGATCTTTTCTGCCATGGAACGAAGCATGTTTGGCGTATTCATCATCACGAATTCGCCTTCGAGAAAGTTCATGGTTCCGCAGTCCAGCGTACAGATTTCCGGCAGGCACTCGACGATGTGCGCCAGACGGGCATCGGCCCCAACCATGTCGCTCGCCACTTCGTTGATGGGCAGGGGTTGATCCGGGGGGCCCATAACAACCTCGCCCCCCATTCCAGCCGTCAGGTTCAGTACAACATCCACGTCCGAGTCCCGAATGCGATCGGTCACTTCGCGGTAGAGGTGGAGGTCGCGCGCCGGAGCGCCGGTTTCCGGGTCGCGGACATGGCAGTGGACCACTGCAGCGCCGGCACGCGCGGCGGCGATCGCACTGTCGGCGATCTCTTTAGGTGAGCGCGGCACATGGGGCGAACGATCCTGCGTCGACCCTCCGCCGGTGACGGCGCACGTGATGAAGACCTTTCGGTTCATTTCAAGTGGCAAATTAAACTCCATTCATTCTGGCGTGATGTCCCCGCTGCCGTCGTCGTGGAACCTGCTGCGGTCAGGGCTGATCGAGACGCTCAAAAAGCGTCATGGCAACATTCAATCCGGATACCCCGACCGGCCATCCACCGTAATGCGCCAGATGCAGCATGATTTCCTTTAGCTCCTCTCGGGTTATGCCAAGGTTCAAGCCGCCCTCCAGATGTTCTTCAAGCTGCGGGAACCGCCCCAATGCCGTAAGAGCTGCAATCGTTATCAGCGAACGGTCGCGCACTGCCAGGTTGGGCCGCGTCCAGAGGTTTCCGAATAAATGGTCGATTGTGACGTTCATGAACTCTTCGGTGCCGGGGGCCGGGGTGAAGACCTCGCCCCAGAGCGTGCGCAGAACATCCTCGCCGCGTTCACGTGCTGAGGGCGCCATTGAGACGGGTGCGATTTGGTCAGCTTCTTCGCTGTGCATAAGCACCAGAGTGCCTTTCGGCGCGAAAGCTTCAAAATCAGCATCGGTTGCCTTCGACTCCGGGGTCTCGAGTGAGGCCTGCATGGCTTCCGACGATGCATAATGAAGCTCTGCCGACATGTACCAATCGCCGGGTTGGTCCGAAGTGATATCTGTCAGCTTATTGACCACCAGACGCCTAAGGCCCGGGATCTTCATCACCATAGGAGTGTGAACGTCGCGATAATGTGCATCGAACGCATCCCGGTCGTCTGGCTCTGGGTATAGGATCTGAATTTTCGCCATCGTGTTTGTCTCTTCAGGTGAATTGCGCGTTGCTGTCCTTAGATGATTGCAGGCCCGTGCGCACCGATAAGGCCCATTTCGACTACGCCCCTTTCCAGACAGGCGCGCGCCTTTCTGCAAAAGCGACAGAGCCTTCGGTGAAGTCGTCGGACGCGCACATTTTTTCGTAGACAGGCAGCCCGCTCTTGCCGGGTTTTGTTTTTGCCATCGCATCCTCAAGTGTCAGCATCTCGATGTGACGCAACACCTCTTTCATGGCGCGCATCGCAAGCGGTGCACCCTTGGCGACTTCCGCGGCGTAGTCGCGAACCGTGTCCAGCAAGTCCGGGGCGTTGACGATCTGATGCACAAGACCTAAGCCTTTTGCTTCCTTCGCATCCATGCGGCGACCGCTGAGCATGAGCTCGAAGGCGACGTTGTAGGGTATCCGCCGAGGTAGACGCTGGATCGCGCCGCCGTCAGGAATAAAGCCGCGCTGCATCTCAGGAAGCTGGAAATAAGTGTGGTCAGCAGCAAAGATCACATCACATGCGAGCGCGATCTCGAAACCGCCGCCGAGCGTGGCGCCATTGAGCGCAGCGATGACTGGTTTGTCGAGATCGTAAAACTCTGTGATACCACCGAAACCGCCTGGTCCGTGTCCAAGTTCGGGATCGGTATCCAGTTTTGGGTCGAAATCAGGATCGGCAACCTCCTTCAGATCCCATCCGGCGGAAAAGACCCGATCGCCAGAGCCTGTAAGAATGCCAACACGCAGGCCGGGATCGTCTTGAAGCTTCTTCAAAGCGGCATAAACGGCACGGCTGGTCTCGCGGTTTATCGCATTTACAGGCGGGCGGTTCAGAGTGATTTCCAGTACGTTTCCAAAGCGACGCGTCGTTATGATCTTATCGGCCAACATTTCTTTCCTGTCCGGATCGGTTTCTTCGCCAGGCAATGACAAGGGAGCGTCATTTTCGCACAAGCTTTGTGATGAGCGAGCGAGGCGGCGGTCACGCCCCTCCTGCAACTCACAAGATGGTCACACGCCTACAGCTTTTCCCCTGCCGCAATCACGGCGTCCTTGTATCTGGACTGGAAATGGGCCGTCGCATTTTCGTTTTGAGGCGAGGATTGCGGCGTTATGATCAGCGGTCCGGTATCAAAGCTTCGGCTCTTCATGCCGATGTGCACGGCCTCTACCACACTTGCATCCTCGACGCAGACCGTGTCGCAGTAGTTTTGGCCCATAGCGACAACTTCCTCGACGGCGTCATCGGATAGGTCAGAGGGAACATACCAGCTGTAGTAGTAGACTGATTTGTCGACTCCCAAGGGTACGATGGTCCGTAAGGATACGGCGTTGTGAAGCGGGAACACCTCAACAATTGTATTTGGGAACAGGAACCAGCTGTGCATGTCACCATGCACGTCACGATCGTCCTTGCGGGCCATGAAGTGCTTGGTAACAGGGCCGTTCAGATCGCAGGTGTAGGAATCCGTCAGGTAGAGGCGTGTAATGGATGTCGCGTGAACCGTCGGGCAGTGATAACACTCATTGTAGTTTTCAACCGAGATCTTCCAGTTGCATTCGTGTTCGACGCTGCGTTCGAACACCTTCTTCATGGACGCGATCCCGGGTCTTTGCGACAGGATGGCCTCCTCAACGCCGGGATAGGTTTCGTTGATGCTCAGCGCGTCATCGTCGAGATTGACAAAGATCATGCCGAATTTCGTTTCGGTGCGGATCTCTCGAAGGGTTATGTCGTTCTTGCAAAATCCCTCAACGTTCTCCGTTACCGGAGCGCGGTGCAGTGCTCCGTTCAGACGGTACGACCAGGCATGGTACGGGCAAACGAAGAGTTTGCGATTGCCGGACCCACTCGCCACGGCATGAGCGCGATGGCGGCATACGTTGAAGAAGGTCCGGATGGCCTCATCCTCGCCCTTGACGATGAGGAGATTCTCATCGGCAACCTTGGTCGTGAAGTAGTCCCCGGCCTTCGCCAATTGGCTGATATGGCCGACAAACTGCCAAGTCTTGTAAAAGATCTGTTCCTTGTCGAATTCGAAACAGCTTTCATCCGTGTAAAAACGGGACGAAATCGTTTGCTCGGTCACATGGGCCTCCCTTTCTTGAGCCTGACGCGCCTTTATGTGCGACTGCAGGCGGGTTCGAACTGCCTTGAAGCGGGTGTCGGGCCGGATCCGGCAAGCGTTGATCAGAGGCACGCTCACTGACTTGGAAGGCGCCCCTCCACGACCAGCGCCAATGCCACACCCGATTCTCGATTGACCCAATGGTCTTCTCATTGTACTCATGGGTCAACTTTTTTCTTCTTCGGGTTTTTGCTGCTGGTGGTCATGCTGCTCCATGCGGGAATGTCGTGCCGTCATAGTCGGCAAATTGAAACGTCAGATCAAACGGAGAGCCAGATGAAGGCACCTATAAAGCATGTGACCTGCATCGGTTGCGGGGTGATTGGCGCCGGTTGGGTCGTGCATTTCTTGCGATCCGGACTCGATGTGGTCGCATACGACCTTGATTCCGAGAAAGAAAAATACATTCGGGCCATGATCGACGAGGCGTGGCCATACGTCAGGTCTCTCGGCCTCGCAGAGGGGGCTTCTTCCGACCGCTGGCGCTTTACCACGGATCTTGGAGAAGCAGTGGCCTCAGCCAATCTCATTCAGGAAAGTGCCGTCGAGAATGAGGCGATGAAGATTGATCTTCTTCGACAGATCGGTGATCTCGCTCCGGTTGATGCGATCATCGCGTCCAGTTCATCAGGTTTCCTGGCCGCGCGGTTGCGGCACAACTGCAAGGCGGGCGATCGGTTCCTGATCGCTCACCCGTTTAATCCCCCCTACATGATACCACTCGTTGAACTGGCTGGGGCGGACGGTCTCGCGCCGGGCGTTCTTGATAGAGCAACAGAATTCTACCGCTCAACCACCATGCACCCCGTGGTCCTGAACAGAGAAATCCGCGGATACATCGGCAATCGCATTCAGGCGTCGGTATTCCGCGAGGTGTTGCATCTCATTCAGGAAGGTGTTGCAACCGCGGAAGATATAGATGCGGCCATCAAATACGGCCCCGGTCTTCGCTGGGCGCTCATGGGACCGACGGAAATCTATGGTCTGGGCAGCGGTGGCGCAAAGGGCTGGCCATTCTTTTTGCAACTGTTGATGGGTGAGCTTGAAGACGGCTATGCGACACCGGGTGACTTCAAACCCGACGAGTCGGTTCTGAAAAAGTACAGTGATGACGCCATGCGCATCTTCGACAGTGCAGCGTTTCAGGACTTGTGTGCCCGACGGGACCGAGGATTGGTACAGTTACGGAACTTGGTGGCTGAAATCGATCGTGCCAACTCAGGCGCGTCGCCACGCGTATCAGGCCAAGCCGTCTCTTCAACCTAGGTGTTATGCCCCGGCTTCTGATGGATCGGATCGTCGATGAATCCGCCCGGCTCTGACGTAAAGCTTTGGAGACGCTTTCTCCAGGCGTGAGGCTGCTGAGGATCGGTGTTAGCTGATAGAAGCCTTTGGCTGCTGCGAGAATCCTGACCGCCGACAAACAACTCGGCGTGACCCATGGGCTCAGCTGGACCAATGTGGCATGGTGGGCAAGAAAAGTACTAATAAGTATATTATTATCTTGAGGTGACGAAATATCTACCGCAGAGTATGTATCGGCGTGTGTTCGTGCAAACGAATGCTGCCAAGCCAAACCCGAGACAGGTTTCCATATGCCGAAATGTCGGCAGTAGACACCGCATCGAAGATCTGAGGAGGTCGCTGTGGATTTTGCCCTGACACAAGAGCAGGAAATGCTGGTTACAAGCGTGCGTGCGTTCGTCGAGGAGGAACTCTACCCGCACGAGGAACGCGTCGAAAAGACCGATCAGATTCCACCTGACCTGCGCGCCCAAATCAAGAAGCGCGCGATAGAGATGGGATTCTACGCCCCAAACATGCCTGCGGAAATCGGCGGTGCCGGACTCGACGCGGTGACCTTGGCATTGCTCGAGCGCGAGCTTGGGCGCGCCAATCTTGGCCTGCAATCCGTCGTCCACCGCCCCAGCAACATTCTTCAAGCCTGTGCCGGCGAACAGCGCGAGAAGTATCTGCTGCCGACGATCTCGGGAGAAAAGATTGATTGTTTTGGCTTGACCGAGCCGGAAGCAGGTTCGGACGTGCGCTCGATGAGAACAACTGCCAAGGCCGATGGTGATGATTTCGTGCTCAATGGCCGCAAACATTTCATCAGCCATGCCGACATCGCGGATTTTGCCGTTGTCTTCGCTGCGACGGGCGAAGATGAGACGCCGCGCGGCAAGAAGAAACGCATCACCTGTTTCCTTGTCGATCGTGGCACCCCCGGCTTCGAAATCCTGGAAGGCTATCACTCGGTATCGCATCGCGGCTACCACAACTGCATCCTGGAGTTCGACGAGTGCCGAGTGTGCAAGTCCCAGATTCTGGGCGAACTGGATAGGGGATTCGACGTGGCCGGGGACTGGCTCGGCCCCGAACGCCTGCGTTTGGCGACAACCAGCGTCGGCCGTGCGCAGCGCGCGATGGAACTGGCACTTGATTACGCCGCGACGCGCAAGCAGTTCGGGCAGACGATTGGCAAATTTCAGGGCATTGGATTCAAACTGGCCGATATGCAAACCCGCATCGAGGTTGCCGAACTGTTGACGCTGCGAACCGCGTGGAAGCAGGATCAGGGCATTGCCCGAGACGAGGATTTCGCCATGGCAAAGGTCTTTGCCAGCGAAATGGTCGGTTTCGTGACAGACGAAGCGCTGCAGATATTCGGAGGCATGGGTTTGATGACTGAGCTTCCGCTCGAACGGATGTGGCGGGATTCCCGCGTAGAACGCATCTATGATGGTACGAGCGAGATCCAGCGGCACATCATTTCCCGCGCGCTGCTGCGCCCAATCGAAACACGGTGAAGTCCATGGTCGACACTACCCGTCTCAAACGGTTTCTGAGGCCACGGCATATTGCCGTTATCGGTGGACGCTGGTGCGGACAGGTGGTCCGCCAGTGCAAGCTGATGGGCTACGCCGGAGAAATCTGGCCCGTCAGCACGTCACATGATGAAATGGCGGGAGTGTCGTGTTTCAAGAGCCTTGACGACCTGCCAGAGGTCCCGGATGCGGTCTTCATCGGTGTGAACCGTACCGCGACAATTGACATCGTAAGCAAGCTTAACGTCATGGGGGTTGGCGGGGCGGTATGCTTTGCTTCCGGTTACGCCGAGATCGGAGCGACGGGAAAGGCGCATCAGCAGAAGCTTGTCGAGGCCGCTGGCAACATGCCCATTCAGGGGCCCAATTGCCTTGGGTTTCTGAATTTCATGGATGGCGTTGCACTTTGGCCGGACGAACACGGGGCTGACCCGGTCGATAAGGGCGTGGCAATTCTAAGCCAAAGCGGCGCCATCGGGTTGAACGTGACGATGCAGAAACGTCATCTGCCATTGTCCTACCTGGTCTCTTTGGGCAATCAGGCGCAAACCGGTGTCGCAGAATTCATTGACGCCATGCTGGATGACGACCGGGTCACGGCAATCGGACTTCTGATTGAAGGCCTGACCGACATACCAAAATTTTCTGCTGCCGCCAGCCGCGCGCTCGCAAAGGGCGTGCCGCTGGTTGCGCTCAAAACAGGGCGCTCGGAGGCCGGGGCCAAGATCGCGGTCAGTCATACATCGACGCTCGCCGGTGACGACGAACTCTACAATGCGCTGTTTGCACGCTACGGGGTGGCGCGGGTCAATACGCTGCCCGTCTTCGTGGAAACCCTAAAATTGCTCTCGCTGTGCGGACCGCTCGCTGGCAACAAGGTCGTCTCGATGAGTGTTTCAGGAGGCGAAGCCTCGATGATTGCTGACCTGGCAGAGTCACGCGATCTGAACTTCGCAGAGTTTTCCGAGGCTGATCACAAGCGCATTTCTGCGACAACCCATGAGCTTGTGCATATCTCCAACCCGTTCGACTACCATACCTTTGACTGGGGCAATCGCGAGGCCCAGTCGCGGACATTTACCGAGGTTTTGCGCTCAGACTATGACGCACGTCTCATGTTGCTTGACTGGCCGCGCGCCGACCGTTGTTCGACGGACAGCTGGACCGCTGCTTTGGGAGCTTTTGCAGATGCCCATGAAGCTGCGCCTGGGGTGTCGATTCTCGCCTCGTCCTTGCCCGAAAACCTTCCCCCGGATGTCAGCCGTCAGGCTATCGCCCGGGGCTTGATCCCCATGTACGGATTTGACGAAACGCTTGCGGCGCTAGAGGCCGCGGCCCGTATCGGACGGTATCACCGCTTGGCTGCATCGGGTCGAGCTGCAACACCGATGAAACCGGTTCCCGTGCTGTCGCACAAGCCCTCCACTGTCCTTGACGAAGCCGCGAGCAAGCGCCGGTTGGCAAAGTTTGGGCTGAAGGTGCCAGAGGGCCGCCTCGTAGATCGGGCCAATGTGGTTTCGGCGGCTTCGGAGATTGGCTTCCCGGTCGTTCTCAAAGCGGCAGGCAGCCACATGACACACAAATCCGACGTTGGAGGTGTTGCACTTGGGTTGACGGACCCTGATGCAGTCATGGCCGCCGCCGACGGAATGGCCGATTTGTCGGATAGTTACCTTGTCGAACGCATGCAGCCGAAGCCTCTGGTCGAGCTCATCGTTGGGATAACGCGCGACCCTCAATTCGGTCTCGTGCTGGTGATCGGTGCCGGAGGCATTCTGGTCGAATTGATGCAGGACGCGTGTTCCTTGCTGTTTCCTATCATTCGCGAAGATGTAGAAGAGGCAATCGCGCGGCTGAAGGTCGTCAAACTTCTAGATGGTTATCGGGGGCAGGCAGCAGCAAACCGCGAGGCTCTGATTGATGCCGTCATGGCGGTTGCGCAGTTTGCCGACGCCAATGCCGACTCGCTGATTGAGCTCGATGTGAACCCCCTCATGGTCTTTGAGGATGACGCCGTCGCCGCGGACGCCCTGTTGCGCATGAGTTGATAGCGGCGCGGAAGGTACTGAGGTGCCCCTAGATTTGTAGACGCTTTGCCCCCTAACTTTGAGGCGAGGAGGCCGAGATGGGGACGAGCAATTACAGCGATGAGTTCAAGCGGGACGCGGTGCATCAGATCACGGTGCGAGGGTATGCTGTTCGGGAGGTTTCCTGGCGCCTGGGCGTCAGCACGCATTCGCTCTACAAGTGGATCAAGCTGTTCGGCGATCCTGAGGCGAAGAAGCCTGGCGTGGATCACGAGGCCGAGAACCGTCGGCTGAAGCGCGAGCTGGCCCGGGTGACTGAGGAGCGCGATATCTTAAAGAGGGCGGCGGCGTACTTCGCGCAGAATGCAAAGTGAAGTACGCGTTCATCAGCGCGCATCGGGAACAGTTTCGCGTTCGGGCCATGTGCAGGGTGCTGCGGGTGCATTTCTCTGGCTTCCATGTATGGCTTAAGGAACCGTTAAGCCACCGCGCGCAGGAGGATGTCCGCCAGACTGCGTTGATCCGGCAGGCCTGGGCCGAGAGCGGCAGGATTTACGGCTATCGCAAGCTGGCTGATGATCTGCGCGACCTGGGAGAGACGATTTCCGAGAACCGGGCCGCGCGGCTGGCATCGCGCGCCGGGATCACGGCGCAGATCGGCTACAGGCGGCGTCCCGGCCGCTATGGAGGCAAGCCGGCCGTTGTTGCTGAGAACCGGCTGGAACAGCAGTTTCAGACCTCTCAGCCGGACCAAGCGTGGGTGACTGACATCACCTACATCAAGACCCATGAGGGCTGGTTGTATCTCTGCGTCGTCATCGACTTATTCTCGCGCCGCGTTGTCGGCTGGTCCGCTCAATCCCGAATGACCACTGACCTCGCCCTGCAAGCCCTGCTGATGGCCGTGTGGCGCCGCAAACCCGCGGGCAAGGTCATGATCCACTCCGACCAGGGCTCCCAATTCACCAGCCGGGAGTGGCAGACGTTCCTGCGCCAGTATGATCTGGAACCCAGCATGAGCAGACGCGGCAATTGTCACGATAACGCTGTCGCCGAGAGCTTCTTCCAGCTCCTGAAACGGGAACGGATCCGGCGTCGTACCTACCCGACCCGCGACGCTGCTCGGCAGGACGTCTTCGACTACATCGAGATGTTCTACAACCCGAAACGCAAGCACACGAACAACGGCATGCTGTCGCCCGTTGACTTCGAAACAAGGCAGCAAAAACTGAACGAGGCAGGTGTCTAGGAAACTAGGGGCACCTCATACCGTCTTCGCAGGCAAAGCGCTGCGCCTGCGACTGATCAGATGAGATCGAGACCACAGCGCGTCACGGCAAGATTGCGTTGGAACCGTCTGCTCGCCACCTACAGGGCCTCACCCGCGGCTTTCAGTGTGTCTGCGTACAGCGTCTGAAAATGCGCTATGGCGTTTTCGCTTTGCTCCGCGGCCTGCGAGGTGACAATGAGCGGACCGCGGTCGAAGCCTATGCTTTCCAGGCCGGCCTGAACGCAGGCCACCACGGCGGCGTCTTCGCGGCACACGGTGTTGCAGTATTCGGTTCCCACCGCGACGACCTCCTGGGTCGCTTCCTCCGACAGGCCCTCGGGCACCCACCAGCTATAATGGTATCGGGTCTTGCTCGGACCGAGAGGTACGACCCGCCTCAAAGAAACCGCGCCATGGATCGGAAATACCTCAACCACATTGTTCGGCCAGATGAACCAACTGTGCAAATCGCCGTGCACGTCGCGGTCGCGCTTGCGTGCAATGAAGTGCCGCATGAAGGGGCCATAAACATCGCAGGAATATGATTCCGTTTCATAGAGTTGCGTGATCGATGTGGCGTGCACCGATGGGCAGTGGTAGCATTCGTTAAGGTTCTCGACGGATACTTTCCAGTTGCAGCTGTGTTCGATATCGCGCTCGAACACGGGCTTCATGTTCTCGATTCCCGTTCTGGTCGAGAGAATGCCTTCTTCCAGCCCGGGATAGGTTTCTTTTAGGCTGGTCGCGTTGTCGTCGAGGTTCACAAAGATCAGGCCCAACATCGTCTCGAGCTGCACCTCGCGGAGCTTGATATCATTCTTGCAGAAACCGTCCACGTTTTCAGCCTGCGGTGCGCGGACAAGCTGGCCATTCAGCCGATAGGACCAGGCGTGGTAGGGGCAGACGAAAAGCTTGCGATTTCCCGCGCCGGTCGCAACCGAATGCGCGCGATGCGGGCAGACGTTGAAAAACGCTCTGATCTTCTCGTCCTCGCCCTTCGCGATGAGGATGTTTTCATCGACGATTTTGGTTGTGAAGTAGTCGCCCCTATTGGCCACTTGGCTCACGTGGCCGACAAACTGCCAACTTTTGTAGAAGATCTGTCTTTTGTCGAAGTCGTAGTGATTTTCATCTGTGTAGAAACGGGACGGAATTGTTAGTTGCGTCAATTGAGGCCTCCTTGATCGTTGCGGCTATGACGTGAAGCACGCGGTTTTATCAGTCCGACGCTTCGGAAACCTGCCGTCAGGCCGCGGCCAACGTCTGCTTGCTCAGTTCACAGCTTGCGTCACGCTGCTATTGCAGTGGGTCAGGAGATTCCGAAATCTACATGCGTAAATTGAACAAGCAGTACTCTTATTATACTGTAGGGTCAATTAAATTTATCCTTTCGGATAAGGCTTGTTGCTGTCGGCCCTTTCAAAGGAACTTAGCTTGAGCCGGGCAGGGCAGTCACGTAGCGTTTCCGGATGACGAAACGCTCGCCCTTCCGCTACTTCAAGACCAGCCCCGAAGTCATCCGGCTAGCCGTGATGATGTGTTTGCCGTCAGCACCCTTGGGACATTTGACTTGATTTCGTAACGGAGGGTTTCAGGCTCATCGTAACCACCAAGGAGTGGAGATGAGACAGAAACCCGGAACAGTAAAGCGGACGGCGGAGTCGATTGTGAAGGACATCCGCCGGCGCACGCGGAAGCACCATTCGGCCGAAGAGAAGATCAGGATCGTGCTTGAAGGGCTGCGCGGCGAGGACAGCATCGCTGAGCTCTGCCGGCGCGAGGGGATCGCAACGAGCCTCTATTACAGCTGGTCGAAGGAGTTCCTGGAGGCCGGCAAGAAGCGGCTTGCGGGCGATACGGCGCGGCAGGCTACCAGCCCCGAGGTCAAGGATCTGCGGCAGGAGGCAGTGGCGCGGTCATGTCAGAGGGAATCGAGTTGAGCGGGGCAGGGTGGCCTCGTAGCGTCACGGGATGACGCAGGACACCCCCCTCAAGTACTTCCGGACTAGCCCGGAAATCATCCGCCTGGCGGTGATGATGTACGTCCGGTTTCCCCTATCGCTGCGCAACGTCGAAGACCTGCTGCACGAGCGCGGCATAGACATCAGCCATGAATCCGTCCGTTTCTGGTGGAACCGGTTCGGCCCGATATTTGCCTCCAAGATCCGCATGAAACGCGCCGAACGTCTGCGTGCGGGGCCGCAGTGGCGCTGGCACCTCGACGAGGTTTTCGTGAAGATCAATGGCGAACGCCACTACCTCTGGCGGGCTGTCGATCACGAAGGCGAGGTCCTGGAAAGCTTCGTGACGAAGACACGGGACAAGAAAGCAGCGCTGAAATTCTTGAAGAAAACGATGCGGCGATACGGTCGGCCCGAGGCGATCGTCACGGATCTGCTTCGGTCCTACGGCGCGGCGCCGAAGGCGATCGGCGCCGCAAATCTGCAGCAGACAGGTCGTTGGCTGAACAATAGGGCAGAGAATTCCTACTTGCCGTTCCGACGACGGGAACGGGCGATGCTTCGATTCCGGCGGATGCGAAGCCTGCAGAAATTCGCCTCCGTCCACGCCTCGGTTCACAACCACTTCAACGCGGAACGCAGCCTCTCCAGCAGGCCCGAATTCAAGTCCAAACGAGCCGCCGCTCTCGCCGAGTGGCGTGGTCTCTGCTCCGCATAAGGGACAGCATCACTGTCCTTGGTTAGACCGGTTCGAATTCGTCTGGCAGCACCCTTTGGGCTGAAGGTCGGGCGCGTCGCGGTCGGTCGCTTCGAAGACCGGGTGCGCGAGTTGATCTCAGACATAGCGGTGCTGGAAGAGACTGCAGAGGCGGTCCTGCGGGGGCGGTCTGAAGTGGCTTTGCGGCTGACAGAGCTGCATCGGCAGGTACTGGCCATTGCGAAATCGGATCCGGTTTGCCAGCGGTTGATGAGCGTGCCGGGAGTGGGTCCGGTCACGGCGTTGGCATATCGGACTGCCGTAGAAGACCCGAGCCGGTTCAGAAAGGCGTCATTGCTAGGCGCACACTTCGGTCTCACGCCGCGCAAATACGCCTCTGGAGAGACCGATCGAAACGGCAGGATCACGCGCTGCGGCGACCGGATGGTGCGTTCCCTGCTCTGCGAAGCTGCGACGGTCCTGCTGTGCCGGGTTCGATCCTCGAACTGGCTGAGGCGATGGGGGATGCAGGTTGCACAGCGACGGGGCATTCGACGGGCCCAGATCGCAGTGGCGCGGCGCCTTGCTGTGATCCTGCACCGGCTCTGGATCGACGGAACGGAATTCCAGGTGAGCCGTGCGGGCATCGGCGGAGCGGCTGCGGCCTGAGAGCTGAAGGATAATGAGATGAGAATGAAGAAACAAATCTGACACGGGATCCGCGACGGCGGATGTGTCCGGCAGGACGCGGGGCGCGGCGACATCGTCGAACCAGTTGTTGCTTCCGAAATAGGACGCGGACAGCACGTTACCTTAGAGATTGATGCGCCGACCCTGTTCTGGTCCCAACTTGTGGCGGTCCCTGTTCAGAAAGGTGCACCGACCACGGAGCGAAGAGTGAACCCAGCCGGGGCACAGATGCCAGCGCGGTCAAATCGCCTGAAGGGCTTCACAGATGCAACCCGATTAGCGAAGACTGGTTCGCATTTGTCTGACACCACCCTCCCGAAGATCTGTCAGCTAGGTGGCTTCAGGCCCTGCAATTCTTTCTTGGTGTTGATCCACAGAACTTCCGCCTTGGTGCCGCCGCGATTCTGAAACCGGTGCGGCAACTGGCTGTCGAAGGCAAAACAATCGCCGGTCGCCAGAACATACAGGCGATCATCCACCTCCAAATGCAGCGATCCGCAGAGGACATAGCCCACATCGATTCCTTCATGCTGATAGAAGCCGGCGCTGGACTTCGATCCTGGTTCCATATCGACGAGCATAAGTTGCATCTGCGCGAAGGTAGTTGGTGTGATCAAGGTCTTCTTCATGCCCTCGACTAGCACCGTGAGCGGAGCACCTTTGCCAGAGCGCACGACGATGTCATCGGCACCTGCATCGTCCTTGTTCGCCTGGACTTCGAACAGCCAGTAGATCGGCACTCCCAGCGCATTACCGATTCGCTCGATGGTGCGCAGTGACGGTCGGCCCAGCCCGCGCTCGATCTGGCTCAGCGTGCCGATCGAGACACTGGATCGTTTGGAAAGATCGTCCAGCGAAAGGTTAAGATCCTTCCTGATCTGCCTAACGCGCGCACCGATCATCGAATTTGCCTGCATTCAGCTTGCTCCGGTAAATGACAGGACGAAACACGCGGCAGCAGCACGGCTCGCCACCCTTGCGGGCATTCATAGGACAGATGCGGGCCTGCGAGCAGGCAGACTGTGTGTTATGTCCATGATACAGATTACAAAATGAAAATCTATATAGAAAAACTTCAAAAAGTTATTTTTTTTGTTGATGGACGGCCAAAAATGAAGATATGCATAGGAAAGTTTCATTTAGATGAGGGCCGCATGCGAGTCGGGGTTGAGGTAGGGGGGACGTTCACGGACCTTGTGGCCGTCGAAGATGGCCGGATCGTACTGACCAAGGTGCCAAGCACACCGCAAAGCCCGGATATCGGCGTAATGGAAGCGCTTGCCGATGCCAGCCTGTCGCTGGGCGGGATAACGGACTTTGTCCACGGCTCTACGGTCGCCACCAACGCGCTGCTGGAGCGCAAGGGCGCCAAGGTCGCATTCGTCGTCACCAAAGGCTTCCGCGATATCCTGCTATTGCAGCGCCATGACCGGTTGAACATCTACGACCTGCGCTATCAGCGTCCGGTTCCCGTGGTCGAGCGCCGCGACTGTTTTGAAGTGACCGAGCGTATCGATGCGGCTGGTTCCGTGATCGAGCCGCTGGCCATCGATCCTGCCGCCAAGGGCCTGCTTCCGGGGCTGAAGGACGGCGGCTATGCCGCGGTGGCGATCTGCCTTTTGTCATCCTATGCGAATCCTGACCATGAACGGGCGCTTCAGGCGGCGCTTAGCAAGGCGCTTCCGGGCGTCTTCGTGACCTGTTCCTCCGATGTGAGCCGCGAGTTCCGCGAGTTCGAGCGCGCTTCCACCACGACGCTCGCCGCATACGTGCAGCCGGTGATCGACGCCTATCTCGACCGGCTGGCCCACAAGCTCGAGGATCGCGGCTTTGCTGCCCGGTTCTCGGTCATGCAGTCCAACGGCGGTCGCCTTCCGGTGGAGGGAATGCGGCGCAACGCGATCTCGGCACTATTCAGCGGCCCTGCCGCCGGTGTGGTCGGCGCCACGCGGCAGGCCCAGCGATCCGATGTCGGCAACCTGATCACTTTCGATATGGGCGGCACCTCGACCGATGTGTGCCTGGTGACCGAGGGCCGCCCCGGCATCTCGCCGGACACCATCCTTGACGGCCTTCCCGTCCGCACACCGGTTCTCGACATCGCGACCATTGGTGCGGGTGGCGGCAGTTTGATTTGGATCGACGATGGCGGTATGCTGCGGGTCGGCCCGCGCAGCTCCGGCGCGATGCCGGGACCGGCCTGCTACAACCGTGGCGGCACGCTGCCCACCATCACCGATGCCCATGTGATCCGCGGCACGATCCGTCCCGAGGCCTTTCTTGGCGGCACGATGGAAATCCTGCGCGACAAGTCGATCACCGCCTTCAAGCCGATTGCCGAGCAACTTGGCATGACCGTGCCGCAAGCGGCCAGTGCGGCCCTGCGTCTTGCGGCCGCCAACATCGTCCGGGCCATCCAGCTGATCTCGACAGAAAAGGGCCACGACCCGCGCGACTATTCACTGGTCCCCTTCGGTGGTGCCGGTCCACTGATGGCTGTCGATGTGGCCGAGGAACTGGGGCTGGCGCAGGTTCTGGTGCCCCCGAACGCCGGGGTTCTTTCGGCCTATGGCCTGATCGCCTCGGATTTCTCGAAAATCTATACGATGACCCGCCGGACTGCGGTGGACGACGACGCGCCGACGGCGGTCCGCGATGTCCATGCGCAGATGATGGCCGAAGGCGAGGCCGACTTTGAACGGTTCGGCCTGACCGGCGACAGGGCATACAAGTTCACCGCCGACATGCGGTTTGTCGGACAGGCGTTCGAGATCGCGCTGGACATCAATACCGCAACCCTTGACAGCCTGACCCGTCAAAAGCTGATCGACGATTTCATCGCCGCGCATCACCGGGTCTACATGCACGGCGCTTCGGCCGAGCAGGCAATCGAGATCGTCGGTTTCCGGCTGGAGGTCACCCGACCGATCAGCAGCCTTCCCGAGCTGGCCGAACGCGAGCTGACCAACCGCCCGGCGCATATGAAGGCGCGGATGGAGGGCGAAACCGGAGTCTTTGATGTCGATGTCTATACGGCCTCATCCCTTGAGGTCGGCAGTGAAACCGTCGGTCCTGCACTGATCGAGGGCTATTCCACCTCAACTTGGGTTCCTGCGGGCTGGGCCGCGACTCGGCAAGCGAATGACAACCTGATTGTCCGGAAAAAGGGCTGACACCATGGGACTCAACCCCACAGACTATGCCGTCATCAGCCAGGCCATCGCCGCCGCTGCCCGAGAGATGGGCGAGAAGCTGATCCGTTCGGCTTTCTCCACCATCCTGCGCGAGGCGCGCGACGGATCGGCTGCGCTCTTGGACCGCGACGGCAACACTATCGCCCAGGCCGAGCTGATCCCCATGCAGCTTGGCACCATCGGTTCGGTCTTCCAATCCTGCGCGCGGCTCTATGATCTTGACGCGCTGACCGAGGATGATTTCTTTATTATCAACGACCCCTATTCCGGTGGTCAGCACCTTCAGGACATCTTCTTCTTCAGCCCAATCTTTCATGACGGGGTTCGTGTCGGTTTTGCCGCGTCGGTTGCCCACCATCTGGACATCGGCGGCGGGTCGCCCGGCCTCAGCCCCAATGCTCGCGACGTGCATTCCGAAGGCATAATCATTCCGCCGACCAAGTTCTCGTACAGCCGGGACTGGAACGGCGGCATCCTTGAAAGGATCCTTAGAGCCAATGTGCGTGCGCCATTGCAGACCATGGGCGACTGCGACGCACAGATCGCGGCAAACAAGGTCGGTGCACGCCGCATCACAGAGCTATGCACCAAGTACGGCACCGACAAGGTCATGGAAGTCATGCGAGAGTTCCAGGACTATTCCGAGCGCCGTTTCCGCGCCGGGATCGCCGCCGCCCCGGATGGCATCTACTACGGCGAGGATTTCACCGATGATGACGGCATCGGCGACCAGCCGGTCCGCGTCTGCTCCAAGGTCACGATCAAGGGCGACCGGATCGACGTCGACTACGAAGGCACCGATCCGCAGGTACGCACCCTACTGAACGCGCCCCTTGCGGCTACCATCTCGGCCACGCTGTCCTGCGTGAAAAGTGTGCTGACCAGCCCGGACATTCCCTTCAACGCCGGTGTCAGCCGTGCAGTCGAGGTCAAGGTGCCCAAGGGTTCGATCCTTAACCCGCACTACCCGGCCCCCGTGCGCGCCCGAATGAACATCTGCTATCGCGCTTTCAATGCCACGATGAAGGCACTGTCCCAGGCGGTTCCGGAGAAGGTCATCGCCTGTGGCTTCGACACCACGACGTCTGGCTGCCTGTCCTGGTTGGGTGATACCGGCTTTTCGGTCTATCTCGAGATCTATGGTGGCGGCTATGGCGCCTCGGCTACGGCCAATGGCTGCGATGCCATCGACATGCCCTTGGCCAACTGCGCCAATACACCCGTCGAAGCCATCGATCAGGACTACAGCTTTTTCCGGGTCGAAGAATATGCGTTGACTCCGGACAGCTATGGCCACGGCGCCCATCGCGGTGGCACCGGCTTTGTGAAGGCGTTCCGCATCCTGAAGGACGACGCCCAGGTGGCGCTATACTCCGACCGGTTCCGTTCGACCCCCGACCCTTTGTTCGGCGGCACGTCCGGAACGACGGGCTCTTGCGAGATCCACCGCGGCAACGAGGTGATCAAACTGAAGTCCAAGGGTATGTGTGACCTCATGAAGGGCGATCTGGTCGTGTTCCGTCTTGGCGGCGGCGGCGGCTATGGCAAACCCGAGGATCGCGCCATGGCCGAGATCGATGCCGACATCGCCAACGGACTTCTGACCACCGAGACTGCGCGCCGGTTCTATCCGCAGTTTGCGGCCCAGGCCGGAGACCGCTGATGCGGGCCAGCGCCGACAGCTTTGACGGCGCGCTCTGGTGGCAATCCAGCGCCGAGCCGCCGGTGAATGCACCACCGTTGCAGGGCAGTGCCGAGACCGATATCGCCATCATCGGCGGTGGTTACACCGGCTTGGCGACCGCACTCTTTCTGGCCGAGGCCGGACTGCGCCCGATGCTGCTTGAAGCCCGCCATGTGGGCTTTGGCGCGAGCGGCCGGAACGGCGGCCAGGTGATACCGGGCCTGAAATACGATCCCGACACCCTGATCGAGAAGTTCGGTCCTGACAGGGGGGCCAAACTGGTCGAGATGGCCGGTGGTGCCGCCGGTCTGGTCTTCGACACCGTGGCTCGCCACGCCATTGACTGCGCCCCGCTGCGTGCTGGCTGGATTCAGGCAGCACATTCCCAAATGGCACTTGGTCCGGTGATGGCCCGCGCCCGGCAATGGCAGGCCCGTGGCGTGGCGGTCGAAATGCTTGATCGCGAAGAGCTTGCCGCCCGTAGCGGTACCTCGGCCTATTTCGGCGGCTGGCGCGACCCGCGCGCGGGATCGGTGCAACCGCTTGACTATGCCCGTGGCCTGGCGCGGGCAGCCCGGCTTGCCGGAGCCACGCTGCACGAGAACTCTCCGGTCACCGCCCTTGCCCGCAAGGGACAGGGTTGGCGGATCACCGTCCCCGGCGGCACGCTTCAGGCGCGCCGCGTGGTGGTGGCAACAAATGCCCACTCCGACGACCTGATCTCGGGCCTTGCCCGGTCGATCCTGCCGGTCCAGAGCATGCTGGTCGCCACCAAGCCGATGCCGGATGATCTTCGGGCCCGGCTGATGCCTGGTGGTGTCGTGCTGTCGGAAACCCGGAAACTGGCGTTCTACATGCGCCAGTCAGCCGATGGCCGACTGGTATTCGGCGGTCGTGGATCGGTCGGGAACATGGAAAGCGACGGACTCGTGGCCGCGCTCAAGGCTGGAATGCTGCGGCTGTTTCCGGATCTGGCCGACATCGGCTTTGATCAGCAGTGGTCGGGTCAGCTTGCCTTGTCACTGGACGGGTTGCCGCACCTGCATCAGCCCGAGCCGGGCCTGCATGTCGCGCTGGCCTACAACGGGCGCGGCATCGCCATGGGCACCGCTTTTGGCAGGATGATCGCCGACTGGATCGCCACCGGCCAGGCCCCGGTTTTCCCGATCACCCCGATTCGTCCAATCGCATGGCACACCATCCGCGAGCCGGTGATGAATCTGGGGATCCGGTGGTACTGGCTTAAGGACAGGATGGGCTTCGCGTCATGAAAATTGAAAAAGTGGCCATGCTGCCTGCCGGCGTTTTCGATTTGCGTCGAGCCACGGCCACCGCTCCGGCGGCCGACCCGTTCCTGGGTGCACGACTTTCGGTCAGCCATCATTGCGCGCTAGAATTCTTCCGTGCCGAAAGCACCGGTGGATCGGGCCGATTGCCACAGCAGGATCGCTTCCTAGTGATCCTGCTGCTTGAGGGCGCGCTGGACCTTTCTGCAGCGGGAACTGACCTGAGCCTCATGCCCGGCAGCGTCGCCGTGCTGTCACCCGGTACTGCGCTGGACTGGCAGACCCAGGGGCAAAGCCGCTGGTTGCTTCACAGCTACCGTGATGCCGGGGGCCGTGCCGAGCCTGCCCTGATGATGGTCGATCCAGTAGCCGGCCTGTCGCCCTCCGCCGCCCCTGCCGCCGTGCTTCTGGACGGCCCGACGCCAGTTTGCAGCAAGGCCGACCTCTGTGCCGCATCGGACGGCGCATGGAGTTGTGGTTTGTGGACGGCAACGCCCTACCGCCGCATCCCCGTCCGCTACGGCTACTACGAGTTGATGTTGCTCGAAAAGGGTGCTGTCTCGATTTTCACGACCGACGGTCAGCGGGCCGAGTTTGGTCTGGGCGACGTCTTTGTCATAGCCGAAGGTGCCGAAGTCGGTTGGCACAGCACGGCGCCGGTCAAGAAATTTTGGAGCATCTACACCCCCGTCTCTGCCGACAGCGCCTGAAACCAAGAACCCACCGGGGGTGACCCGGCCACGCAACGCAATGGTGCGACAGTAGACCCGCGCCCACTGACCTGGAGGAGAAAGACCATGAAGATGTTTTCGCGACTTGCCGGTGCAGCGCTTTTCGCATCCGTTGCGGCCGTGCCGCTAGCTGCCGAAGAACTGACGGCAAGCATCTGGTTTCCCGACACGCATCCATTGACGCGCGACGGCTATCTGGCGCTTGCCGACGATCTTGCTAAACGTTCGGGCGGGGATTTCACCCTTCAGGTCTACACCGGAACGGCGCTTCTGCCGGCGGTGGCCCACCTTTCCGGCCTGGTCGACGGAATCGTGCAGATGACTTACCATGCTGGCACCTACACGCCCTCCGACCTGCCCGAAGACAACGTCGCTGCAGTGCTGTCGATCGGGTTGGCCGATCCGATGGTGGCGGTCATGGCGGTCGCCGATTTCTACATGCACGACCCGGCGATCAAGGGGATGCTGGACCGCCACGGGATTGTGTTTCTCGGCGCCTATGCCTCGCCGCAATACGAGATGATGTGCTCGAAAGAGATCACGACCCTGGAGCAGATCAAGGGCGCCAAGTTGCGGATGCCGTCACTGATCCACACCGCCTGGGCGGATTCGGTCGGTGCTGCCTCGGTAAGTGTGCCGTCCTCGGAGATGTACACCGGACTTGAAAAAGGCCAGCTCGACTGTGCAATCAACGCTCTCAACGATCTCAAGTCGCGCTCGCTGTGGGATGTGGCCAAATACGCGACCCGACTGGAATTCGGCCCCTACTTCGCGGGCTGGCAATATGCCATCGACCGTGACGCATGGACGGGCCTTCAGCCCGAACATCGCCGGATGCTTCTGGATGCCATCTCGGACAACACCGTCGACATGAGCATCGCCTATCAGGCCTCCGCCGACGAGGCCGTTGCCGAAGCTGCCGACCATGGCGTCACCATCTCGGAGCCCTCGCCCGAACTGCAGGCCAGCCTGGACGATTTCATTGCCGCGAACATGAAGAATATTGCCGTGGAAACCGGCGCCCAGCTTGGCGCGCAGGATTCTGAAGGCATCGTCGACCGGTTCATGGCAACCTATGCCAAGTGGGACGGATTGCTTGCAGGCATTGACCGCAAGGATGCCCCCGCCCTGAAGAAGGTCCTGATGGACGAACTCTACTCCAAGATCGACTCGGAAGCCTACGGCCAGAATTGATCTGAAACCGGGTGGTCTCGCAGTCGGGACCACCCCATCACAACGGGGACTCGGAGATGATTGACACCCTGCTCTATCGCCTGTCGCGGTTCCTTACGCTGGTTGCCGGCATCGGCTTGATCCTGATGATGGTGCAAACTGTCGCGGACGTGGTTGCCGACAACTTCTTCGGCAAACCGATCCCCGGCAATCTCGAGGTGATCTCGGTCTATCACATGGTGCTTGTGGTGTTCCTGCCGCTGGCGCTGGTGGAATGGAAGCACGAAAACATCCAGGTCGACCTTTTCTTTCTGATGATGTCCGCTTGGTTGCAGCGGACGGTACTGGTGGTGGGGTATCTGACCTGCGCCGTATTCTTCGCCATCCTGACCCGCCAGACCTGGATCGACGCTGTAGCGTCCTGGCAGAAGAACGAACTGATGATGGCCGCAATCTATTTAGTGATCTGGCCGGCAAAGTTTGTCCTGCCGATCGGATTCGGCGCAATCACGCTTGTCACACTGCGCCATGCGGTCCGGGCACTGCGTGATCCGATTGCGTCATTCGCGCCGCAGTCCGATGAAACCCATATCTGAGGATCTTCCATGAGCAATGTCGCAATCGGATTCACCGGCATTGGCATCGGCCTGATCCTGCTCGCGTTCCGCATCCAGATCGGCGTCTCCCTTGGCCTGGTGTCGTTCGTCGGGATCGGTATCCTGGTCAGCTTCAAGGCGGCATGGGGGATCATCACCGCCATTCCCTTCAACTTCGTCGGCGACTGGAACCTGACCGCCATCCCGATGTTCCTGCTAATGGGCTTCGTCGCCTCGGAGGCGGGGCTATCGACGGGCCTGTTCCGGGCGATGCGCATCCTGTTGTCATGGATGCCGGGCGGACTGGCCGTATCCAGCGTTGGCGCCAATGCCGTTCTCGCCGCCGCTTCGGGTTCGTCGGTGGCAACCGCATCGGCCTTCGCCCGCATCGCCACGCCCGAAATGCTGCGCTATGGCTACCATCCCGGACTTGCCACCGGCGTCATCGCCGCTGCCGGAACCCTTGGCGCCCTGATCCCGCCCTCGATCCTGATGGTGCTTTACGGCTTTCTGGCCGAAGTCTCCGTCGCCAAGCTGTTCGCGGCCGGTGTGGTGCCGGGGATCCTGACCGCGCTGGCCTTTTCGGCGATGATCATCATCCGCTGCCTGATCACGCCTTCGTTGGCTCCCAGGGTCAACGACAAGTTCACCCCGGCCGAGATCCGAGTAGCCATGTGGGAAACCTGGCCCTTGCCGGTGATCATCCTCGGCGTCCTTCTGGGCATCTTCCTTGGCATCTTCACGCCCACCGCGGGCGGTGCCGTCGGCGCGGCCCTCGCGATCCTGCTGGGCCTTCTGCGCCGCCAGCTGGACTTCGCGGTCATGCGGCGTGCGATGGAGGCAACCCTGGTCTCGACCGCTTCGATCTTCCTTGTGATCATCGGCACCTCGCTCCTAGGCAAGTTCATGGCCCTGTCCGGGGTCCCGAGTTGGTCGGCGAACCTGCTGGTCGAATACACCACCTCACCCTTGATGGTGCTGCTGGCGGTCAGCGTGCTGTTCCTGTTCCTCGGCATGTTCCTCGATTCGATGGGTATCCTGCTCCTGACCATGCCGATCATCCTGCCCATGGCGCGTGCCGCCGGGATCGACCTGATCTTCTTCGGGATCATCTTGGTTAAGCTGCTGGAAATCGGCCTGCTCACGCCGCCGGTCGGGTTGAATGTCTATGTCATCAAGGGAGCGCTCGGCGACCGCGTCAGCTTGACGACAATCTTCAAGGGCGTCGGCTGGTTCATCGCCGTCGATCTGGTGCTTTTGGTTATCCTGGCGTCATGGCCACAGATAGCACTCTGGCTGCCCGGTCTGATGGATTGATGAGTGAAGCCGTGTGACCGGCGGTGCCGGCTGTGTCAAAGGAACTGGGCGGTCTTGTCAGATTAAATCGCAGCTGTATCTTTCGAGACGGGAATTTCAGTGCCGATCTTCGTCGCCTGCTTGACCACGGTCCAGCAAACAAAGGGATTTTGCCCCAGCGTCAGAGCAGGGCGGCGGGGACGAACGGGCCCCAACTTTTGCTCTGACAGTACTACTCAGCTTGAGGCGGGGGAGGGGGCTGGGTACCGTTCGTGGATGAAGAAATGTGACCCGTTCAAGTACTTCAAGACGAGCGAGGAGATCATCCGCCTGGCGGTGATGCTGTACGTTCGTTTCCCGCTTTCGCTTCGGAACGTCGAGGATCTGCTACACGAGCGCGGCATCGACGTCAGCCATGAGGCGGTCCGGTTCTGGTGGCATCGGTTCGGTCCGATGTTTGCATCCGAGATCCGGAAACGGCGGATCGAGGGCATGCGGTCCAGCCATTGGCGTTGGCATCTGGATGAGATGTTCGTGAAGATCAATGGTGAGCAACACTACCTGTGGCGTGCCGTCGATCACGAAGGCGAGGTTCTTGAAAGCTTCGTCACAAAGACGCGGGACAAGAAGGCCGCCCTGAAATTTCTCAGGAAAACAATGAAGAGGCATGGACGGGCCGATATCTTCGTGACGGACAAGCTTCAGTCCTATGGCGCCGCACTGAGGGATCTCGGTGCGGTCGATCGCCAGGAAACGGGCCGGTGGGAGAACAACCGGGCGGAGAACTCCCACCTGGCATTCCGACGACGCGAACGGGCGATGCTCCGCTTCCGCCAGATGCGAAGTCTGCAGAAGTTCGCCACCGTCCACGCCTCAGTCTATAACCTCTTCAACACGGAACGCAGCCTCGCCAGTCGACACCTCTTCAAGCGGAACCGCGCCGCCGCTCTCGCTGAGTGGCGCGGCCTTTGCGTGGCATAAGGGACAGGTCTGCTGTCCTTGTGGAGACGGGTTCGCATTCGTCTGGCAGCACCGCCAGCGACCCCCACAGCTTGTCTCTGTTCAGGACCCCTGGCCACAAGCTCGCGTAACAGGGGGCGTTTTCGCGGCCTTTCCGGATTCCTGGCGATGATCCCGCCCCCGTTCGGGCGCCGGGTGGCGCGGCGTGTGGCGGCGGTCTCCGCGCGGACGCAGGCAGGGTGAGTTTCGGCGTTAACAGGGAATTTTCCGCATTTTCGGCGCAAATACAGGTGTCGAGCCGGGCGTTGCGCCGGAGGCGGCCGGATTATCTTCGCAGGGACAATGGGTTATGTGCCGCGGGCGGCACTTTCCTGTTTTTCGCCGGAACAGGTGTCACAAGCGCGGTAACAGGTGCGTTTAGCTGCATGAACAGGTCAATTTGTCGACGGAACAGGTGGGTCGCACGCTGTCGGGCGGGCCACCGGAATGGGTCGCGCCGTGTCGCCTGCGGCCGGGCCGTGACCGAAGCGCCTTCTCTGCTCGGACCAGGAGGCGGGGAACGCGCCGGCCATCACCGCCGCGAGGGTCAGGTGGTGTGATTGCCGCCCTTCGAGGATCGCGCGCTGCAGATCGGGGGCAAGGAAGGCGAGACGGATGAGGCGCCGCCGGTAGGGGGTGTCGGGGGCGGCCTCGAGCGTGACGGCACCGGAGGCCTCGCGCCCGAGCATCGCATGGGCCGTGCGCAGGGCGCGAATGAGGATCGGGTCGGGCGATGTGGCATCGCTGGCGCCGCGGATGATTCTTGGGGCGCCGCGGCGCGCGCCGAGGTTCAGAGGCAGCCGAAGCCGCAGTGACCTCCGGTCGATCGGGTCCCGCTCCGCCGTCTCGCCGGGCCCGAGGTGCGGCTGCAGCCGCGCGAGGTGGCGCGCGGCCAGCAGCAGATCGACGCCCGCGGCCTGGATCTCGATGCGGGTGATAAGGGAGAGCGGGTCGTCGGTGGCGCCCGGCAGCAGGCGGTTGAGAGCAGCAGCAAGCGCCTCTTCGAGTTTTGCCGCCGGGAGGCGCCGGGGGGCCGCATCGTTCGTCCGGCGCCGGACGCCGTGCTGGAGGGGGGCGGAGACGTAGTAGCGGTAGAGCCGCCCGGATCGGCCACAGGCGAAGGTCGGCGACATCGGATCGCCGTCGGCATCGAAGATGCGTCCCGCGAGCGGAGAAAGCGCGACCCGCCGACGCGTCGCCCCGCGCCGCCGCGCATTGCCGTCGAGCCTTGCCTGCACGGCGTCGAACAGGTCCCGGTCGATGATCGCGGCATGCAGCCCGGGATAGGACGTGTCGCGATGCGGGATCTCGCCGAGATATAGGCGATTGCGCAGGAGATGGAAAAGCGCGCCGCGGCTGAAGGGCCGGCCGCCGGTGATGCGCCCGCTGCGGGCGACGCGGCGCTTCGAGTCGATGCCGTCGTCGCGGAGGCGCCGCTCCAGGGCATGGACGGAGCCAAGCTCGACATAGAGCGTGAAGATGCGGCGAACGAGATCAGCCTCCGCGGCATTGACGGCAAGCGCGCGCGAGCCGGGGGCGGGAAGATCGTAGCCGAGGGGGAGAGTGCCGCCCATCCACATGCCCTTCTTCTTGGAGGCGGCGATCTTGTCGCGGATGCGTTCGCCGGTCACTTCCCGCTCGAACTGCGCGAAGGAGAGAAGCACGTTGAGCGTCAGCCGGCCCATGCTCGAGGTGGTGTTGAAGGCCTGGGTGACGGAGACGAAGCTCACCTCGTGGCGCTCGAAGATCTCGACCATGCGGGCGAAGTCGGCAAGCGAGCGGGTGAGGCGGTCGATCTTGTAGACGAGGACGATGTCGATCCTGCCTGCGGCGATGTCGGCGAGGAGGTGCTGCAGGGCCGGTCGCTCCATGGTGCCGCCGGACTGTCCGCCATCGTCGTAGCGCGCGGAGAGCGCCGACCATCCCTCGCCGGACTGGCTCCTGACATAGGCCGCGCAGGCCTCGCGCTGCGCGTCGAGCGAGTTGAAGGCCTGGTCGAGCCCGTCGTCGGAGCTCTTGCGGGTATAGAGGGCGCAGCGTTTGCGGGCCGGCTTCATGATGTCGCGTCGCGCAGGCCGAAGAAGCGCGGCCCGTTCCACCGCGTGCCGGTGACGCCCCTGGCGACGGCGGAGAGGCTGGGATAGATCTCGCCCTCCCACCGAAACCCGTCGGGCTCGACCACGACCTCGATGCGCCGTCCCTGCCAGGTGCGGCTGAGGATGGCGCCGAGGCCGAAGCGACGGCCTTCGGGTTCCACCGGCCCGCGCCGGGCGAGCCGGGCCTTCGTCTCGCGGTCGAGCCCGCCGAGGGCCGCGGTCTGCACGCGCCAGGCGACGAGGAGCCGCAGGAGCTCGACCGAGCGCAGCTTCGGCGGCGAGCCGAACCGGGCCCTCCAGAGGGCCCGGAGATCCTCGAGGCCCGCGCCGTCAAGCGCGCGGATCTCGGCATCGAGCGCGTCGCGGCGGCTCATGCCGGGTCCCCGATGCGGTAGCGGCGCGTGCCGTCGGCCGTCGCGGCGGCAATGGCATGGCCCTTGCGCTTCAAGGCGCCGGCCAGGGCGCCGCGCACCGAATGGGCCTGCCAGCGGGTGGCCTCGCAGAGCTCCGCGAGCGTGGCGCCCTGCGGACGGCGGAGAAGGGTGACGAGCTGATCGAGCCTGGTCACGCGGAGGGGCGTCTCCTGACCGGTCCGCGCGGGCGCGTCGGCACCTGTGTGCGTGTCCTGCGCCCCGGGTGCAGCTTTATCGGAATGTTGCGCGCCAGGCTGCGTCGCGGCGGGAACCTGATCGGAGGATAGTGTGGTGGTTCGGGTCATGGGTCTGTCCTCGGTTTGCCGGGCGGAGCATCCGCCCTCACCGGGACAGGCCCGGAAGCCGGGCCGTGGACCCAGCAATGCTCGGATGCGGCGGCAAGTCCAGTCTTTGCCGAAACACGCAAAAACACTTTATCCGCCGCAAACGTTCGCCTTATGTTCTCCACATGAGCAGCACAGAGCAATTGGCAGTCGCCCCCGCATCCACCCCGCTCGCCGTGACCTACCGGCGCCCGGACGACCTTCACCCCGATCCGCGCAATGCGCGCACCCATTCGAAGCGGCAGATCGAGCAGATCAGGGCCTCGATCGCCGCCTTCGGCTTCACCAACCCGATCCTCGCCGATCCGGGCGGCACCATCATTGCCGGGCATGGCCGGTGTCTCGCGGCCAAGGCGATGGGACTCGTGTCGGTCCCGGTGATCGTGCTCGCGGGACTGTCGGAGGCGCAGATCCGGGCGCTCCGGCTGGCCGACAACAAGATCGCGCTCAATGCCGGCTGGGATCTCGAGATCCTGCAGATGGAGCTGGCCGAGCTTGCCGCGATCGATGTCGAGATCGATGCGACGCTGACGGGCTTTTCCACCGGCGACATCGACGTGATCCTCTCGGGCGCCGACGATCCCGACGACGAGGTGATCCCCGCGGTGCGGGTGACGCCGCGCTCGAAACCCGGCGACATCCGGATCCTCGGGGATCACCGCATCGGCTGTGGCGATGGTCGTGACCCGGCCTTCCTGGCCCGGGTGCTCGGCGCGGAGGCACGGGTCGGCCGCCTTCCTCGATCCGCCCACAACGTGCGGATCAGCGGCCATGCCAATGCGAAGGGTCGTCACCGGGAGTTCGCCATGGCTTCGGGCGAGATGAGCAAGACCGCGTTCCGGACCTTCCTGTCGGACACGCTCGGCGCCGCGGCGCGCGTCTCGCGCGCGGGCGCGGTGCACTTCGTCTGCATGGACTGGCGCCACATGGATGACGTCTCGGCGGTTGGCCGCGAGATCTACGGAGATCTTTTGAACCTCTGCATCTGGAACAAGTCGAATGCCGGGATGAACGTATACGTTCACGGTTCAGATCCTGCTCTCGCAACAAACGATTTTTGCGAAACATCCGCCGACACCGCCGCAGGGGTTTTGCATTTCCAGACCCATTCCGCAGAGATCGTCTGTTGCGCCCTCCCGCAACCAACAATCCCTGCGATAGCGGGTTGTCCAAAGCCTCGGCCTCCGAAAGGAAGTTGGGGTTCTTCTTCCACGTGTTGTAAACCGCAGGATCCCATGGTGGTCGCCGCGCACAACGGAAAGACGCCCTACGAAACTCTCAGAGAGACGTTATGATCAACCCAACCGGTGTCTCGCCAGATCTCTCAGGTTACAATCCAGTGGCACGTATCAAGTCCTCTTTCATTCGACCGCTGGCGATCGGGCATCCTTTCCAGCAAACATTTCAGCCGGTCAGATCGCCGATTGACTGTCTCCGCCGCTTCGAGCGGCCTCGCGCCGGCCCACCAAGTAAGTGATGAACACCGCGATCAGGACATAAGAGACGGCTTGCGTCACCAGGCTCTGCCCCAGCGACGGGCGTCCGTCGCTGAACATGAAGGCGGTCCCGGCAGCCGGCCCCGTGGCCGTGCCGGCATTCACCTTGATGAACTCGCTCAGGGCGAAGTTGTTGAACCAGTGCCAGCCCATCGGCATCCACAGCGATCCGGTCCGAAACACCATCCAGCCGAAAAGCAATGCCGGCAGCGCGAAGGCGATCAGGCCCCACCAGGGCCACTCGTTCAACAGCACGTTGGGATAATGCGGCAGGGCAAAGGCCAGCGCGGTGACCACGACGATCGCCACGGGGCTGGCCGTGAAGCTGCGGACCGCCTGCATGCCATAGCCGCGAAAGATGATCTCCTCCGCGGTTGTCTGCATGAAGACCTTCGGAATCGCGACCAGGAAGACCGGCAAATAGGTCGCCCAGTGCGGCGCACCGAACGAGATCGGCACGCCAAGCACCAGGCCGTAATAGAGCCAGGTCACAATCGTGACGATCAGCGCCGCCAGAATCCCCATCCCGAAATTCCACGCCTCGATTCTTGGCTTGGTGCCCACGATGCTCCACCAGGGCCGCTTGTGGACCAGCCACACCCAGAGGAATGGAATGAGGAGCATCGGAAGCAGGACCAGCATCGCGGCCAGCCTGGCCACTGCCGGTGGCCACGTGGTGTAGTCGCCCATCAGGGTTATCGGAAGGAAGAACAGTGCCCCGCCGTAGTGCATCATCACGATCAGGAACACGAACCCGAAGGCGTAAAGCCACTTGTTCGACCGGCCCTCAAAGACCCAGTTCAGAAACTGTTGCGCCATGGTGTTTTCCTTCCGAAATTCAGGTTGGCGGTGCGCTGTCTTCGCGCGAGGGACTGGCGATCACGCCTTTCCGGATAAGCAATTCCATTATCAGCACGATCACCGTTTCCTTGATGATCGAATAAAGGGTCGTGCCGCCGAGCGGACTGGACGTAATCACGATTGGCGCCGCCGTGTGGATCTACCTGTCCTCGATTGTACCGATCCTCACTGCACCAGTTGCCGCGCGCGGGCTGCCATCGACAGGAAGTGGTATCGGTCGTCAGGATTGGCCGCTCGAGCCGCCGCAGTGTCCAGTCTCTTAGCAAGATTCGGAAGCATCTCGCGCGCCCAGGCTGGAAATACGGTCTCGCCGTTCGAAGCGGTGATGCTCGCCGCGAAGGGATAGGTCACGCCCGCTCCGGTCGCGAAGTCCTGCCTGGCCTTGACCCTCTCGGCGCGGTCCATCGCCTTCTCCTCTGCGAAGATCATCGCGAGCCGGTCCAGATAGGCGCGCTGCAGGCTGCGCCGCCAGTTCGGCGCCATCGAAAGATCGCCCCAGATCGCCTCGTAGGTGTCGTTTGCGAAATCGAGCGGCCCATAGGCATCGGGATCGGCGGCCTTCTGGTTCTGAAGCAGCGGCAACTTCTTGATGCCGGAGGGGAAGGCCCGGTTCGGCTTGACCTCGAACAACTTGTCCACAAGCGATGCCTGCAAGTCCGAGATGGCCTCGGTGCCGCCGAACACTGCGATCCGGTCGACGAGGTCCGGCGTCAGATAGACGTTCAGACTACGCGCGCCCTCACCCATGAGGTACTGGATGGCCGCGCGCTGCTGGTCGGCGGGAACCAGTTTCTTGTGCGGGCCTTCCGTGGCCCACGGATAGGCCTCGACCCCGCCGATGAGCCTGGTCACCGAGTCCAGAAACATCACGTGGAAATTCTGGATCGCGTCGTAGGCGCCGGCCAGTTCGGCGTCGTCGCCCTGCGTGGCCTGAGCCAGACGTTCGACCGAGCGGACGAAGTTGGCAACGCCAAGGCGGGTCGCTTCCACGCGATCCGAACCGGTGCTTTCCATCAGGACCCGCGGATCGGCGCTCCAGAGTTCCAACTCGCCGCCGAGTTCCCCCGCGGCCCAGAGGAGCCGGCGGTCCTTCTGCGCCTCGTCGGTGAAGGCGGAAAGCGCGTCAGGGTTGTCGAAATCCCCATAACCCCACTTGATTGCGAAGTAGTCGTAGGGGCCCGGATCGGGCATGAACTTCGTGATTCCATCGCCGGGCTGGGCGGCCTGGTTCCAACGGCCGTAAGACATGAGCGATGTCGTCGCTCCGGAGAGCGCGTTCGCGAATGCCGGGTCGCGCAGTTGCTCCACGGAGTAGGCGGTGGAGGCCATGTGGTTGTGCCTGAGCCCGATGGCGTGGCCAACCTCGTGGGCGACGGCGTATTGAAGAAGGCGCCCCTGATACGCCTCGCTGAGCGGGAGCGACGTCACATTGCTGTCGAGCGACGCATGAACGCCGTAGTAGTAGCGGCTGAAGACCGTGATGACGCCCGGCCAGACCTCGACATGGGACGACAGGATCTCGCCCGAACGCGGATCAACGATATGCGGTCCCGTCGCGTTCTGTGTCGGGCGGGCAAGCCAACGGATGGTGCTGTGGCGTACATCCTCGGGCGTCCAGTCCGGGTCGTCGGTGAAGGACGGAGCATCGCGGGCGACAATGGCGTTGGAAAAGCCCGCCGCCTCGAACACGGGCTGCCAGCTTTCAACGGCCGCCTTCAGATAGGGCCGCCAGCGATCGGGCACTTCGCGGCCGATGTAGAAGACGATCGGTTGCACCGGATCACTGACCGCCGCGTCAGGGACCTTCTTCTCCAGCCGGTAGCGCATGATGAGGCTGTGCGCCTGGGCGAGGCGCCCGGACTCTTCATAGGTCGTATAGGTGGAGTCCTGATCCGTCACACCGGCGCCGGTGCGGAAGAAACCGACCCTCCGATCGAACTGGCGCGACTCCATCGGTTTCTCGGGAAGCATGACCAGTGAGTGGCTGACACGCATGGAGATGTTATGCGGCGCGGCAATCGGGTCGCTCGACTTGGCGATGAATGTCAGGTGCGTCCGGACGTTGAAGTTCTCGGGAAAGACGCGGACGCTGGTAATGTAGGATGCATCGGGCAGGACCTGCACGGGCACCAACCCCGCCGCCGCGACCTGCGAGCGTGCCGACATGAAGTCGATGTCACTGGAGAAGAGCGCGGTCACGTCCACCAGGACACGTCCGTCCTCAGCTGTCGCCACAACCGGAAGGATGGCCGCGACCGGTGGCTCATTCGAGCGGCGCACAGAAATTGCAATCGGGCTTATTTCGGCACCGGTCTCCTGTCCGGGCTCCGGCGCCTGACGATCGCCGATGCGATTGCCGAGGCTGGCGGTCAGATTGCGGATGAAGACCTTTTCGTCGTGCTGTTCGAACTGTACGACCGAACCGCCAAGCCAGAGGTGGCCGTCGACGCCCGTCGGCACTGTGACGGTCTCGGAATACCAAAGAAACATTCGTTCGAACGCCTCCTTGGGCAGGACCAGCAGGGTCTTCCCAGCTTTCGAGTAGGCGGAAACCACGCCCTCGCCGGCCAGTTCCGCATCGGTGAGCGAAGTCTCGATCGTGGCGGGCGCCGCGTCGTTGGCGGCTTCCTGGGCGCCGGCAGAGACAGCGACGATAGCGCCGAAGAGAAGGCTTATGATAGCGACTGTTAGCTTGAGCGGTTTCATTGGGTCCTCCCCGGAAGACAGAATTTTCTACAAAGCAGCCATTTGACGTGTTCCCAACCAGTGCAGGAGCCCTGGCAACCACGGCTGGATCGGCGATTCTCACCAGCGGAGAACCGTGCCCGGGACAGTGGCGGCTTTGGGCCGGCGCGCTCATGGGCATCGGCAACCTGCGCCTTTCGGAGCTCGCGAAGCATCCGATCGGTGCTCGGCCCGAAGATGCCGTCCGCGCCGATCCCGAGCTCGTCCCGGAACCATGTGACAGGTGCGCCACTCATTCCCTTCCCCAGTGTCGCATGCCGCATGATCAACAGTCCTGTGCCGGCAGCATGGTAACTTCTGAATAGCGCCCGTCCGCCGTGCGGATACGCGCGCAGGCGCCGGTGTCACGGTTGAACCAGTAGGTGGTCAGACCCTCGCTGCGGGTCGCCTCGTAGCCTAGTGCCTGCAGACCCATCTCGGCCTGTCCGGCACGCGCGCCCTCGAAATCGGTCACATCGGTCGGGCTCCCGATTGTCGGCATGCCATCGCCTCGTGATTCGGGCCGCCGGGGGATGGAGATCAGGGACCAGCCATCGAATGCAGCGACCTCCTGGCCACCGAGGTTGGACGAGAAGAGGTCCGCATCGACGCTTGGTGGGCACGCGACCAAGTCAGCGGAATCGTCAAGGAAATCCCGGGTGAAGTCGCTCTCGCCAGCGCGCGTACACGGGTCACCGGCACCGGGATATCCGTCACCGAACAGAGCAAGCTGTTCCGGCGCGTCCATGTTCGAATCGTTGCCTGATACTGCGGGGGCCGAACTCGCCGCCATCTCCATGCCCAGCAGTGGAGTGATCCTTCGGACCGTCACTCTCCGGTTCGCGCGTTCATCGGTGTCGACCGGAACCTTCAGATACCGCTCGCCGTACCCCTGGACGACAAGGTTCTCCGACGGGATATCGGAATACTCACTCAGAGCGAGCGCGAGCGACTCCGCCCGGCGGTCCGAGAGCGTCAGGTTTGCAACCGCGCTGCCGACCGCGTCGGTGTGGCCTTCGATCAGGAAGACTTCCCACGGCCGCTGGTCGACCGCCGCCTTCATCGCACTGCCAAGCCGAACCAGCTTCTGCGCCTCAGACGTCCGGATGGCGGCAGAGTTCGTATCGAAGGTGATCGTTTCGAGATCGATCACCGGAACAAGTTCCCGCACCGCCCGGATGTTCCGGATCTGTCTCAGCGAGAACCGGCGCCCGATATCCGCCTGTATGTCTGCCGCTAGGGCCTCTCCCAGCGAAGCGTCATCCTGCGAGTAGTCCACGCTGGACGAGCGTGTAAGCGGGAGCTTCTCAACGACGACAGGATCGAACTCGGACGTGTCATCGAACAGGACGATCTCCATTCCGGATGGCAGAACGCGGGTCCTGCGAAGTACGAGCCCTCGTGCGTCCCTGACCGTTCGCACGATCGACCCGTCGGATTTGGTGATTTCCGAGACCGTTGATCCATCCGTATAAGTCCGCGTCGACACCTCGTCGCCGGGACGCCGAAGCAGCACGTCGTCATCCCTCAAAACGTAGAGAGATCCGTCGGCGCGTTGGACCACCACGCGATCACCGGTGTTCTGTACGATTCTGCTGTCGTCGATCAGCTCTCCGACAACCGCTGCGCCGATGCCGGCCAGCAGCAGCTTCTGCAGGGGCGAAAGCGCGTCGTCGGCCGACGCCGAAGGGAATTCGTCCTCACTTGAGCGCGTGTTTTCCTCCGTCATGGTCGTAACTTCGACTTGGCCGTCGTCCGCGCCTTCGTCCCCCTCTGCCGCGGCAACCGGAGGATTGTCCGCCAGCTTCTCGGCCGCGGTCGCCTCCACGGACGCTGCCTCTTCGGTCAGTCCGGTGTCTTCAGAAAGGATCGTTTCGGGTTCTTCAATATCTAGGGCCTCAGATGCGGCATCCGCCGCTTCGCCAGTTTCCTTCTGCTCCTGAGCCTCCGGTTCTGCGGTGGCTTGTGTTTCGCTCTCCGCGGTTTCACCTTCGACTGCGGTCGCGCCTCCATCCTCGGCGGAAGAGGCGGCCGCAGGCTCCAGCGGTGACTCATCGGCCTCTGCAGCTACCTCGCCGTCGCGGGCATCTGATCCGGTAGTCTCTGTCGCTTCGGCTTCATCGGACGACGTCTTGTCAGAGTCGTCTTGCCCAGGCTCAGGCGGCGATTCAGTAACCACGCATGTCGGATCGTCTGACGGGTCACAATCCGCGGCCGTTTCCTGCGACAAAGCTGCGACCGGGACAAACAATGACAGGACGAGAACAAGGGATAGATCTCGATTGGACGGATTTGGCATGTGTCACTCCTCCGAAAGTAGTTGGTCGCCCCGGACTTGGCGAATTCGGCCCGCGCGGAGCAAGATGATCGCTGCAACCAAGGCAACGACATAGGAGCCAAACTGGAAAATCGGTGCGACGATCGGCACGTCTGTGCCAGAGGCTTGACGTGTGAAGGCCGCGAAATCCCAGGCGCCATGCATGACCATGGGTACGAGGATCGTTCCGGAGACCCGCCGCAGAGCATAAAAACCTAAACCCGCCAGCGTGGCGAAGGCGACCTGAACCACCCCCCCGGCCAATCCGATTCCGAAGAGCGCATTGGGCAGGTGCAAAAGCCCGAACAAGAACGACGACAGGACGCAGACCCAAGCTTCCGAGCGCAACGAGCCACGCAGCGACACGACGAGTATGCCGCGCGTCAGGGCCTCCTCGTTGAAGCCGACCAGAATGCCTGCCAGCGCGATCAGGGCGATGTGGTCTGCGGTCAACGCCGACCAGTCGGTCGCAACAAGCCCGATTGCGATCATGCAGGCCATGACCGCCAGCACTGCCCACATCGTCCATGCCGGCCCGGCGCCCCTTTGTTCGAACAGGATTGCTTTCCACCAGCCGAGCCAGCTGATCGCGGGCACCAGTACGATCGCGCCGAGGATCAGGGGGAGATCGAGGCTGCGGAAAACGACCTCGTGGCCCACGAGGTTGGTGTAGTCCGCGCCGACCACGGCCCACGTCCCGACAAATACGATGAGGTAGGTCACGTAGACCGCGACACCGATCATCCAAAAGGGCTTCTTCCGCATGGAGTCCTGTCCTTCCCAGGAATGCAGGTCTGGTATTTGGGCTCTATGTTCGTGCTCATTTGGTCGCGGCCATTGCAGAACCGAGGATCGACACCCCGAAGAACATCCAGTCGTTCAGAATATGCGCGCCCGCCGAGACGGCCAGGCTCTTGGTCATGATGTAGGGTAGAAGCAGCACGATCCGCGCCACGCCGACACCAAGCAACGCTTGCAGCAGATTCCAGTTGTACGTCGGCAGGTGTTCGACCGCGAACAGCGCCGCTACGATCAGCGCGGCGACGATGATTGCCCGTTTCCGCCTCATGCCGCCTCGACCGCAGAGCCAGTACATCAGCGCCAGGAACGGCAGAATCGACATGACTTCCTCGCCGACCAGCTGAACGCCGGTTTGCGCGAAGAACAGGAGCAGGTCGCTCCCGGCCAGTTGGCTTGCGCCGGCCACCGCCTTGTTTGCGGTCGTCTCGATCAGCCGGGTCATGATCGTCCCGGTCACCAGGGTGACAAGGAGGTTAAGGATCGCAAAGCCGATCATCCACAGGAAATCGATGGCCCGGATCGGACGAAACAGAGCGCGCCAGTGCTGCCCAGCCACAAGCGACAGAACAGCCAGCGGCATCGCGACATAGAGGAACACGACGACGAACCTCGCGGGGCCTGCCGACACCAGCCCAGGCCCGTACAATAGTTCGAGAAATCCCAGTGCCACCGCGAGCAGGACCAGCAGCCAGGCGCCGGTCGACAGCCACACCGGCTGACCGCGGTAAAAGGGGAAGTCGTCGTCCGGCCGTTCAAGCCAGTTGAAGCGCTCGGCATCGTTCGAGAAGGTTGGCGTATTGCCCATCCTTGATCCTCGATTTCGAGTCCAGGGTTGCCCCGCTGGCGAGGGAACAGCCAGCGGGGCAACATCGTGCAGACCTCGTCAGAAGTGCACGTACCCGCCTTTGCCGCCGGCGCTAAAGGTGAGAACCTGATCGTGCAGGATGGCGGTGCCGCTAGCGCCGTTCGTGCAGTGAATGATCGTGCTCATCGAGCTTCGGCTGCCGGGCGCCTCGTCGAACGATCCGGTACAGGTAAATCCATCCTGCACGGCCGTCAGGATCAGGGCGTAGCTTCGACCATTCCCCGAGGTGATGCGGCCGCTCAGCAAACCGCCTTGAGTAACCCGACCCAAACCGCTCATCTTCAAAGGCGCACCACCACCGCCGCCTTCGGCCGTGCTTCCACTTTGCTCACGCATGTGACGGGTCACGGCGTCATCGGAACGGCTACGTTGCGCCCGCGTGCAACTACCGCCTGCCTGAATGCGATTGCCGAGAGAGTTGTACAGCATCGTGCAGCCCGACCCCCACCGCACCTCGATCTCTCCGGTGCTGCGGGTGACGAGTTCCGGCACGTCTGCGGAACTGCTTCCTCCCGAGGAACCACCACCGCTGTATTCGCGCAGGAAACTGCCCTTCACCCAGCCGCGGATGGCTCCGTCGCGCGTCTCGACTCTGCACCAGCGTGAATTTCCTGACCCCTGGCAGCCAAGGTTCCGCAGAACGGCGCCATTCGGCGCGCGGGCGATCACCCGGTTCAACGTTCCCGGCCCGGAGCGGATATTCAGCGTGTCGTTGGCAGAAACGCCTGTGACTTGCCAGAAATCCGGGCCGCTCTGCACGTCGATGACGAACGCATCCGGATCCTTGTCCTGAAGCAATCCAAACAAGCTCGAAGGCACCGCAGTATGTGCAAATGCGGTGGTCCCGCCGGCGTTGGCTTGTTGGCCGGAGGCGAGACTGGACACCGTCGCCAGCGTTGCGATGACCGTAATGAGTCTGTGCATTTTCGTCCCTCCAAAGATGATGTGCTTAGATGTCCTTCGGTAGAAGCTTTGCCGCACCTGAATCCGAGCGACGCCACTCGTCACGCCTACAAATCTTCTCCTTTTCTGCGCAGACTCGGTTCGCACGACACTCAGGCGCCCTACGTGTGGAAGTATCGGGCGGCTCTACGCACTCCACTACCAAAGGCTTTACCCGTAGGTTCTAAATGTCGGTCTGGACGTCAAATTCACATTACAGGCAGGTCGCAATTCCTTAATTTAGCATTGTGATCAATGTGATCACGACGGTCAAGACTTGCAGCGGCAGCAGGACAAACTTCACATTTGTCATGCCACGCTAGCCGACGAACGGGCCTCTGACTATCCGCCAGGCGAAGCCGGTTTATCCAAATAACGAATACAGCGCTGTTATTTCGATGTTTTCACCTATCGAGAACCTCCGCTGCAACGCAACCTACCGATCGGGATGGCCTTTTTGCAGAAATCGGTTGAGGGGTTCACTGCGTGAATCCAGTGTGATAGCTGGATCGCATGAGCAGCTGGGCCCCGACGAAGTACAAGACCACGAACTGGTCGGCTTACAATGAGGCGCTGAAGCGACGCGGGTCGCTTACGGTCTGGTTTGATCCCGAGATGATATGGCGACCGCCCCCAACCGGGAAGCGTGGCCGGCAGCGAAGCTTCAGCGACGCCGCGATCCAAACGTGCCTGACGATGAAGGTGCTCTTCGGTATGCCGCCGAGGCAGACGACCGGATTCGTGCAGAGCCTCCTGCGGCTGGTCGGGCTGGACTGGACCGTGCCGGACTTCAGCACCTTGTGCCGCTGAACCGTCCCGGGTTTGCCGGAGGCTGATTTTGGTTAGTTACGCGGCCATGTCTTCAGTTTCCAGAGCCGCATAGAAGTTGGCTTCAGCTTCTGCTGGCGGGATGTTTCCGATGGGCTCGAGAAGCCGGCGGTTGTTGAACCAGTCCACCCATTCCAGCGTGGCATATTCGACGCTCTCGAAGCTGCGCCAGGGGCCGCGGCGATGGATGACTTCGGCTTTGAAGAGGCCATGATCGTCTCGGCCAAGGCATTGTCATGGCTGTCGCCCACGCTGCCGACGGAGGGCTCGATGCCAGCATCGGCCAGCCGCTCCGGGTAGCGAATAGACAGATACTGCGATCCGCGATCGCTGTGGTGGACCAGGCCCATGGCGTTCGTGGGGCGCCGATCGTGGGCAGCCTGCTCCAGTGCATCAAGGACGAAACCGGTCTGGGCTGACGTGCTGACACGCCAGCCGACGATCTTGCGGGCATAGGCATCGATGACAAAGGCGACATAGACGAACCCCTTCCAAGTGGCGACATAGGTGAAATCGCTGACCCAGAGCATGTTCGGGGCCGGAACCCGGAACTCGCGGTTCACCTTGTCCAACGGGCACGGTGCCGATCTGTCCGGGATCGTCGTTCTGTGCGGCTTGCCGCGGATGATGCCCTGGATGCCCATGTCCTTCATCAGCCTTGCCACCGTGCAACGCGCCACATCGAAACCCTCCCGAACGAGCTGCCGCCAGACCTTCCGGACGCCGTAGACCCGCCAGTTCTCTTCGAAAACGCGCCGGATCTCGGGCCGCAGGGTCTCATCGCGGCGGGCGCGGGCCGACAGGCGCGCCGGGTCGGCGCGCTTGGCCAGGTGATCATAGTAGGTGGAGGGGGCGATCGGCAGCACCGCGCAGATCGGCTCGACCCCGTGCGCATCCCTGTGCGCTTCAACAAAATCCACCATCACTTCGATCGGCGGTCGAGCTTCGCCATCGCAAAATACGCGCTCGCCTTGCGCAGGATCTCCTTCGCCTGCCGGAGCTCCCGGTTCTCCCGTTCCAGCGCCTTCATCCGTTCGGCCATGTTGCTCGGGATGCCTGCGCGCCTCCCGCTGTCGACCTCGGCCCTCTTGACCCAGTCGTTCAGCGTGTTCGCCGAACATCCGAGCTTCGCTGCGATCGACGTGATCGCCTGCCAGCGGGAGCCGCGCTGCCCTTCGCCGTCGAGAACCATCCGCACGGCGCGTTCGCGGACTTCAGGGGAAAACTTGTTCGTGGTCTTGCTCAGGATGCTCCATCCTACTCAGGAGTTGGAGCCTCCGGCAAAACCGGGGCGGTTCATGTTTCAAGTTCGCGGATATGGGCGCGACGGCCGGTTACATCGCCTCGATCAGTTTCCCGGCCCCGCTCTTCTTCGCATGGGTCGCAGCCTTCTTCGAACTTGGTCTTGCCCTTGCATTCTTCACCGGCGCATTCTTCAGCGAAGCGGCCGCAGCCTCGGTGGCCTATGTCCTGTTCCTGGCCTTGGCATTCCACGGCCTGGCCCGGTGGGAAGAAAACCCGATGGAGTTCGGCTTCTTCGTCGATCACTTCACTTTCATCGCCGGCCTGCTGTTCGCCGCTGTTCACGGACCGGGTTCCAGCCTCGCGCTCGGCTGGCGGGTCGACTGGAAAACGCTTCGCGCGAGGCGCGGCTGATATGAGCAAGATGCTCCGCTTTGGCGCGGCGCCAAGAAAGGTCCGACTGCATGGTCGGGATGCGGGCGGCACGTGCGTCCTGTAAACAGACACGATGAGAACCGGAAGCCGATACACCACGTTCCGCCTGCTGCAGCGGCTACCGGCCCATGATTCATCAACAAGGGAGAAATGACATGACTGATCTCGTGAATTGCCTGTGGTACGACCACGGCGAAGCGTCCAAAGCGGCTGAGTTCTACGCCGCGACCTTTCCCGACAGTCACGTCGACAAGGTGAACAAGGCCGCGTCTGACTATCCGGGTGGCAAGGAAGGCGATGAACTGACCGTGGAATTCACCGTGCTCGGCCGCAAGTTCGTTGGCCTCAACGGTGGCCCGATCTTCACGCCGAACGAGTCCGTCTCCTTCATGGTGATCACCGATGACCAGGAAGAGACCGACCGCTACTGGAATGCCATCGTCGCCAATGGCGGCCAAGAGAGCGCCTGCGGCTGGTGCAAGGATCGCTGGGGGCATTCCTGGCAGATCACGCCGAGGCTTCTGCTGGAGCTGACAACAGGATCGGACGGCGCCAAGGCCAAACGCGCCTTCGACGCGATGATGACGATGGGAAAGATCGACATCGCGGCGCTCGAGGCCGCTGCGGCCGCTGACTGACTCGACACGCGCGGGTCTTGCGCGCACCAGAGGGAAAATCCGATGCCCCCATTCATCACCGCCTTCGAAAGCTCGCCCGACCGCGGCGCCGGACCTCCCGCACGAGCGCAGCATCAACATCAGCCATGAACACACCCCCTTCCGGGAGGCGCCGATGGCCCGACAGAAAAGCCCTGACGCTGCTCCCGAGCGCCAACGAATGCGTCCATCCGGGACGCGCGGCGAGGGTGAGATCGGTCCGTGCGATGCGGCATCGACCGCACACACCACTTCGATCCACCTGACCCTGAACGCAAACCTGCGGCCCCATGCAGCGACCGCGGAGAGAACCTCAAAGCCCGGCACGCAGGATGACGCCAGAGATCAGCACTTGACGAAGGCGATTAGAGAACCTTTACGGACGTGACCGAAACGGCCTTATGGTGTGCCCATCTGGAACGCGGGGCACGAGGAGCACGAAGGTGCGAGCAGGCCGTCGATAGACATTGGGCTGAGAGCCCGAGCTCGTTACATGGCCGCCCCTCGCGACTTTCCCGGTTGCGCTGAGAGCGCGGATTAGTAGGTGTCGTGTTGCCGTTAAATCTGAGACGCGGCGCGTTGGGCAAACCGATGCAGAACGGCATCTGTGAGGCGTTCAATCCCAAGATGCTGGACGAACCCTTGAACGAAACGCTGTTTTTCAGCCTCGATCACGCCCGCTCAGTTGTGTCGCGGTGTACAAGGAGACCCGACCACACTCAGCCCTCGGCTATCAAACGCCGGCGGATTACGCTGCCCACCTTATCGCAATGGGCGACTGGCTCCACGCAACTGAACCGTTGCGCAGCTCGTCCATTGCTCCCTCGGCGCAACTGCGCCAAATTCACCCTCGGACTCCGGTAGCGGCTGGATGAGCCTCGGGGGGCACAGCACTCTATCTGTACACGCAAGAATATCTTCTGGTACAAGACTGCGCGGAAATCTACCAAGTGCGTGTAAGGCTTCCGCCATCGGAGAAGGAAACCGGATGGGTTCCAGCCAAAGATTTTATCCTATCATGCTTTTGCTTTCCGCGGCTTACATGGCGTGGATTTCAATCTTGCATATTCACTCGGCGATGCTGAGCGAATCGTAGAAAGAGGTTCCGCTCAGATGAACCAGGAGCCGCTCTTTGCCGCAACGTCGGCAACCGTCGAGGCGACATCTTCACAACCGCTCGCCGCTCGAGTTCTTCAAGCTGTGGCATATTTTCACTAGATTCCGTTCACGCGCAATGAAACCCAGAGTGGCCACCCTCGGTTGAGCGCAAGGGTGTACAAGATAGCAAGGCCCGCCGTCGGGCGGGCCTTGCTATCTTGCTGTTGCCGCGCCTCAGAGTTTTTCGGTGAGTTCCGGGACCAGGGCGAAGAGGTCGCCGACGAGGCCGTAATCGGCGACCTGGAAGATCGGGGCCTCTTCGTCCTTGTTGATGGCGACGATGACCTTGCTGTCCTTCATCCCCGCGAGGTGCTGGATCGCGCCCGAGATGCCGATGGCGACGTAGAGCGCCGGCGCCACGACCTTGCCGGTCTGGCCGACCTGCCAGTCGTTCGGCGCGTAGCCGGAATCCACCGCCGCGCGCGAGGCGCCCACGGCCGCGCCGAGCTTGTCGGCGAGCTTCTCGATCAGCGCGAAGTTCTCTTCCGAGCCGACGCCGCGGCCGCCCGAGACGACGATCCCCGCCGAGGTCAGCTCCGGACGGTCGCTCGCGGCGACCTTGTCCTCGACCCATTCCGACAGCCCCGGATTGGCCGCCGCCCCGATCGTCTCGATCGGCGCCGAGCCGCCCGTCGCGGCCGGCTCGAAGGTCGAGGTGCGGATCGACACGACCTTCACCTTGTCGCCCGACTTCACCGTCTGGATCGCGTTGCCGGCATAGATCGGCCGTTCGAAGGTCTCGGCATCGACGACGCCCGAGACATCCGAGATCACCATCACGTCGAGAAGCGCCGCCACCCGCGGCAGCACGTTCTTGGCATCCGTCGTCGCCGGGGCGACGATGTGGCTGTAATCGCCCGCGAGGCTGACGATCAGCGCCGCCGTCGGTTCGGCGAGCCGGTGGCCGAGCGAGGGGTCCTCGGCGCAGAGCACCTTCTTCACGCCGGCGATCTTCGCCGCGTCCGCCGCCGCCGCGCTGGCCTTGGCCCCGGCGCAAAGCACCGTCACCTCGCCCATCTTCGCCGCCGCCGTCACCGCCTTCGCGGTCGCATCGACCGACAGATGCCCGTCGGTCACTTCCCCCAGCAGAAGAACAGCCATCAGATCACCCCCGCTTCGTCTTTGAGTTTCGCGATCAGCTCGTCCACCGATCCCACCTTCACGCCCGCCTTGCGGCCCGCCGGCTCCGCCGTCTTCACCACCGTCAGGCGCGGCGTGACATCGACGCCGTAATCGGCGGCGGTCTTTTCCTCCAGCGGCTTCTTCTTCGCCTTCATGATGTTCGGCAGGGACGCATAGCGCGGCTCGTTCAGCCGCAGGTCCACCGTCACGATCGCCGGCATCTTGACCTTGATCGTCTGCAGGCCGCCGTCGACCTCGCGCGTCACCACCGCGCTCGCGCCCTCGAGCTTCAGCTCCGAAGCGAAGGCGGCCTGGCTCCAGCCGAGCAGAGCGGACAGCATCTGGCCGGTGGCGTTCATGTCGTTGTCGATCGCCTGCTTGCCGCAGATCACAAGGCCGGGCTTCTCTTCGTCGACCACGGCTTTCAAGAGTTTCGCCACCGCCAGGGGCTCGATATCGGTATGCACGTCCGAGGCCGCCTCGATCAGGATCGCCCGGTCCGCGCCCATCGCCAGAGCCGTGCGCAGCGTCTCCTGCGCCTGCTTCACGCCGATCGACACCACGACGATCTCCTCGGCCTCGCCGCGCTCCTTGATCCGGATCGCCTCTTCCACCGCGATCTCGTCGAACGGGTTCATCGACATCTTCACGTTGGCAAGATCGACACCCGTGCCGTCCGCCTTCACGCGAACCTTCACGTTGTAGTCAATCACCCGCTTCACAGGCACCAATACCTTCATGGCTGGCAATCTCCCTATTGTTCTCAGGATTTGGTGAGTGTCGGCGGGGCCGCAGTCGGCCCACCGAGCATGTTGGCCGGGGTCAGGGTCCGAACGATGTCCTCGGCGCTGAGAACGCCGCTCTCCACGGCAACCTCGGCGATGCTCCGCCCGCTGCTACGTGCCAGTTTGGCAATCATCGCGGCCTTCTCGTAGCCGACGAACGGCACCAGCGCGGTTGCCAGAACAAAGCTGCCGGCCAGCAGTTCCTCGCAGCGCGCGGCATCCGCTTCGATCCCGCTTATGCAACGGTCGGTCAGCACCTCGAATGCGTGCGTCAGCATGCGTATCGACTGGAGCACGTTGAAGATCAGCACCGGTTCCATCGCGTTCAGCTGAAGCTGTCCCGCCTCGGCGGCCAGGGTAACGGTGAGGTCGTTGCCGATCACCTGGTAGGCCACCTGGTTGACCATTTCGGGGATCACCGGGTTGACCTTGCCGGGCATGATCGAAGATCCCGCCTGGACCGCCGGCAGGTGAATTTCTCCCAGACCCGCGCGCGGGCCGCTGCTGAGCAGACGCAGATCATTGCAGATCTTTGATATCTTGACCGCAATTCTCTTCAGCGCGCTGGAAAACATCACGAAGGCGCCCAGATCGGAGGACGCCTCGATCCGGTTGCGGGCTTCTATCAGGTCATATCCCGAGACGTCCGACAGGTGCTTTACCGCCAGCGCAGCGTATCCCTGGGGCGTGTTGACGCCCGTGCCCACGGCGGTGCCGCCGAGATTGACCTCCTTCAGCAGATCCGAAAGCTGATGGACACGGTCGATATCCTCGTCGATCGTCTCGGCAAAGGCCGCGAACTCCATGCCCAGCGTGATCGGAACGGCGTCCTGCAACTGGGTCCGGCCGACCTTGAGGATATCCGCAAAGGCCCGTGCGCGTTCGGCAAATGCCGCGCTTAGCCGCTCCTGCTCTCGCCGCAGGGGGGCACAGGCGCGAAGCGTGGCCAGGCGCAGGGCCGTCGGGTAGACGTCATTGGTGGATTGCGAACGATTAACATGGTCATTGGGATGCAGATGCGCGTAGTCGCCGAAAGCATGGCCCATGCGGACAAGCGCCAGATTGGCGATCACCTCGTTGGCATTCATATTGGTCGACGTGCCGGCGCCGCCCTGGATCATGTCGACCACGAAATGCTCGTGATGCCGGCCGGCGATGATCTCGTCGCAGACCTCGATGATCGGTCCGGCCGTCGGGTCGGGAAGCGCGCCCAGATCGCGGTTGGCCAGGGCGGCCGCCTTCTTGACCATGGCGAGCGCGATGACCAGATCCGGGAAATGCCCGAGCGGTACGCCGGTTATCGGAAAGTTCAGCAAGGCGCGGGCCGTATGAATCCCGTGGACTGACTGTTTCGGCAACGCCATCGACCCAAGCGAATCGGTCTCCGTGCGCAACGCGGTTTCGGCGTTGGAGGCGATCTCTCGATTGTCCGTCAGCATAGTGAATCCTCTGGCAATGGCGCGGCGTCGTCGCCTGTCTGGCGCAAATCGAAAGAGGCCTAAAGAAACCTTTTTTGAGCTTATGCTATGGGAAAATCTATCCGGCGTTTCGGCGAACCCCCGGTCAACCGGGACTGGTTGATGGGGGCTTGGGTGAAACGCGGTTTGCGTTACAGGATCGCGGAGCCCTGGCCAGGGTTTAGGGACAACCTAACCAATGCTGCAAGAAATCGTAATTTTCAGTTTCTCTGTGGCCGTCTAGACCTCCCGGCACGGCCCCTTGGCGGCCGCGAACCACCGTGTGACCAAGAAGGGGTGCGCTGAAATGCCTGTGGAACGGACTGATACGCTGATCATCGGGGGAGGCCAGGCCGGCATCGCCATGAGCGAGCATCTGGGCAAGGCCGGCGTGCCGCACCTTGTGCTTGAGAAGAATCGCATCGCCGAGGCGTGGCGCACGGGTCGCTGGGATGCGCTGGTGGCGAACGGTCCCGCCTGGCATGATCGGTTCCCAAACCTGGGTTTCGAGGATAGCAGCCCCGACGAGTTCGTATCGAAGGACCGCATGGCACGATACCTCGTGGACTATGCCGCAATGATAAAGGCGCCGATCCGCGAAGGGGTGGAAGTGACCGAGGCCACGCGGCTACCCGAACGGGGCGGTTTTATGGTCAAGACCAGCAAGGGCGAAATTGAGGCCCGCCGCATCGTCGCGGCGACGGGCGCTTTCCAGCATCCGGTGATCCCGCCCATCATCCCCGAGACCGCGGCTGTCGAGCAGATCCATTCCTATCACTACAAGAACCCCGATCAACTGCCCGAGGGGGCCGTCATGGTCGTCGGTGCGGGTTCATCCGGTGCGCAGATCGCCGACGAGTTGAACCGGGCGGGGCGCAAGGTGTTCCTGTCGGTCGGCCCGCATGACCGCCCGCCGCGCCGCTACCGGGGTCGCGATTTCGTCTGGTGGCTGGGCGTGCTCGGCCTCTGGGACAAGGCGGCGCCGGTGCCGGGGACCGAGCATGTGACGATTTCGGTCAGCGGCGCCTATGGCGGGCGCACCATGGACTTCCGCCGGCTGGCCGGCGAGGGCGTGATCCTGACCGGGCTGACCAAGGGCTACGCGGACGGCGTGCTCGGCTTTGCCGACGATCTTCGGACCAACGTCGCGGCGGGCGATGCGAACTACCGTGAACTTCTCGACATGGCCGATGCTTATGTCGCCCGCACCGGCCTTGCGCTGTCGGAGGAGCCCGGCGCGCGCGAGGCGTTCCCCGATCCGGCTTGCCTGACCAATCCGCTGTCCTCGATCGACCTCGCCAAGGAAGGAGTGGCCACGATCATCTGGGCCACCGGGTTCCGGCAGGATTTCAACTGGCTCAAGGTCGACACCTTCAACGAGCGCGGCGCGCCGATTCACCAGCGTGGCGTGGCGGCGGCTCCGGATGTGTACTTTCTCGGCCTTCCCTGGCAGTCGCGGCGCGGCTCGTCCTTCCTTTGGGGTGTCTGGCATGACGCCAAGCACATCGCCGACCAGATCGCCATCCAGCGTGCCTATCTTCAATACGACGGCGAAGCCGCAATCATCGCTGCCGCCGAATAGATCAAGGATCAACCCAATGGCCCATACCCGCATCCGCAAGTTCAACACCAAGGACACCTATCCCGAACAGAAGCTCGACAACGATCTCTGCCAGGCGGTCGTGACGCAGGGCGGCAAGATCGTCTGGCTGCGTGGCCAGTGCCCGCAGAACCTCGACGACGCGAAGAACATCGACAGCCACGATCCGGTCGAGCAGACCCATAAGGTCATGCAGAACATCAGGCAGCTGATCGAGGAGGCCGGCGGCGGCATGGAGCATCTGGTCAAGGTTGTGGTCTACCTGACCGACGTGCGCCACCGCGAGGCGGTCTACCGGACCATGGGCGAATACATCAAGGGTGTGCATCCGGTCTCGACCGGGCTGGTCGTGCAGGCGCTGGCCCGTCCGGAATGGCTGGTCGAGATCGACGGCACCGCCGTCATTCCGGAGTAGGCCCATGACTTTCTCGCTTGTCGCCCGTTGCGCGGAAACCGGCATGTTCGGTGTCGCCATCTCGTCGTCCTCGCCCGCGGTCGCGGCCCGCTGTTCCTATGCCCGAGCCGGGGTCGGGGCGGTCGCGTCGCAGAATGTCACTGACCCGTCGCTGGGGCCGCTCGCGCTCGATCTCATGGAAGCGGGGATGAGCGCCTCCGACGCGGTCGCGGAGGTGAAGAAGCGCGGCAAGTTTATCGAGTACCGGCAGGTGCTGGCAGTGGACAGGGAGGGACGGACCGCGATCCATTCCGGGCCGAACTCGCTCGGCATCTGGACCCAGGCGCAGGGCCAAAACGTCGCCTCGGGCGGCAACCTTCTGGCCAACGAAGACGTGCCGCAGGCGATCGTGGACGGGTTTCTCGCCTCGACCGGCCATCTCGGCGACCGGCTTCTCGCGGCGATGCGCGCGGGGCTCGCGGCGGGCGGAGAGGCAGGACCGGTCCATTCGGCCGGCATGAAGATCGTGGACGAGGTCGCCTGGCCCGTCGCCGATCTGCGCTGCGACTGGACCGAAGGCTGCCCGATCGAGAACATCGCCACGGCGTGGGACATCTACAAGCCGCAACTAGAGGCCTACATCCAGCGCGCCCTCGACCCGCGCGCGGCGCCATCCTATGGCGTTCCGGGCGACGAGTGACGACGGGAAGACAGACGATGCTCGACCACACCCGCCAGGACGACTGGGCCGACGGCGACCACCTCTATTCCCGCGACCTGGACGGCGAGGGGAACGGCGACGCGCTGCCCTTCCGGCGCGAGATCACCGAGCTGGCCGTTGAATGAGCAGCGCAGCCCCGAATCCGCGTACGCTCGAGATCCTCGAACGCCTGATCGCCTTTCCCACCGTCAGCGCCGAGAGCAATCTTACGTTGATCGACTATGCCGAGAGCGTGCTGGAGGCGTCCGGGTTCGAGATGCAGCGGATTCCCGATCCGGCATTGCCGAAAAGCGGACTGGTCGCGCGGATCGGCGGCGACGGCCCGGGCGGCGTGCTCCTTTCGGCGCATAGCGACGTGGTGCCGGTCGAAGGCCAGAACTGGACCCGTCCGCCCTTCGAACTGACGCGCGAGGGTGGCAGGCTCTACGGACGCGGCACGACCGACATGAAGGGCTATCTCGCCGCGATGCTGTCGCTGGCGGAGCGCGCGGGAAAAGCGGTGCCGGACCAGCCGTTGATGCTGGCGATCTCCTACGACGAAGAGGTCGGCTGTCAGGGCATCGCAAAGATGCTCCCCGGCTTCAAGCGGCTTGGCTGGCGTCCCGATCTCTGCATCGTCGGCGAACCCACGTCCATGCAACCGGCGATCGGACACAAGGGCAAGGCAGCGTTTCGCGCCATTTGCCGTGGCACGGCGGGTCATTCGGCGCTGGCGCCGCGCTTCGTGAACGCATTGCACATGGCCGGGGACGTGCTTTCAATCCTGCGTCGAATGCAGGACGATTTTGCGGTCTCGACCGTACAGGATGCCGCCTACGCCATCCCTTATTCCACCGTTCATGCCGGGCGGTTACAGGGCGGCACGGCGCTGAACATCGTGCCGGACCGCGCCGAGATCGAGTTCGAATTCCGCCATCTTGCGGCGGACAGCCTGTCCGATTTCCAGATGCGGCTGGCGGGCGAGATCGAGGCGCTGTCGAGTATATGGCGCCGCCGCGATCCGGCTGCGGGCATCGAGATTGTATTGACCAACACCTATCCCGGTCTGGACATCGGTCGGGATGAGGACGCCGTGCGGCAGGTGGAAGGACTTTGCGGCTCGGACGCGCGGGTGAAGGTGGCATTCGGAACCGAAGCGGGGTTCTTCGGGGGGCTCGGCATTCCGACCGTGGTCTGCGGGCCGGGCGACATGGAAGGTCAGGGCCACAAGGCGGACGAATATCTGGAGGTCGCGCAACTGGCCGCCTGCGACCGGATGATGGACCGGGTATTGGCCGGGCTCGCCTGACCGTCAGCGCGCGCCCAGAAGCCGGTCGGCGCGGCTTTCGATCCAGTTCTGCGCATGGGCCAGAAACGCCTTGTGCAGTTGCGTGTGGTCCGAACCCGAGCCCATGAGAATACCCATTTTCATCGACCGCTGATCGCCGGTCAGCGGAACGAACCGCAGCGGCTTGCCATCCGGGGCGAGGTCGTGCAGCGGGCGGACATTGACGATGGAATAGCCAAAGCCATTTGCGACGAGGCCGCGCATCACCGCCATGTCGCGGGTGCGTTCGGTGATGTTCGCACGCAGTCCCGCGGCATTGAAGAATGACAGGAAATAGTCCGCGCTGAGCGGCAGATCGAGAAGCACCATTGGGTAGGGGGCAAGTTCCTCGACAGAGACCGCGGGCAGATGCGCCAGTGGGTGCGTCTCGCTCAGCGCGACAAGGGGCGGCAGTTCGAGGATCGGAACGAAGGAGAGGTCGCGCGGCAGGTCGAGGTCATAGGTCAGGGCGAGGTCGATCTTGGCCTGCCGCAACAGGCCGAAAAGCGTGGACTGGTCGGCCTCGATCTGGCTGATGCGGACGTCGCTGTACTGTTCCACGAAGCTGCGCCTGAGGCCCGGCAGGACCATCTGGGCAAAAGTGCTCAGGCAGCCGACCGCCAGCGGCCCGCGCACCGACCCCGAGAGGTCGCCGGCCAGATCGCGCAAGGCAGCCGCCTCGCGCAGCACCGTCGCTGCATGATCGAGAAGCTTGCGGCCGGCCAGCGTCGGGGTCAGGCCCTGGGCATGGTGGCGCACGAAGAGCTTCACGCCCAACTCTTCTTCAAGCTGCGAAACCGAGGCCGAGATCGACGGCGAGGACACGTTCACCTGCTGCGATGCTGCGGCGATGCTGCCGGTCTCTCCGACGGCCACGAAGTATTCCAGCTGCCGCAGCGTGTAGCGAAGTGGCATCCATTACCCCAGTCTCAATAATGCTTCCGCGACGGACTGCGGAGCATGCGCCCGGGCCACGGACGGTCAGCCGGGCGCGCCGCTCGATCATTGGCGGAAACGCAGTGCTACGGCAAGTTTTCCTCGATCTTGTCGATATCTGCCAACGCCCGCCGGCGATTCGGCGTCTCCGGCGCATACCAGTCGCCGTAGGTTCCGCCGTTCGGCGACCCGCTTCCCGCGCCCTGTGCCGTGCTTTCAAGTCCGGCGGCATCCCGCACGAGGGCGAGCGGTCCGTCCCAATCGAAATGATGGTAGACCGAGGCCAGATGCGCGTGCGGCGGCGACTGGCCGAAGAGCTGGAAAGCCAGCCGGTGCCCGGCATAGTCGGAACTTACCAGGTCGCGGGCGAAGGCCATCAGCTTGCGACGGTCCTCGGCGCTCCAGTCCTTGTTCACGGTGTAGTATTTCCGAAGCCAGTCACCGGTCTCCGTCGCCTGGAATGACGCGGCGCTCGGTGTGAGGGACAATTGCCCGCCGCACAGCTCGCGGGTCACATGCATCATCTCGTGCAGCTGCGACACCGCCAACACCCGACCGGCGTAGAGCAGGGACTGGTTCGGCATCATCAGCCCGGCGGGCGATTTCTCGCCAAGCGCGATGGAAGCTGTCAGATGGGCATGGATGCCTTCGCGCCAGACCGCCAGCTTGACCAGCTTGTCGCGGACGCCCTGCTTGCGGTCGAGCCCGGTCTGCCGGCAGTTCAGGAGCGCCGCGCCAATCAGCATGTCGGCGAAGACCAGGATGCGGTGGACGAAGGCGAAGGCCGAATAGCGGTGCAGCGTGGCGCGGATCAGCGTCGCCGCCCGCGGCTGGCGGTGGAACAAGACGTTCTCCCAGGGGATCAGAACGTCATCAAATACGACCAGTGCCTCGATCTCGTCGAACCTGTTCGACAGAGGATAATCGCGCTCTGTGTCCGGTCGGGCAAAGCCGGACCGGCAGATGAATTTCAATCCCGGCGCGTTCAGGTCGCTGACGAAACCGACGGCGTATTCCTCGGGCAGAGCGTCCCCCCAATTGGCGGCATTCGGCTTCGTATAGGCCAGGTCGGCATAGGGCGCGCCGGTCTCGAACTTCGCGCCGCGCACGATGATCCCCGCGTCGGTTTCACGCACGACGCGCAACAGCATGTCCGGATCTTGTTCTTGCGGCGGGCGCGAGCGATCGCCCTTGGCGTCGGTGTTGGCCGAGATTCGGAAGAGATCGTCATGGCGCGAAGCCACGACATGCGCGTCGATGTTACGGGCGAATTGCGGGTCGATGTCCACGAGCGCGTCCCGGCAATCATGGAGCGACCAGAATTCACCGATCGTTTCGTCGCCAACGCGTGTGGCGATGCCGCCGACCTGCGCGAGCACGCGGTCGGTCGCGCGACGCTTTGCCCACCAGTCCGCCTGCGAGTACGGCAGCGCGCCGGCAACTGTAGAGGTTTGCCCGTTCACCGTCCTGGTCAGTACGTCGCGGTGGTCCGGGTCGTTCTGCAAGTCGTAGATATGCGCGCGCAGATCGACGAGCGGCGCGAAGGCCGGATGCGAGGTCACGTCATCGACCCGTTCGCCATCGACGTAGACTTCCCGAGGGGTCCGGATCGCGTTGCGATAGTCCTGGCTTGTGCGGATCATGGCTTTCTCTCCGTTACATATGTGCCCGCTCCTGCATGCACCATGATTCCACGGAGTGCCGACCAGCCGAAAGAACGTGTTTCCTTGGCACCGCTTCGGCCCCGCCTAAGAGGATCGCGCCGGGTCGCTCGGACGGGAATCCGGACGAAGGCCATGTCGACCAAGCCGGATCGTCGCGCCGCCGTGGTGCCAAGCTCGTGTTGGTTGCGTTGGCACGGCGCATCGCCGCGATCCTGCACCGGATGGGGACGGATGGCACCGACTTCCCCTCCGATGTTCCGTTGCTTCACGCCGGCTGAAGATGCAGGTTCCAAATTGCCGCCTGCCTGATCGCGGGCGTTCGAGATCCGCATGGGACGCTGTTGCCGCGATGCCGTGACCAGGACTGATGCCGATCGTGTCGCGCATGCCAACGATATGGGCACACCGGAAATGCATTGAACCGGCATCATGTTGGCGGCCACCGCGCCGACCACGCACCGAACCATGCTCCCGAACCGCTCCGTCAGTGGTTTGGGCCTGTATTCGGTGAAACTGCCGGCTCCGACTGCCGGTCCCGGCCTTGCGAGGCGGCACGGTTCGCAATGTCGAGCGCCTCCGCCAGGACGGATATGGCAAGCGTCCGCGCGTCGCGAGCGGAGGGCAGCAATCCGATCGGCCCGCGCACGCGTGCCAGCGTCTCGTCGTCCAGCCCAAGCGCCGCCAATTCCAGCATCCGAACCTCTCGTGCCTTCATGCTGCCTTGGGCGCCGATGTAGAATGCCGGGCGCGACAGCGCTTCGGCCAAGATCGGTGGTTCCCAGTCATGATCGTGAAAGAACAGCACGATCGCAGTGCGCGGATCGACCGCGAGGTCGGCGGGAAATCCGGGCCGGTGCAGGTGGCGCGTCTCGCAGCCGGCTTGAGCGCCATGGTCGAGCGTCTCCGTGTCGGGCGAGAGGAGGATACTGGGAAATCCTGCCGCCCGAACCAGCGCGGCAAAAGTTCCCGCTTCGGGGCCCTTTCCGAAGATGAGGAACTTGATCTCGGGCAGAAAGCGGATGTTGAACATGGCGCCCGCAGCCCCGGTCTGCGTGTCCTCGGCGAGCGCCAGCGCACCGCTTTCGGTGTCGATGGCCAGCGTCACCGGTAGCCTGGCATTGCGCCGATCGGCAAGCTGACCGAGGATCTCGCGATCCGGGCGGGGCACCAGCAGGATGTCGAGGCCGCCGCCGCACGGCAGCCTGATGTCGATGAAGGGTGAGCCGCGTCCGTAGCGGATGGAGCGCGGCCGTCCGCCGGCAAGTGCCTCGACGGCATGCAGAGCGATGTCTCGCTCGATACAGCCCGATGACAGGGAGCCGACGCGCTGCGCGTCGGCGAACACCGTCATCACTGCGCCGAGCGGCCGGTAGGACGGCCCCTCGACGCCGACGATCACCGCGAGCACGCCTTCGCGCGTATCCGCGAGCAGGGCGTCGATCGGATCTGCGGTCAACCCCCTTGAAAGCTGTGACTCATGCATCGCGATCCTCCCCGATCGCGCCCACGGACAATCCGGCGGGTGATCGGGCGCTCCATGCCACGCTCGCGCCCTGCGCCGGTTGCCGTCCGATGCTGCCTGCTTGCGACATGACTGTCCTCCGTTGCGGTCAATCATTGCGCTGGCCTGGTACCGGGATGCCGCCGCGGACGGCGGGCCGGTGCGACGCCTAGGCCATGCGGAATTGCTGAAGCTTCGCGGCGAGTGTCCGGCTCGCGCGGCGCAGGCTCGCGGCGACTTCCTTCACTGGCTTGTTGTGCATGCGCTGCGAGAACCCCGAGATGCCGATCGCGTATTGCACGGTGCCGTCGGCGCCCTGGACCGGGACCGCGAAGCTCAGCACGCCGGGGTCGAGTTCGTTGTCGCACACGGCGAAGCCCTGGTGGCGGATCCGCTCCAGTTCCTGCATGACCTGCTGCGGATCGGTCGAGGTATTGTCGGTGTAGCGCGTCAGCGGCTGGCTGAGCAGCCGGCGCACGAAGTCCGGCTTCTGATGCGCCAGGATCGCCTTGGCGGAGGCAGTGGCGTGGATCGGCATGACGCGTCCGGGCTGGACATAGGTCATTTCGCCGTCCTGCGGTACCGCAATCGCGATCGATTCCACCGATGTCCCGTTCAGCTGCGCCAGATAGGCGGTCTCGGAAAACTCGCGCACCAGTTCGTGCAACTCGGGCTCGGCCATGTCGACCACGGAGGGTGGCGCAACCGCGAGCCGGCAGAGCCGCTCCATCCGCGCGCCGAGAGCGTAGGTCTTGCTGTCGGCCCGGCGCTCGACCAGCCCGATCTCTCCAAGCGCGTTGACGAGGCGATGGGCGCTGCTGGCCTGAAGCCCCACGGTCTGCGCGATCTGGGTCAGGGTCAGGCCCTGCGGGCAGGACACCAGGACTTCGAGGATGCGCACATAGCGCGCCAATGGGGTGGCCGATAGCGACATTGAGCCTCTTATTTCCGATTTATGGAATAGATACCTGAATTTCCACAATACGGCAAGTCATTCCGGCTTGACGCCGGGCGGTATTTCCCTTTCGCGAGGGGAGTTATGTAACATATTGAATGTGCTGTAATATCCTATGGATGCACCGTGGACACCGGGAAGCCCCCTTGCGACGGATCGTGGCCAGCGATGGAAGTACAGGAAAATTTGCTTGACCGAATCGCGATGGCAGCCACAGATTTCTTATAAACAGAATAAACTTCCGAAAATAGGAAATTGGCAATGGACGCCCTCGTGAACTCCGTACATGCCCGCGACAAGCGCTCGCATCTGCATCCCTTTACCAATCTGGCGGCGCATCCCGATTGCGACCCCACGGTCTTCGCGCGCGGAGACGGCATCCACGTCATCGACGACGCGGGGCGGCGCTATATCGAGGGGTTGGCCGGGCTCTGGTGCGCGTCGCTCGGCTTCTCTGAATCGCGTCTGGTCGATGCGGCGATGCGGCAGATGCGCGACCTGCCGTTCTATCACAACTTCGCCCACAAGGCGGTGGAGCCCGCGATCGAGCTTGCCGACTATCTGGTGAACCGGGTCTCGGCGCCGATGGGCAAGGTGTTCTTCACCAATTCCGGGTCAGAGGCGAACGACACCCAGGTCAAGCTGGTCCGCTACTACAACAACCTGCGCGGCCGGCCGGAGAAGAAGAAGATCATCGCCCGGCGCGGCGCCTATCACGGCATAACACTCGCGGCGGCGAGCCTGACCGGCATGCAATATGCCCACAATGCGTTCGACGTGCCGCTGCCGGGCATCCTGCACGTGACCTGCCCGCACTACTACCGCCAGGCCCGCGAGAACGAGAGCGAGGCCGAGTTCACCTCGCGCCTCGTCTGCGAACTGGAACAGCTGATCGAGCGCGAGGGTCCCGGGACGATCGCCGCCTTCATCGCCGAGCCGGTGCTGGGCGCCGGCGGTGTCATTCCCGCGCCTGCGGGCTATTTCGAGGCGATCCAGCCGCTTCTCAGGCAGCACGACATCCTGTTCATCGCCGACGAGGTCATCACCGGATTCCACCGCACCGGCGGGCTGCTTGGCTGCGACACCTACGGGCTGCGCCCCGACATGATCTCGATGGCCAAGGCGTTGTCGGCGGGCTACCAGCCGATCGGCGCCGTGATGATCTCCGACGAGGTCCACGAGGTGTTGGTCGAGGGCAGCCGCCGCTTCGGGCTCTTCGGTCACGGCTTTACCTATTCCGGCCATCCGGTGCCGGCGGCGGTCGCGCTGGAGACCCAGCGCATCTACGACGCCGACGATACCGGGGCGCATGTGGGCCGTGTGGCGGGCCGCTTCCAGTCGCGGCTGCGGGCGCTCGGCGATCACCCGCTGGTCGGCGAGGCGCGCGGCGTCGGGCTGATCGGCGGGCTGGAACTGGTCGAGGACAAGGCGGCGCGGCGTAACTTCGACCCCGCGCGCAAGGTCGGCCCGTGGGTGGCGAACCGTGCCCAGGAACACGGGCTGATCGTGCGGCCGCTGATCAACGACACGATCGCGGTCTGTCCGCCGCTGATCATCGCCGAGCCGCAGATCGACGAGCTTTTCGACGCACTCGGCCGCGCGCTCGACGATGCGCTGGCGGTCTTCGAGATCGGGGCCTGAGACGCCATGCGCGGGGAGGGCGAAGAGATGGGCGGCGGCTGGCGGGTTAGCATCGACATCGGCGGCACCTTCACCGATGTCGTAGCCGTCGCGCCCGACGGCGCGATCAGGACGGCGAAGGTCGACACGCGCACCGACGACCGTGTTCTGGGCCTTATCGCCGCGCTCGATGCGGTCGGGCTTGGCTGGGAGGATGTCGGTGACCTGATCCACGGCACGACCATGGTTACCAACGCGATCGTCGAGGACCGGCTGGCCGACGTGGCGCTGGTGGCGACGCGGGGGTTTGCCGACACGCTGGCGATCGGGCGGCAGAACCGGCGCCATCTCTACCGGCTGGATCTGCAGTCGAAGCCAACGCCGCAAGTACCCGAGGCGCGGCGCATGGAGATCGGCGGGCGCCTCGATCACACCGGGGCGGAGATCGAGCCGGTGGACGGGGCCGGTATCGCCAAGGTGGCGGAGCGGATCGCCGAATCCGGCGTTCGGGCGGTGGCGGTGTCGCTGCTGCATTCCTATGCCAACGGCGCCCACGAACGACGCTTGGCCGCGGCGCTGAAGGACCGCGTGCCCTTCGTCGCCATGTCGCACCGGATCAATCCCGAGGCGCGCGAGTACGAACGCACCGCGACCACTGCGCTCAGCGCCGGGCTGATGCCCCTGGTCGGCGACTATCTCGACCGGCTGGAAGCCATCTGTCCCAAGACCACCCATCTGCACCTCTTCCATTCCGCCGGCGGCATGGCCTCTCCCAGTGCGCTGCGCGACCTGCCGCTGGCGATGGCGATGTCGGGCCCGGCGGCCGGTGTCGTCGCCGCAAGCACGCTCGCCCGTGATCTCGGGCTCGACCTTGCGATCAGCTTCGACATGGGCGGCACGACCACCGACATCTGCCTGATCCGCGAGGGCCAGGCGCAGGTGTCGAGCGACCGGGAGCTTGGCGGGCGGCCGCTGCGCCAGCCGATGATCGCCGTCGATTCGATCGGCGCCGGCGGCGGCTCCATCGCCCGGCTGGATCACGGCACGCTTCGCGTCGGGCCGGACAGCGCCGGGTCGTTCCCCGGCCCGGCCTGCTACGGACGCGGCGGGACGCTGCCGACGGTCAGCGACGCGAACCTCATTCTCGGCTATCTGGAGCCTGAAAAGACCCTCGGCGATGGTCTCAGGCTCAGCCCCGGGCGCGCGCGCGAGTCGATGGCGCCGCTCGCCGCCGGGCTTGGTCGCCCGGTCGAGCAGGCCGCGCTTGGCGTGATCGAGTTCGCAAACGCCGCGATGATGCAGGCGCTGCGTCGCTCCACGGTCGAACACGGCATCGACGGGCGCGAGGCGACGCTTGTCGCCTTCGGCGGCGCGGGGCCGATGCATGCGGTCGCGGTGGCGCGCGCCTTCGGCATGTCCCGCGTCATCGTGCCCGCGCATTCGAGTGTCTTTTCGGCGCTCGGCTGCGTCAGCGCCGAGATGTCCTATGCGCAGCAGCAGACGGTGCGGATGGCGGTCGGCGACTGGGACGTCGCGGTGCTGGGGAGGATTCGGCGCGACCTCAGCGGGACGATCTCCGCGCCGCTCCGCGCCGCAGGCTTCGGCGATGCCGACATCGTCACGCGCGAGGTGGCGGCACTGCGCTACAGCGGCCAGAGCTACGCGATCGAGGTTCCCGATCCCGATTTCGCCGACCCCGAGGCGCTCGGTCGCCGGTTTGTCGCGCTGCACGAACGGCTTTTCGGCTACGCCACGGACGAGCCCTGGCAACTCGAGGCGATCCGCATGCGCGCGGCGGTGCCGCACGGGCGCGGCCCGCTGGGCATGCCGGCGATGGCCGGCACTGCCGCGCGGCCGGTCAAGATCCGGCCCTGCGTCTTCGACGCCTCCGGTCCGGTGCCGACGCCGCGCTATCGCCGCGACGATATCGGTGCCGGCCAGATCATCGCCGGCCCGGCCATCGTCGAGGATGCCTCCGCCACGATCGTCATTCCCCCGGACGCCAGCGCATCGGCCGACGACCGCGGGCATCTGCACATCCTGACCGGAGTGAGCCAATGACGTTCCGCATCGATCCCGTGACGCTCGAGGTGATCCGCAACGCGCTCATCGCCGCGGCCGAGGAAATATCGCTCGTCGTCATGCGCTCGGCCCGCTCGCCGCTTCTGCGCGAGGCGGGCGACCATTCCTCGGTGATCACCGATGCCGACGGCTTCCTCATCGCCCAGGGGCGCGACGTGCCCATGCATATGGGGGTGATGAGCTTCACGGTTCGGGAATTCCTGCGGCTGGTGCCGAAGAAAAGGCTCGCCCCCGGCGACGTGTGGTTCCTGAACATCCCCGCCATCGGCGGCAACCATCTGCCCGACGTCAAGGCGATACGCCCGGTCTTCATCGGCGGCGACCTTGCGGCCTTCGCGGTCAGCCTCGCGCACTGGGCCGATATCGGCGGCGCGGTGCCCGGCTCCTACGTTGCGGGTGCGACCGACGCCTGGCAGGAAGGGCTGCGAATTCCGCCCTTGCGCGTCTTCACCGCGGCCGGCGCGGACGAAGAGAAGCTCGGCATCATCCTGGCCAATGTGCGCGGCGCGCCGGAACGCAGGGGCGACATCCTCGCTCAGGTGGCCGCGACGCGGGCGGCCGAGCTGCGCCTGCAGGAGATCGCGCGCCAGCACGGGACGGGGCTGCTTCGGGCGGCCATGGCGGCGATCCACGACCGCGCCGAGGCGCAGATGCGCGCGGCGATCGTCGCGATCCCCGACGGCGATTACGAAGGCGAAGACTTTCTTGACGACGATGCCGGCGGGGGCGGTCCCCTGGCGATCCGGGTCCGCGTGCGGATCGCGGGCGCGACCGCGCGCTTCGATTTCAGCGGCTGTGACGATGCGGCGCGCGGGCCGGTCAACACCACGCCTTTCATCACCGCCGCCTCGGTCTTTTACGTGATGAAGGCGCTCTTCGGGCCGGAGATCCAGCCGAGCGGCGGCTGCTACCGCCCGTTCGAGATCATCACACGGCCCGGCAGCGTTCTGGACCCGGGGCCGGACAAGCCGGTCGTCGGCGGCAACCACGAGACCTCGCAGCGGATCGCCGATGCGGTGTTCCGTGCCTTCGCCGGTGTCGTGCCGGAAAGGGTTACGGCCGGCGGGCCGACGACCTCGGGCCTGATCCTCTTCGGCGGGCGGCGGGCCGACGGCGTCTGGACCACGCTCTACGAGACCCATGGCGGCGGCGAGGGCGCGCGCGCCGACCGCGACGGGGCGCCGGTGATCCGGGTGCACATGTCGAATGTGATGAACACGCCGGCCGAGGTGATCGAGGCGGAATATCCCCTGATGATCGAGGCCCAGGCGCTGCGCCGCGGCTCCGGCGGGGCGGGGCGGCATCGCGGCGGCGACGGGCTGCACCGGGTCTACCGGATCCTGTGCGAGGACATGTCGGTAACGTCGATGTTCGAGCGCCGGGTGATCCCGCCCTACGGGCTTGACGGCGGCAAGCCGGGCGCCTGCTTCCGCGTCGAGGTCAGGCCGAGGGAAGGCGACGCCTACGACCTGCCCGGCAAGGCCAACATCCGGCTCGGCCCCGGCGACCGGGTGATCGTCGAAAGTTGCGGCGGAGGTGGCTACGGCCCGCCTGCCGGAGCAGAGATCAAACAGGAATCCACGAACCAGAGGAGTGAACTCGCATGAAACTGAAGAACAAGAAGGCCATCGTCACGGGCGCCGCCAAGGGCATGGGCGCCGACATCACCACCACGCTGGCGCGCGAGGGCTGCGACATCGTCCTGACCGCGCGCGATACCGCCGCCCTCGACGATGTGGCCGGGAAGGTCCGCGACCTCGGCCGCAAGGCGCACGTCGTCGCCTGCGATGTGATCGAGGAGGATCAGGTCGCGGCAATGGTCAGAAAGGCGCTCGAGCTCTTCGATGGCCGGATCGACATCCTCGTCAACGTCGCCGGCGTCACCGGCCCGATCGAGACGCCGGTGCAGGACATCAAGGTCGACGATTTCGACTATGTGATTATCGCCAACGAACGCGGCACCTTCCTGCCGATCAAGCATGTTGTGCCGACCATGATTGCGCAGAAGGAAGGCAAGATCGTCAACATCTCGGGCACGTCGGGGCTCAGGGGTTATCCGATGCGCACCTCCTACAGTGCCTCGAAATGGGCGGTGCGCGGCATCACCCGGACCGTGGCCCTGGAACTTGGCCCCCACAACATCAACGTCAACGCGGTTTGCCCCGGCATCGTCGAGACGCCGCGGATGATGAAGCTCTGCGAGGGCAAGGCCAAGGTCCGTGGCTGGACCGTCGAACAGGTCTACGAGGAATACGTCCAGGACATGGCGCTGAAGCGGGTGACGCTTGGCCAGGACATCGCCAACGCGGTGCTCTTCCTCGCCTCGGAGGACGCGCGCCAGATCACTGGCCAGCACATCGCCGTTGACGGCGGGTGGGACGTCTGACCGTGGCCGCATCCCGCCGAAGCCGGACTACATGCCGTCACGCTGCACAAGGCGACGGCGGAACCAAGCTCTCGGGCTTCGGGCGCGAGAAGGGACTCGCGGCACTCGCGGCCCATTACCAGGTGAAGTGCATCACGGCGCGCATCTGACGACAAGGGATGAGGACAAGACCATGTATGGCGAATTCGATCTGACTATTCCGGAGACATTGCAGGAGGCGGTGAAAGTCCTGGCAGCCGCCGGCAAGCGTGCGGTGCCGCTTGCCGGTGGAACCAACGTGCTTGTCGATGTGCGTTCGCAGCGCCTCGCGCCGCACCGGATCGTCGATCTCGGCCGTATCGGCGGGCTGCGCGGCATCAGTGTCGAAGGCGGGCGCGTGACGCTCGGGCCACGCACCACGATAAGCGAGCTGCTCGCCTCGGACGAGATCGCGAGGACCGCCCCCGCGCTTGGGGACGCGGCGCGCGTCTTCGCCGGTCAGATGGTGCGCAACGCCGCGACCGTGGCGGGAAACATCGCCTGCGGTTCACCCGCCGCGGATCTGGTTCCGCCGCTCTTGGCACTCGATGCCGAGGTCACGCTGACCGGCGCGCGCGGCAGCCGGACGGTCGCGCTCTGCGACTACTACACCGGCTACAAGGCGGATCAGAGGGCGCCCGACGAATTGATCACCGCGATCTCTTGGCCGGTGCCGGTGAAGGGCACGTTCGGCAGCTTCTACAAGCTGGCCCGCCGCAAGGGCGATGCCATCACCGTTGTCGGCGTCGCGGTCGGCCTCGGCCGCAAGGAGGGGTGCTGCGCCGGGGTGCGGATCGCGCTCGGCTCGGTCGCGCCGTGCCCGATACGCGCCCGCAAGGCAGAAGGCGTGCTCGAGGGCGAAGCGCCGACGGCGGAGCGGATCGCCGAGGCGGCGCGCATCGCGGCAGAGGAATGCAGCCCCATCGACGATGTCCGCGCCACCGGGGAATACCGGCGAAAGATGGTCGAGGTTCTCGTGGCGCGGTTGGTCAACAGCGCCGTTCAGGCCGGAAAATGAGGGAGTGCGAAAGATGGGCACGGAAAAGACGATCACGCTTCGCATCAACGGGTGCGACGAAACCGCCGAGGTGCCGCCGCACAGGACGCTTCTCGAGGCGCTGCGCGGGCTTGGCCATGTCGATGTCAAATGCGGCTGCGAAAAGGGCGACTGCGGCGCCTGCGCCGTCCTAGTCGACGGCGAGGCGGTCGATAGCTGCCTGACGCTGGCCCGGTCTGCGGAAGGGCGGGAGATCACGACCCTGCAGGGCCTCGGCACGCCGGAAGCACCCCATCCGCTCCAGCAGAGTTTCGCCGAGCTTGGCGCGGCGCAGTGCGGTTACTGCACACCCGGCATGATCATCGCCTCGGAATCCCTGCTGCGCAAGAACCCGGCGCCGAGCGACGACGAACTGCGCATCGCGCTGAGCGGCAATCTCTGCCGCTGTACCGGCTACGTGAAGATCTTCGAGGCCGTCCAGGCCGCCGCCGCCGTGATGCGCCAGACGGGAGAGACGATATGACCGCCCATGACACGACCCAGCCCAATCTGAGGTTCAGCCAGGTCGGCAAGTCGCTGACCCGCACCGATGCGCCGGGCAAGACCACGGGGCGCACGCCCTATGCCGGCGACTACGTGATGCCGGGCATGCTGCATGCCAAGGTGCTGCGCGCCGATATCGCGAGCGCCCGGCTGAAGCGGCTCGACGTGTCGAAGGCGCGCGCGTTGCCGGGCGTGGCCTGCGTGCTGACCGCCGCAGACATGCCCGACCGCACCATCGCCACCGACATTCCCGGCCAGACCGGGCGTGACCGGCTGAAGACCGACCAGCAGATCCTCGTCAAGGAACGGGTGCGCTATTTCGGCGAGCCGCTCGCGCTGATCGCCGCCGAGACGGCCGACATCGCCGAGAAGGCGCGCCGCCTGATCGAGTTCGAGCTGGAGCCGATCCCCGGCGTCTACGACCCCGAAGAGGCCATGAAGCCCGGCGCGCCGGTCGTTCAGGGCACCGACAATGTCGTCGCCACCCACAAGATCCGCAAGGGCGACTCCGAGGCGGGCTTTGCCGCCGCCGACGCGATCGTCGAGAACACCTATGTCACGCCCTTTCAGGAACACGCCTTTCTTGAACCCGAGGTGGGGCTTGCCTGGATCGACGAGAACGAGGTCATCACCATCCGCGTCAGCACCCAGGTGATCGAACATTTCCGCGCCGTGGCCGATGCCGTCGGCGTGCCGCACAACAAGCTCAGGATCATGGGCGCGCTTGTCGGCGGCGGTTTCGGCGGCAAGGAGGACGTGACCGTCGAGACCTATCTGGCGGTTCTCGCGCAGAAGACGCGCAAGCCGGTGCGGCTTGAGTTCAGCCGCGAGGATTCCTTCGTCGGCCACGGCAACCGCCATGCGATGAAGCTGAAATACCGCACCGGCGTGACCCGCGACGGCAGGATCACCGCGCTCGACGTGCAGGTCATCGCCGATGCCGGCGCCTATGTCTATCTCAGCCCCTACGTGCTGCTCTACTGCGCGGTCAATGCGCCGGGGCCCTACCGGGTCGACAACCTCAACGTCTTCGCCCGCGCGGTGGCCACGAACAACATGTTCACCTCGGCATTCCGCGGGTTCGGCGGCATCCAGGCCGCTGCCGCCTATGAGCAGCAGATGGACGAGGCCGCCCGCGCGATCGGCATGGATCCGCTGGAGTTCCGCCGCCGCAACTACCTTCAGACCGGCGATGCGATCTCCACCGGCTTCGTGCCGCCAAGCGCGATCTGGACCGAGAAATGCGCCGATCTCGCCTGGCAGGCGCTGGGAGAGCCGACACCCGCACCGGGCGGGTCGGTGAGGATCGGCCGCGGCATCGCCGCCTGCCAGCAGAGCTATGGCCGCCTGACCTTCCTGCACGACACCTCCGAAGCCTGGGTCGGCATCGAGATGGACGGCACCGTGACCGTGCGTTCGGGCGTCACCGATATAGGCGCCGGGCAGGCGTCGTCGCTGGCGCAGATCGCGGCAGAGGTGCTTGGCGTGACGCTGCCCAATGTGACCGTCTACAACTCGGATTCGCAGGTGACGCCGCTCGCCGGCACCACCACCGCGTCGCGCGCGCTCTATATGACCGGCAATGCCGCGCGACTCGCCGCGCAGGCGGTGCGCGACCGGCTGGCCGACGTGGCGGCGGAGCTGTTCGGGGCGGCGCCCGCGCAGATCGGCATGGAGTTCAACCGTGTCTTCGTCACCGATGATCCCGAGCGGTGCATGGGCCTTGCCGAACTGGTCAAGGTCTGCGCGTCGCGCGGTGTGCACCGGTCCGAACTTGCCATCTTCCGCGCGCCGTTCACCGATGTGCTCGACCCCGAGACCGGGCAGGGGCAGGCACATCCAGACTATGCCTACGGGGCGCATGCGATCGAAGTCGCGGTCGATACCGAGACCGGCGAGGTGACGGTGCTGAAATCCGTCGCTGCCCACGATGTCGGCCAGTGCATCAACCGCGCCGCGGTCGAGGGTCAGATCCACGGCGGCGTCCAGAACGGCCTCGGCTACGCGCTGAGCGAGGAAATGCTCTACAAGGAAGGCCGCCTGATCACGCCGTCGTTCAGCGAATACCTGATGCCGACGGCGATGGACATGCCGCCGGTCGAATCGATCATCCTTGAATCGCGCAGCGGTCTCGGCCCGTTCGGGGCCAAGGGGATCGGCGAGCCGTCGATGACCCCCGTCGCACCGGCCGTCGCCAACGCCATCGCCGACGCGATCGGCGTGCGAGTGTTCGAAATGCCGATCACGCCGGAACGAATCTGGCGCGCGCTCGAAGCGGCGCGGGCTTGAAGGCGCGTAATTGCGTCGGCGAACGCGTTCCGAGATTCGAGACATCACACCCCCGGCGGCCAGCGCTTGCAGGCCGCCGGACCGCTTTATTGCGGCCCTCGGATGGGGCTGGTTGGCGAGTACCGCCAGCACATTGACCCGGACGCATCCGGGGCGACACCGCGCCTGACCGATCACGGCCGGGCAAAAGCAGATCAGGTACCAATTCGTGTGCGAACCGAAGCGGGCGTCCGCAACCGAACCTCTGCATAGAAACTATCTATTCTATAAGAAAGTATAACATATTTTATCTGATGCTGCTCGCAATGTGATGTTGACCCCAACGAGCGTGATTGCCGGCAGCGGCGATGCGCAGGGTTGAATTGGGGACTGAATCATGACGGCAGCCTGGCAGCTGGGGATAGATATCGGCGGAACCTTCACGGACGTGGTCGCGGTGAATCCCGCGGCCGGCAGCGTCAGGATGGCGAAAGTGTTGAGCCAGACCGATCCGGTCGAGGGCATCCTCGCCGCCTGCGGATCGGTCGGGCTTGAACTTCCCGATGTGACCGACATCATGCATGGCACGACCATGGCGACCAACGCCATCGTCGAAGGCCGGCTGGCGCCGATCGCGCTGATCGCCACCGAGGGATTTGCCGAGGTTCTCGACATCGGCCGGCAGAACCGGCGCGAACTTTACAAGATGGCCGTGACGCCACGTCCCGAACCGCTGGTTCCCGGAGACCGCCGTCTTGAGGCGAAAGAGCGCATCGACGCCCAGGGCGACGCGATCACGCCGCTGAGCGACGAGGAGATTGCGCGGCTGGCACGCGATGTGAGGGCCTTCGGGGTGGAGTCGGTGGCAATCTCGCTGATCCACAGCTACCAGAACGGCGCGCACGAGTCGCGGATCGGCGACGGCCTGAAGGGCATCGTGCCATATGTGGCGCTTTCGCATCAGCTCAATCCCGAACCGCGCGAATACGAGCGGACGAATTCGACGGCGATGAACGCCGCGCTGATGCCGCTCGTCGCACGCTACCTCGAACGGCTTCTTGACCGGATCGGCTCGCAGACCGGGCTGCACATGTTCCATTCGGCCGGCGGCATGGCCTCGGCGGCCTCAATCTCGTCGCGGCCCCTGGCCCTCGCGCTGTCGGGGCCCGCGGCGGGCGTCGCGGCGGCGGCGTCGGTGGCGCGGCGGCTCGATCTCGACCATGTCATCTCGTTCGACATGGGCGGTACCACGACGGATGTCAGCATCATCGTCGACGGCAAGGTGCAGATCGACAGCAACCAGCGCATGGCGGGCTATCCGATCCGGCAGATGATGGTGGCCGTCGAAACCATCGGCGCTGGCGGCGGCTCGATCGCGCGGCGCGACGGAACGGCCGTGCGCGTCGGACCGGACAGCGCCGGCGCCAGTCCGGGACCGGCCTGCTACGGGCTGGGCGGAACCCAGCCGACGGTGGCCGACGCCAATATCATTCTCGGCTATATCGAGTCGGGTCGCGAACTCGGCGGCACCGTGCGCCTCGATGTGAAAAAGGCGGAGCAGGCCTTCGCCCCGCTGGCCGAGGCTTTCGGCACCACCATCCACGAAGCCGCCCTGGGTGTGCGGCGGGTGGCCAACGCCAACATGGCGCGCGCGCTCCGCCGCGTTACCGTCGAGCACGGGGTCGATGCCCGCGCCTGCACCCTGCTGGCCTTCGGCGGCGCCGGGCCGATGCACGCGGTCTCTCTGGCCCGCGAATTCGGCATCCGGAAGGTCGTGGTGCCGCGCTTCTCCAGCGCCTTCTCCGCCTTCGGCTGCATGACAGCCGAGATGAGCTATGCCGAGCAGCGACCATTGCACATGCAAAGCAAGGCCTGGAACGCGGCGGAACTGGTGGCCACCGTGGACGCGATGGCCGACCGGCTTGCCGATCCGCTGACGCGGGCGGGCTGCGCCCGCGTAGACCAGCGCGTGGCGGTGGCCGGGCTGCTGCGCTACACCGGGCAGAGCGACGCGGTCGAGATTTCGCTTGCCGCGCCCTACGACCTGAAGACGGTCGATGCGGCCTTCAAGGCCACGCACGAACGGCTCTACGGATTTGCGACCGACGAGGCGTGGGAGATCGACACGCTGCGCGTCACGGTGTCCTCTCCGCCCAAACAGGACCTGTCGGCGCTTGCCGCGCACACGGCGGATACGGCGCCGGAGCCGGTTGCGCTCCGCAAGTGCTGGTTCGAGGGCGGCACCGAACGCGACACCCCCTACTACGACCGTGACCGCCTGCCGGTGGACTGGAAGGTCGCCGGACCGGCCATCATCGAGGATGCCTGGTCGACCATCATTGTCGATCCTGGCGCGACGGCCTGGGTCGACGCGCACGAGCATCTGCACATTGCCGTGGAGGCGGACCGAGCATGAAACCCGAAGTCAACATCAGACCCGACCCCTTCACGACCGAGGTCATCCGCAACGCGCTGACCGCGATCGCCGAGGAGATGTCCCTGGTCATCATGCGCTCGGCACGCTCGCCGCTCTTGCGCGAGGCGGGCGATCTGTCCTCGGCCCTGACCGATGCCGATGGTGGGCTGATCGCGCAGGGGCGCGACATTCCGGCCCATCTCGGGATCATGGGGTCGACGGTCCAGGAATTCCTGAAGCGCGTCCCGAAGGGCCGGCTGCAACCGGGTGACGTGTGGTTCCTGAACATGCCCGAGGTCGGCGGCAACCACCTGCCCGACGTCAAGGCGATCCGCCCGGTCTTTGCCGAGGGCGCGGTTCAGGCGTTCGCCGTCTGTCTGGCGCACTGGGCCGATGTCGGCGGCGCGCGGCCCGGAAGCTACGTTCCCGACGCCCGCGACGCCTGGCAGGAGGGGCTGCGAATTCCGCCGCTGCGCGTCTTCACCAAAGAGGGCACCGACCGCGAGAAGCTGGACGTGATCCTTGCCAACGTGCGCGGCAGCGAGGAGCGCGAGGGCGACATCCTGGCGCAGATGGCGGCGACCCGTTCGGCCGACGAGCGGTTGCAGGAACTGTTCGCGAGCTACGGCGCCGCGACGGTCCAGGCGGCGATTGCCGACATTCATGACCAGTCCGAACGCCAGATGCGCGCGGCCATCACCGAGATTCCCGATGGCGAATATGTCGGCGAGGACTTCCTTGACCATGACGGTATCGACGATCATCCGATCGCGGTGCGGGTGCGCGTCACCATCGCCGGTGATGAAGCGACGTTCGACTTCAGCAAGACGGACGACGCCGCCAAGGGGCCGCTCAACGCCACGCCGTTCACCGCGGGCGCCAGCGTCTTTTACGCGATGAAGGCGATCGCCGGGCCGGACATCCAACCCAACGCCGGTTGCGGCCGGCCGCTCAAGGTCATCACACGGCCCGGTTCGCTGGTGCATCCGCCCTGGAGCCGGCCGGTCGTGGGCGGCAACCACGAGACTTCGCAGCGCATGGTCGACGCGATCTTCAAGGCGATGGAGGCGGTGGTGCCGGAACGGCTCAGCGCCGGCGGTTCGACGACCTCGGGGTTGCTGCTGTTCGGTGGCACCGATCCGCGCACCGGCGGCTGGACCACGCTCTACGAGGTCCATGCCGGCGGCGAGGGGGCACGGGCCGAGCGTGACGGCTGTCCGACGGCGCGTCCGCACATGTCGAACGTGATGAACACGCCCGCCGAAATGATCGAGACCTTCTACCCGATCCGGATCGAGCGCCAGGCGCTGCGTCATGGGTCCGGTGGCGCGGGCCGGCATCGCGGCGGGCCGGGGCAGGAACGCCACTACCGCATTCTCGCCCACGAAATGGCGATGACGAGCATGGTCGAGCGCACCGTGATCCCGCCCTACGGGTTGCAGGGCGGCGAGTCGGGCCAACCGTTCGAGATCACCATAGAGCGGGCAAACGGCGAGCGTCGTCAGATTTCCGGAAAGACCCATGTGACGCTCTTCGAAGGCGATTGCGTCATCATGAAAACAAGCGGCGGCGGCGGATACGGCGTGCCGGCAGAACAAGCGAGGAAACAGGAGAAATCATGAAACTCGAAAACCGCAAAGTCATCATCACCGGCGCCGCACAGGGCATGGGTGGTGTCATCACCCGCAAGCTCGCCGACGAAGGGGCCGAACTGTTCCTCACCGCCCGCACGCGTGGCCCGATCGAGGAACTGGCCAAGGAGTTGAAAGGCAAGGGCGTCAAGGTCGACTTCCTGGAAGGCGACTGCACCATCGAGAAGGACGTCAAGGCGGTCGTCGCCGCCGCGCTCAAGTTCTTCGACGGCAGGATCGACGTGCTGGTGAATGCCGCCGGCGCCACCGGCCCGATCGAGACCCCGGTCTGGGAGCTTGAGTCCGACGATTTCACCGATCTTCTGCGCAAGAACATCATCGGCCCGTTCCTGCCGATGAAACATGTGATGCCGACGATGGTCAAACAGCGCTACGGCAAGATCGTCAATATCGGCGGCGGGTCCGGCCTGCGCGGCTATCGCTACCGCGCCGCCTACAGCGCCTCGAAATGGGGTGTCCGTGGTCTGACCCGGTCGGCGGCGCTGGATGCCGGCGAATACAACATCAACGTCAATGCGATCATGCCGGGCATCGTCGAAACGCCGCGGATGGAAAAGCTCTGCCGGGTGAAGGCCGAGAAGCGCGGCTGGACCTACGAGCAGGTCTACGATGAGTACCTGTCCGAGATGCCACTGCACCGCGTGACCTATCCCGAGGACATCGCCAACGCGGTCATCTTCCTGTCCTGCGACGACTCGAAGAACATCACCGGCCAGGAAATGGCCATCGACGGCGGCTGGACAGCCTGACGATCCGTGAAATCGCCCGGGCGCTGGATTGCGGCGCCAGGGCACGTCAACACAAACGGTGACAAGATGGCGGGCGACCTACCCACACATGCGGAAATCGTGATCGTCGGCGGCGGCGTCGCGGGGGCGAGCCTTGCCTGGCAGCTCACGCGGCTGGGCAAGCGCGACATCGTCCTTGTCGAGCGCGGCACACTGACCTGCGGCACGTCGTGGCACGCGGCCGGCCTGATCATGCAGATTCGCGCCACCCATGCGATGACCGACCTGTCGCGGTTCAACGCCGAGGTCTATCCGGAGTTGGAGGCGGAGACCGGCTTGTCCACCGGGTTCAAGCAGAACGGCACACTGGCCATCGCGCGCAACGCCGATCGTTTGCACGAATTGAAACACCGGGCCTCGATCGCCAAGACATATGGCATCGCCGCCGATCTCATCACCGCGCGCGAGGCGGGCGAGCTTTACCCGGGTCTTGACACCTCGGTGGTCGAGGGGGCGCTGTTCATCCCCAAGGACGGCCAGCTCAATGCCGTCGATACCGTGATGGCCTTCATGGCCGGCGCGCGCAGGAACGGGGCGCGGGTGTTCGAGAACAGCCCGGTCACCGACATCGCACGTCTGGGGGCGACCGGCGGCTACCGGGTGACCACGCCCCAGGGCACCATCACCTGCGATACGCTGGTGCTGGCCTGCGGGCTGTGGACGCGTGAGCTGGCGGCGCGGCTCGGGGCGGTCGTGCCGCTCAACCCGTGCGAACATTTCTACGTCGTGACCGACGCGCTCGACATCGCCAAGCCCGGGCTGCCTGTGCTGCGCGACACCGACGGCTATGTCTACATCAAGGAGGATGCCGGCAAGCTTCTGGTCGGCGCCTTCGAGCCGCAGGCGAAACCGCTGCCGATGCGTGCCCTGCCGGCGCGGGCGGAGTTCATCGAACTTCCCGAGGACTGGGACCATTTCGCGCTGCCCTATTCGAAGGCCTGCGAATCCGTGCCGGCGCTTGAGAAGGTGGGCATCAGCCATTTCATGAACGGCCCCGAAAGCTTCACGCCGGACGCGAATTTCGCCATCGGCGAGGTGCCGGGCCTGCCGGGGCTGTTCGTCTCCGCCGGCTACAACTCGGAAGGGTTCGAGATGGCGCCGGGCGCATCGCGCGCACTGGCGGAATGGATTGTCGAAGGCGAAGCCACGATGGATCTGGCCGACGTCGACGTGGCGCGCTTCCATCCGTTCCAGATGAACACATCCTATGTCGAGGCCCGCGCGGCGGAATCGCTGAGTTCGATCTTCCACATGCACTGGCCGAACCTGCAACGCCATTCGGCCCGGCCCGCGCGGAAAAGCCCGCTGCACGACCGGCTCGCCGCGCGCGGGGCCTGTTTCGGCGAGACGCTCGGCTGGGAGCGCGCCAACTGGTACGCGCCCGCCGGCGTGGAGCCGCGCGACCGCTATTCCTGGCACCGGCCGAACTGGTACGAACACACCGCCGCCGAATGCCGCGCCACGCGCGAGAACGTGGCACTGTTCGACCTCAGTTCCTTCGGCAAGCATCTTGTGCAGGGCCGCGACGCCTGCCGCCTGCTGCAACGGCTCTGCGCCAACGACGTGGACGTCGCACCGGGGCGGATCGTCTATACCCACATGCTGAATCGCCGGGGCGGGATCGAGGTGGACGTCACCGTCAATCGCCTTGCCGAGGACCGTTACATGGTCGTCTCCTCGGCGGCGTTCCAGCCGCGCGACCGGGCCTGGATCGAGCGGCATGTCGCGCCCGATGACCGGGTGTGGGTGAGCGACGTCACCTCGGGCTGGGCGGTGCTGTCGGTGCAGGGGCCGCAATCGCGCGGCCTGCTACAGGGTTTGACCGATGCCGACCTGTCGAACGAGGCATTCCCCTTCGCCAGTTCGCGCGAGATCGACATCGGTTACGCCCGGGTTCTGGCCAACCGGCTGACCTTCGTCGGCGAACTGGGCTGGGAGCTCTATGTCCCCACCGAATTTGTCCAGGACGTCTACGACCGGATCGCTGCGGCCGGTGCGGGCGTCGGGCTGCAACACGCCGGATATCACGCACTGGAGCATCTGCGCTCGGAACGCGCCTATCGCGAATTCAGCCTCGACCTGACGCCTGATGACACGCCTTATGAAGCGGGGCTTGGCTTTGCCGTCAAGCTCGACAAGCCGGGCGGGTTCATCGGCCTTGACGCGATCGCCCCGCAACGCGGGCAGGTTCTGAACAAGCGCCTGGTGATGTTCTGCCTCGAGGATCCGGGGCCGGATCTGCACAAGGACGAACTGATCCGGATGAACGGCGAGGTCGTCGGTTATCTTCGCTCCGGTGTCTACAGCTTCACGCTCGGCCGGGCGATCGGCATGGGCTATGTCCGGCACGAGGGCGGCGTGTCCGCCGCGCTTCTGCGCGAAAACACTTTCGAGATCGAAATCGCCGGCGAACGCCACCCGGCGCAGGCGTCGCTGCAGGCGTTCTTCGATCCCAAGGGGGAAAGGGCGCGCGGCTGACCCCGGCCGGCATATTCGGAGGACGACATGAAACACAGTACCCCCAACTCACTTCAGGCCCGCGACGTGAAGTATCACCTTCACCCGTTCACCAATCTCGCCCAGCTCGAGGAGAGCGGGCCGGTCGTCTTCAACCGCGGCGAAGGGATCTACGTCTACGACGACGACGGCAAGCGCTATATCGAGGGGCTTTCCGGGCTTTGGTGCGCGTCGCTCGGGTTCAGCGAGAAGCGGCTCGTCGCCGCCGCGACACGTCAGCTCGAGGCCTTGCCGTTCTATCACAACTTCGCGAGCAAGGCGGTTGAGCCTTCGATCGAACTGGCCGACTACCTGATCGAACACGCGCCGGTGCCGATGTCGAAGGTCTTCTTCACCAATTCGGGGTCGGAGGCGAACGATACCCAAGTCAAGCTGGTCTGGTATTACAACAACATCCTCGGCCGGCCAGAAAAGAAGAAGATCATCGCGCGGCGCGGCGCCTATCACGGCATCACTGTCGCCGCCGCCAGCCTGACAGGGCTGCAATATGCCCATAACGCCTTCGACCTGCCGATCGCGAACATCATCCACACCGACTGCCCGCACCACTATCACTACGGCGAGGACGGCGAGAGCGAGGCGGACTTCGCCAGGCGCCTTGCCGCGAACCTGGAACAGCTCATCGAGGCCGAGGGCCCCGACACCATCGCCGCGTTCATCGCGGAACCGTTCCTCGGGGCCGGCGGCGTGATCGAGCCGCCGAAGGGATACTTCGAACTGATCCGGCCGATCCTGGAGCGTCATGACATCCTCTTCATCGTCGACGAGGTGATCAGCGGCTTCTTCCGTACCGGCGACCGTTTCGCGACCGAGACCTACGGTCTGAAACCCGACCTGATCTCGATGGCCAAGGCGCTGTCGGCGGCCTATCAGCCGATCGGCGCCGTGATGGTGTCGGAAAGGATCTACCAGGTGTTGCTCGAGGGCAGCCGCAAATTTGGCATGTTCGGCCACGGCTTCACCTATTCCGGTCATCCGGTGCCGGCCGCGGTGGCGCTTGAGACGCAGCGCGTCTACGACGACCTGAAGATCGGCGACCATGTCAAATCGGTGTCGAAACGGTTCCTGAGACGGTTGCACGCCCTCGCAGATCATCCGCTGGTGGGCGAGACCCGCGGTCTCGGTCTGATCGGCGCGGTGGAACTCGTCGAGGACAAGGCGGCGAAGCGCAACTTCGATCCGGCGCGCAAGGTCGGACCGCGGGCGATGGCGCTTGCCGCCGATCACGGGCTGATCGTGCGGGCTTTGGTCAACGACACGCTCGCCTTCTGCCCGCCGCTGATCATCGGCGACATTCAGGTCGACGATATGTTCGACCGCTTCGGCCGCGCGCTCGACGACCTGGCGGCGGAACTCGCCAGGCAATAGCGCCGCTTCGGCCACGCGCCGATCGGGGAGGTCAAGGGAAAGGAACAGCCATGACACATATGGACAAATGGAGCGTCGCCGACGACCTCGACCTCAAGATGGTCATCGGCGGCGAGCGGATCGAGGCGTCGAACGGCGCCCGGATCCAGACCGAGGACCCGGCGACCGGCCGGGTGATCGGCAGTTTCCCCGCCGCCACCGCCGACGATGTCGGCCGCGCGGTCGAGAATTCGCGCGCCGCGCTCAAGGGCGACTGGCGGTCGATGACACCGACCGCGCGGGGGCGCGTACTGGCCCGCGCGGCGGCGATCCTGCGGCGCGAGGCCGAGCGGATGGCCCGGGTCGAGACGCTCGACAGCGGCAAGCCGCTGCGCGAGGCGAAAGGCGACATCGAGACTTCGGCCAGCTATTTCGAATATTATGCCGGCATGGCCGACAAGCTGCAGGGCGACAGCATCCCGCTCGGGCCGGACTACATGTCCTTCACGCTGCACGAGCCGGTCGGCGTCACCGCCCATATCATCCCCTGGAACTTTCCGCTGACCACGACCGCGCGCGGCGTCGCCCCGGCGCTGGCGGCGGGTTGCACCGCTGTGGTGAAGCCCGCCGCGCTGACGTCGCTGACCTCGATCCTGATGGCCGACATCCTTGAAGAGGCGGGCTTGCCGGCCGGGGTCTACAACGTCGTGCCGGGCCACGGGCGCGAGGCCGGGTCCGCGCTGGTCGCCCATCCCGACATCGCGCATGTCACCTTCACCGGATCGGTCGCCACCGGCATCGGCATCATGCAGAGCGCCGCCACGCATGTCGCCTCGGTGACGCTGGAACTGGGCGGCAAGTCGCCCCTTGTGGTTCTGGCCGACGCCGATCTGGATGCAGCGGTCGAGGGCACGCTGAAGGCGATCTACATGAATGCTGGCCAGGTCTGCTCGGCCGGATCGCGTCTGGTGGTCGAGCGCAAGGTCCATGCCGCGATGATGGAGCGGCTGGTTCCACGGGTCGAGGCGATGATGCCGGGCCACGGACTTGACGATGCCGCGATCGGCCCGCTGGTCTCGGCCGCGCAGGTCGGGCTTGTCGCGGGCTTTGTCGACGATGCCCGCAAGGCCAACAGCCTCAACGTCGTTGCCGGTGGGCGCAGGCTGTCGCCCGCAGGGATGGAGAAGGGACATTTTTACGCCCCGACGATCATCGACGATGCCCCCATGGACGCCCGCGTGGTGCAGGAAGAGATCTTCGGCCCCGTGCTGACCGTGCAGATCGTGGATTCGCCCGAAGAGGCGATTGCGGTCGCCAACGGCACCGAATTCGGACTCTGCGCGGGCATCTACACCCGCGACATCTCGCGCGCGATGGCGTTTGCCCGCGACGTCGATGCCGGCCAGGTCTTCATCAACCAGTATTTCGCCGGCGGCGTGCCCACGCCCTTCGGCGGCACCAAGATGAGCGGCTTCGGACGCGAGAAGGGCCTTGCCGCGCTGGCCAGCTATTATCGCGTCAAATGCATCACGACGCGGTTGTAAGCGGCCGCCCCTTGGGCGAGTAGAGCTTGACGCAGATGTCCTGGAACGTCTGGCAGCGACGTGTCAGGCGGGATGTCGGCGCCCGGACCGTGCACATGTGCTGCATGGGCAACTCGTCGGTCAACGGCCGGTAGTGGATTCTGATCCCGTCATAGGTCATGTCCGAAAGCGGGCGCGTCACCAGGATCGAATAGCCGCGCCCCTGGCCGACGAGGCTGCGAACCACCTCGAAGGATTGTGCCGTGTGGGCGATCTGCGGTGCAATTCCGACGACATCGAACAGCGTGAGGAAATAGCGCTCTGCCGGCTTTGAGTTGAGCAGGATGAAAGGCTCGTCGCGCAACTCGGCGAGCGACACCGCGGGCCGGTCGAGCAGGCGATGCCCCTCAGGCAACACGGCCTGCGGGGGGGCGGTGTGAATGCGGAGTTTCAGGAACTCGTCCGGCAGATCAATGTCGTAGGCGAGCGCGACCTCGATCTCGCCGGTTGTCAGTTTCTCGAGCATGTCGTCGACCGTGTCCTCGTGAATCTCCAACTTCACCCTTGGGTGCTGGCGCGCGAATTCGGCGATGATCCGTGGCAAATAAACGGGCGCGAGCGTCGAATAGCATCCGACCGTCAGCGTGCCGGTCAGCTCGTGGCCCTGGACCCGCGCCAACGCTTCGAAATCCTCGGCCTGGCGCAGAAGGTTGCGGGCTTGCGGCAGCAGCCGATGCCCGGCGGCGGTCAAGGACACCCCCTTGGCATGCTGGCGGACGAAGAGCTCCAGGTCGAGCAGTTCCTCCATCTTCAGGATCGCCCAGGACACGGACGGTTGCGCGACATTTGCCAGGCGCGCGGCCTCCGCGATGCTGCCCGTCTCGGCGGCGGCAACGAAGTAGCTGATCTGGCGTAGCGAGACCTTGAGCATGCTTTCCCTCGATGTGCGGAACAGCGCAAAGTTTTCTTACAAGTATCTATCTATGTTGCGGCAGGCAACAACAGGAAATCTGTTCATTCAGGCGTTTCAATGCCGTGATTGTGGAGTGTTTAAGATATAGATTTTAACTTTACAATAGTAAGAAAAAATACATTTTCCACATGAACAACGCCATGCAAGGCTGGTCCCAACCGGAGCCGTACAGGTAGCGGCCCGGTTCGCCAGCCCGGCGATCATCTGCCGGCGCTGCGTCGGAGCAAGGAGACAGAAGTGAAACCCGCGGCATTCGACTACCATCGCCCGGACAGCATCGAGGAGGCCTGCGCGCTCCTCGCCGAACACGGCGCGGATTCCCGCATTCTTTCCGGCGGTCAGAGCCTGGTCCCGCTGATGAACATGCGAATCCTGTCTCCGGCGGTGCTGATCGACATCAACCGCTGCCGCGATCTGGCCTATCTGCGCGAGGAGGGCGGCGTGATCGCCTGTGGCGCGCTCACCCGGCAGGGAGAGGCCGAGACGAGCGATCTTGTCGCCGCCCGGCTGCCGCTGATGGCGGCCGCGATGCCGCATGTGGGGGTGCGCGCCAACCGCAATTTCGGCACGGTCTGCGGCAGTCTCGCCCATGCCGATCCGCTGGCGGAACTGCCGAGCGTGGCGTCCGCACTCGACGCAACCTTCGTCATCGCCAGCAGCCGCGGGCGGCGCGAGGTCGGGGCCGACGAGTTTTTCGTTTCAGCGCTGACCAACTGCCTCGAGCCGGACGAGATGCTGGCCGAGGTGCGGTTGCCGGCCATTCCCGAGGGCGCGCGCTGCGCTTTCCTCGAAATCGCGAACCGCGCGCACGGATTTGCCGTCGCGGGGATCGCGGCCTGCGTCGAATTCGGCCCTGACGGGCGATGCTCTCGCGCCCGGCTGTCGGCGATGGGCGCAGGCGATACCACGGCGCGGCTCGGCTCGGTCGAGGCGCTTATCGAAGGCCAGCGGCTTGACGATGCGCTGATCCGCGCGGCGGGCGCCGAGGCCGCGGCAGCGGCCGATCCGGCCGGCGACGTGCATGCGGACTCGGCCTATCGCGCCGAAGTCATCGGTTCGCTCGTCCGCAAGGTCCTGCGGCAGATGCAGGGAGCGGTGGTCGAAAGATGAGCCAGGCCAAGCACCCAAACCCCCTCCGCCGCCATGCCGCGGAATGGACCGCGAGGAAGATGCCATGAGTGCCAAGAAGGTCACCGTCCGGATGAAGGTGAACGGCAAGGACTACGTCCGGGAGGTCGAGCCGCGTTATCTGATGGCGGATTTCCTGCGCCACGAACTGCAACTCACCGGCACCCATATTGGCTGTGAGCATGGTGTCTGCGGCGCATGCACGGTGCTCATCAACGGCAAGACGGGCCGGAGCTGCCTGCAATTCGCCGCCGCGCTGGACGGGGCCGAGATCACCACGGTCGAGGGCATCGCCGGCGACGGCCCGCTCCACCCGGTGCAGGAGGCGTTCCACGACGCCCATGCGCTGCAATGCGGCTACTGCACGCCGGGTTTCCTGATGACCACGATCGAGTTCCTGAAGACGAACCCCGAACCCGACCGTGACGAGATACAGCAGGCGCTGACCAACAACATGTGCCGCTGCACCGGCTACGTGAACATCATCGACGCGGTCGAGGACGCGGCGAAGCGGCTGCGCGAGGGGGCGCGCGAGGCATGAAGGCGATCGAGGATTTCACGCTGATCGGCAAGACCGTCCTGCGCCGCGAGGACAGCTATCTTATGCGCGGCAAGGCGCAGTTCCTTGACGATCTTCCCGAACCGAAGGGGCTGATCCACATCGCCTTCGTCCTCAGCCCCTATGCGCGCGCCGACATCCTGTCGGTCGATGCCAGCGCGGCCAAGGCCCTGCCCGGCGTGATCGACGTGTTGACCGGCAAGGATCTTGCCGGCGACATCAAGACCTTTGCCCCGGTGATCGAGATCGACGGCTATCACGACGTCCGCCGCCCGGTCGTGGCCATCGACCGGGTGAACTTCGTCGGCGAATATGTCGCGGTCATCCTGGCCGAAAGCCCCTATGCCGCGCAGGACGCGCTCGATCTGGTCGATATCGACTACGACCCGCTGCCCTCGGTCGCGGGGATCAAGGCGGCGCTTTCGCCCGACGCGCCGGTGCTGCATGACCATCTTGGCGACAACCTGATCTTCCGGACCGCATTCGAGACCGAGGATTTCGACGCGCGTTTCGCCGAAGGCGACGTGGTGCTGGAGGAGGAGTTCCAGCTCGGCCGCGTCACCGGCGTGATGATCGAGCCGCGTGGCTGCATGGCCTGGCCGGACCCGATCGCCACCAACATGACGCTTTGGACGCCGACGCAGATCCCGCACATCGTGCGGACCGCGATCGCCGACCACCTCGACATCCCGGAATCGGTGCTGCGTGTGGTGACGCCCGCCGTCGGCGGCGGCTTCGGCACCAAGGCCCATGTCTATCCCGACGAGTTGATCGTCGTCGCGCTGGCGCGACGCTACGGCCGGGCAGTGAAATGGGTGCAGGACCGGCGCGAGGATCTGCTGACAAATGCCCATGCCCGCGAACATATCCTGAAGCTCAGGGTGGCGGTCGCGAATGATGGCGAGATCCGCGCCGCCCATCTCGACGTCAGGACCAATTGCGGCGCCTATCCCAACCATCCCTATTCGCCGACGCTGGAGGCGACGGCGGCGGTGCGGATGATGCCGGGGCCCTACCGGATCCGGAACTACAAGTACGATGTCTGCTCGGTCACGACGAATACGGCGCCGACCGGCGCCTATCGCGGCACCGGGCAGCCCTCGGCCTTCCTGGCCATCGAGGGGATGATGGACCGCATCGGCCGGCGCCTCGGGCTCGACCCGGCAGACGTGCGGCGCCGGAACGTGATTCAGCCCGAGGAATTTCCCTATGTGAACGTCGTCGGCGTGCGCTACGACACCGGCAGCTATTCCCAGTCGCTCGAACGCGGGCTCGAGATGGTCGGCTATGACGCGTTTCGCGCGGCGCAGCCGAAGGACCGGCTGGTCGATGGCAAGTATCGCGGCATCGGCATCTGCAACTATACCGAGGTTTCCGGCACCGGCGCGCCCGGCTGGCGGGTGCGCGGCTTCGCCAAGATGCCGGGCTTCGACAGTTCGCGCGTCGTGGTCGAGCCCGACGGCAAGATCACCGTCTATGTCAGCCAGGCCGATGCCGGGCAGGGCCACTATACGACCTTCGCGCAGATCGCCGCCGACCGGCTTGGCGTGTCCTGGGAGGACGTGATGGTGGTCGAGGGCGATACCGCCAAGACTCCCTACGGCACCGGCACTTTCGCCAGCCGCGGATCGGTCGTCGGCGGCGGCACCGTCATCCGGTGCAGCGACAAGGTGGGCGTGAAGATCCGGCGCATTGCCGGGTACATGCTGAATGCCGATCCGGAACGCCTGGTGCTGAAGGACGGGCGGGTCATCGACCCCGAGGACGCCGACCGCAGCCTCAGCCTGCGCGAGGTCGCCGAGACCGCCTATTCGATGAACAATCTCGGCTTGCCGCAGGGCGAAGAGCACGGGCTTGAGGCGACCGACTATTACGATCCGCCGATGGTGACGATGGCCAATGGCACCCATGTGGTTCAGGTCGCCGTCGATCCCGAGGACGGCCGGGTAGAGATCGAACGCTACGCCGTGGTGCACGATTGCGGGCGGGTCATCAACCCCAAGATCGTGGAGGGGCAGGTCCACGGCGCGACGGTGCAGGGCATCGGCGAGGCGCTGATGGAGGAGATCGTCTACGACGACGAGGGCCAGCATCTGAACGCCAACCTGCTCGATTATCTGATCCCCACCGCGATGGATGTTCCCAATCTCGAGCTTTCGCATATCGAAACGCCGAGCATCGACACCGTCGGTGGCATCAAGGGCGCGGCCGAGGGCGGGCTGACCGGCGCGGTGCCGGCAATCGCCAACGCGGTCAGCGACGCCCTGTCCGGTCTCGGCGTCAACATCACGCGGGTGCCGCTGAGGCCGGCCTATGTCTTCGAACAGATCCGTCAGGCCCGCGCGGAAAGGGAGAGCAGCGAACAATGATACTTGAAGGTGACACGCTGATACCGGCCGACCGCCACAAGGTGTGGAAGGCGCTTAACGATCCCGAGGTGCTGCGCGCCTGCATTCCGGGCTGCCAGTCGCTGGACCAGCTGTCCGACACGGATTTTACCTCGTCGGTGCGTGCCGCCATCGGCCCGGTCAGCGCCACGTTTGGCGCCAAGATCACGCTGAGCGAGATCGAGCCGGATCGCGGCTACACGATCACCGGCGAGGGCAAGGGCGGGGCGGCCGGCTTCGCCCGCGGCAGCGCCCGCGTCGATCTCGCGGATGAGGCCGGGGGCACCCGGCTGCGCTACAAGGCCGATGTCAATGTCGGCGGCAAGCTCGCCCAGGTCGGGTCGCGGCTGATCCAGGGTACGGCGAAGAAGCTGTCGGAGGAGTTCTTCGGCCGCCTGGGCGAGACGCTTGGCAGCGAAGCGCCGGCTGAGGGGCCCAAGCTGCCCAAGGCTGCGCCCGCCGGCACATCCAAGCCGTGGCTCCTGTGGGGCGCACTCATCGCGGTCGCGGCGATCGCGTTGGGACTGTGGATTGGCCGCTAGGGGCGGCGACCGAACGTGCGGTGTCCGACGGCAAGGTCCGCGCACGGAATTGAAATGGGACGCGGCCATCGCGGGTCATGGTGACCGGGTGGCAAGAGCAATAACCAGGGAGGACTGGAAAAATGACCGACAATCTGTCTAGACGTGGTGTGTTGACGACGTTTGCGCTTGCGGCGACGGTGGCGCTGGCGCCGCTGGGCGCGGTGGCCCAGGACAAGCCCAAGATCAAGCTGGGGTTCATCGGGCCGGTGAGCGGCGGCAATGCGCAGCAGGGTCTCGGGGCGCAGAACGGGTTCCTGCTCGCCATCGACCAGGCGAATGCGGGTGACTATCCCTATCAGGTCGAGGGGGTGGCGCTCGACGATGCCTCCGACCCGCAGACCGGCGTGGGCGCGGCGATGAAGCTCGTCAACGACCCCGAGGTCGTGGCGGCGATCGGTCACTGGAACAGCCCGGTGGCGCTGGCGACCATGCCGGTCTTCAACCGCTTCCAGATGCCGTTGATCGTCTGGGGCGCGATCAGCCCGAAGATCACCGATCAGAACCTGCCGGAGGTGACGCGGGTCACGCCGACCCTGCTGGCCGAGAACCTGCCCCTGGCGCAGTGGGCGGCGAGCGATCTCGGGGTCAAGTCGGTTGCCATCGTCGCCGACACCAGCGACTACGGCACCGGCAACGCGGATGCGTTCGGGTCGTTCTTTGCCGCAGCCGGCGGGCAGATCGTTTCGACCGACCTGCTTCCCGTGGGCACCACGGACTTCCGCGCCATCCTGACCAAGATCAAGGATGCGGGCGCCGACGCGATCTATTTCGGTGGCGTGATCACCGAGGCGGGCATCCTGCGCAAGCAGCAGGTGGAACTGGGACTGGACATCCCGATGTTCGGCATTTCCGGCTTCTACGACCCCGAGTTCATCGCGCTCGCGGGCGGTGCGGCCGAAGGCACGATGGTCAGTTATCCGGCGGCGCAGTCGAATCCGAAGCTGGACCAGATGCACGCCGACTACGCCGCACATGGCTTCGCCGAACCGGAAAGCCCCTATACCAAGTACGCCTATGACGCGGCCAACATCCTGCTCGCGGCGATCCGCGAGACGGGTATCGACGACAAGGCGGCACTGGCCGCTGCGATCCGCGGCATCTCCTATGACGGCGTTCTTGGCACCACGACCTTCGACGCGAACGGGCAGACGCAGATCCCGGTGGAGGTCGAGATCAAGGTCGTGAAGGGCGGAGAATGGGTGACTCTCGAGGAGTAAGCCGCCGCGTGTCGGGTTAGGACGGTGCCTGGCGCATCCCGCCGCTTCGTGCGGGATGCGCCGTGGTCCCGGCAATGACCGCGACGCCCCTTGTCAATTCCGTGCCACGGAGGATCGGATGGACGCGTTCGTCGTGCAGAACCTGATGAACTGGCTGGTTCTGGGTAGCATCTACGCGCTGGTGGCCCTTGGGTTCAGCCTGCTCTTCGGGGTGCTGAACGTAATCCACTTCTCGCATGGCGACGTGTCGATCGTGGCGCCCTTCGTGGTGCTGGCGACCGTCCAGGCGCTGCTGGCAAACGTGTTCCCGGCGGCCACGCCCGGCGCGCTCGTGCTTGCCTGCGCGCTGGCGATCGGGGTGGTCGGGCTGATCGGCGTTCTGGCGGACTGGCTGGTCATCCGGCGCTTCCGCAACGCGCCGGCGATGATGGCGCTGGTCGCGACCGTGGCGCTTGGCACGGTGATCCGAGAGCTTATCCGCATGATCTATCCGCAGGGAAGCAATCCCAAGCCCTTCCCGCGCCTGATCGAAGCCCGCATCATGCTGGGCGATCTGCCGGTGCCGCTGTTCAGCCTGTTCGTCATCGCCGTCTCGGTCCTGATGATGATGCTGCTTTTCGCGGTCATGCGCTACACCCCGCTCGGCATGCGGATCCGCGCCGTGGCCGAGGATCGCAACACCGCGCGGCTGATGGCGATCCGGCCGGGGCGGATCTTCGCCGCGACCTTCTTCATCGCTTCGGCGGTGGGCGCAATCGGCGGCATCTTCTTTGCCAGCTATGCCGGCGTCGTCCGCTTCGACTTCGGGATCCAGCTTGGCCTGATCGGCTTTTCGGCGGCCGTCATCGGCGGGCTGGGCAGCATTCAGGGCGCCATTCTCGGCAGCCTCCTGATCGCCGGGATCGACACGCTCGTTCAGGCGACGATGGCCGAGGGCGCGTCCTACCGGCTGGTCTTCGCCTTCCTACTCGTCATCGTCGTGCTGGTGCTGAAGCCATCGGGCATTCTCGGCCGGCCGGTCATGGAGAAGGTGTGAGATGATGGCAACCGCTCCCTTGATCGCCGCGCCGGACCGCCGGTCCTACCGCGCGGATCTGGCGATCGTCGCCGCCACCGAGATCGGCGCGGCCGTCCTGCTCGGTCTTTTCCTCCTGGCCGACGACTGGCGGCTGATCGTGGTGCTGCTTGCGGTGTTCGCCGCGGGTTTCGCGCTGCTCCAGGTCCGTCCGGCGATCGAGGACCGCATTGTCGGCGCCTTCCGCGGCGCGCGGGCGGCCGCACTCGGTCTCGGCCTGGCGATCGTGCTCGTCTACCCGTTCATGATGCAGGGCAGCAGCTACGCGCTGCATCTGCTCGTCGTCGCCCAGCTTTACGCCGTGCTCGCGCTGGCGCTGAACTTCCAGCTCGGCAGCGCCAATATTCCGAACTTCGCCACCGGCGCCTCCTACGGGATCGGCGCCTATACCTCGGCGCTGCTGGCGATCAACTTCGGCGTGTCGTTCTGGCTGACGCTGCCGATCGCGGCGGCCGTGGCCACCGCCTTCGGCTTCATCCTGGGATTCCCCTCGATGCGCACGCGTGAGACCTATCTGGCGCTGGTCACGATCGCCTTCGGCATCGTCGTCCACCAGCTTCTCAACAATTTCGACTGGACCGGCGGGCCGAACGGCCTTGTCGGCATTCCCGCGCCGTCGATTGCCGGGCATTCCTTCACCGCTCCGATCGAACTGTTCGGCCGGCGCCTGCCGAGCCAGGCCAATTTCTACTACCTTGCCGCCGCGCTCGTGGCACTTGCCATCGTCAGCGCGCGCCGGCTGCACGACAGCCGCGTCGGGCTGGCCTGGAACGCGCTCAGGGGCGACGAACTCGCGGCGCGCTGCCAGGGCATCAACGTCGTCTGGTACAAGATGCTGGCCTTCGCTGTCGACGCCTTCCTCGCCGCCTTCGCCGGGTCGGTCTATGCCGCCTATGTCAGCTATATCTCACCGGACAACTTCACCTTCCTCGTCTCGGTCACGATCATGACCATGGTGATCGTCGGCGGCATGGACAACACGCTCGGCGTCATCCTCGGGGCGTTGCTGCTGACGCTGCTGCCCGAAAAGCTGCGCATCTTCGCCGAATATCGCCTGCTTTTCGTCAGCGTCGTCGTCATCCTGTTCCTGGTGCTGCGCCCACAGGGCCTGTTCCCGCAGCGCCCACGCAGCTACGGAGGGCGGTGATGGCCGTGCCGGTTCTCGAGGCAAGCAACCTGTCCATCCGCTTCGGCGGCCTGGTCGCCGTTTCCGGCGTCGACCTTACCCTCTCGGCGGGGGAGGTCCTGTGCATCATCGGCCCGAACGGCGCCGGCAAGTCGACGCTGTTCAACCTGATTTCGGGCATCTACCGGCCAAGCTCGGGCAGCGTGCGCCTCGCCGGCCGCGACATCACCGGCCAGCCCGCCCACCGCATCGCGGCGGCGGGTATCGCGCGCACCTTCCAGTCGAGCCGCCTGTTCACAGACCTCACGCTGATCGACAATGTCGTCATCGGCATGCACTGCCGGACCCGCAGCGGCGTGCTCGACGCGCTTCTGCGCCCGGGCAGCGCCCGCGCCGAACTGGAGGCGGCGGCAGAGCGCGCGGGCGAATTGCTCCGGCTGGTCTCGCCTGACCTTTACACGCGCCGCCACACGCTTGCCGGATCGTTGCCGCAGGCGGACCGGCGGCGGCTGGAGATCGCCCGCGCGCTCGCCTCCGAGCCGAAGATCATCATGCTGGATGAACCGTCGTCTGGCATGGATGATCGCGACACCGACGCGCTGATCGAGGACATCCACATGACGATGGCCGAGCGGCCCGGTCTGTCCTACGTCATCATCGAACACGACATGCGGCTGGTCGCGGCACTGCCCGAACGGGTGATGGTGATCGACTACGGCGAGAAGATCGCCGAGGGGCCGTTCGCCGAGGTGCGGCTAAATCCGCGTGTCCAGGAGGCCTATCTGGGCCAGAAGGCAGCCCATGCTTGAGCTTTCCGACATCTCAACGAGCTATGGTCCCGTGCCGATGCTGCGCGACGTGTCGCTGACCGTGGCGAAGGGCGAGCTGGTCTGCCTACTCGGCCCGAACGGCGCAGGCAAAAGCACCACGTTCAACACGATCTGCGGCCTGATCGCGCCCGACCGGGGGCGGCTGACGATCATGGGCCACGACGTCGCGGCAACCGGAACCGAGCGGCTCGGCGCGCTTGGTGTCGGCTTTGTGCCGGAAGGCCGGCGGCTCTTCCCCTCGCTCACCGTGCGGCAGAACCTCCGGCTCGGTTACGATGCCTCGGCCTGCGCCGTACCGTTCGAGGAACGGCTTGCGGCGATGGGCGAGCTGTTCCCGCGCATCCGCGAACGCCTGGGCCAGCAGGCAGGCACCCTATCGGGCGGCGAGCAGGCGATGGTGGCGCTGGCCCGCGCGCTGATCGGCGACCCGGCCTTCGTCGTCATGGACGAACCGTCGCTGGGCCTCTCGCCGAAGCTGATCGACGAGTATTTCGCTGTCGTCGCCGATATCCACCGGAGTGGCACCACGGTCTTGCTGATCGAACAGAACGCCGAGACGGCGCTGTCCATCGCGGATCGCGGATACCTTCTGGTCCGCGGCCGCATCGCCGCCAGTGGCGCCGGTGCGGAATTGCTCCGCGACGATACCGTCCGGCAGCTCTACCTCTGAGAGGCATGTCCCCGGCCGACGAAGCAATCGCGTCCGACCGGTTTCGCGTTCAGAGTGCGCCGTGCCTGAATTCGGCGGCACTGGGACGCGATTCTCAAGACCGACATGGCGGATCAGCGGCCCACCCGCTGCCAGTCGACCCTTGGCCTGTCGGAGAGCAGATCAAGGTCCACACACCGGGCCGCGAGCCGACTTCCTCGACGCCAGGCTGGGCTCATGCCATGGCGGCAAACGGTCTGCAAGGTTTGTTCCGGCAGGAGATGAAACGCCAATTGGAAATCATCACCGGATCTTGCTGCCCGCTGCCCGCCGCCACAGCGAGACAAGATATAGAGAGCGCCTATCCAATGACTAGGGTAATTGTCCTTCTCGTGGGCTGTGTCAAAGAAACTTGGCTTGAGCGGGGCAGGGTGGTCACGTAGCCTTTCGGGATGACGAAACGATCGCCCTTCCGCTATTTCAAGACGGGCACCGAGATCATCCGTCTGGCGGTCATGATGTACATTCGCTTTCCGCTTTCTCTGTGCAATGTCGAGGACCTGCTACATGAGCGTGGCATCGACATTTGCCACGAGACGGTGCGGTTCTAGTGGAACCGCTTCGGCCCGATGTTCGCCGCCGAGATCCGCAAGCGGCGCATCGAGGGGATGAAATCAAGCCGCTGGCGCTGGCACTTGGACGAGATCTTCGTGAAGATCAACGGCGAGCGGTCGATCACGAAGGCGAAGTGCTCGAGAGCTTCGTGACCAAGAAGCGTGACAAGAAAGCCGCCTTGAAATTCTTGAGGAAATCGATGAAGCGGCACGGTCGTGTCGACGAATTCGTGACTGACCGTCTACGCTCTTATGGCGCCGCGTTCGGCAAACTCAGCATTGGCGGTCGCCAGAGGACTGGCCGCTGGATGAACAATCGGGCGGAGAACTCGCCCCAGCCATTCCGAAGACGGGAGCGGGCGATGCTCCGCTTCCGGCGGATGCGAACGCTCCAGAAATTCGCCTCGGTCCACGCCTCGGTCTACAACCTCTTCGACACGGAACGCAGCCTCCACCCACGAGCCAGTTTCAAACGAAACCGCGCCGCCGCTCTCGCCGAGTGGCGCGGCCTCTTCGCAGCATAAGGGACAGCGATCCTGCCCTTGTGGAGACCGGTTCGCATTGGTCTGACACCACCTCGGCGCGTCCTGAGCGGTATAATCTTCATCAATCGCAATGGTTTGCGCTGGTGCGATGCGCCAAGGGAATACGGGCCCGGGAAGACGCTCAACAACCGCTGGAAGCGCTGGAGCGACAACGGTGTCTTCGCCCGGATCATGATCGGCCTGGCCGCCGAAAGCGCCGAGCACAGGACGATCATGATCGACACGACGTATCTGAAAGCGCACCGCACGGCTTCAAGCCTGTGCGTGAAAAAGGGGGGCGCAGACGCCAGATCGGGCGGACAAAAGGCGGTATGAATACCAAGTTGCACGCCGTGGCCGACGCCAAGGGGCGACCGATCGGGTTCTACATGTCAGCCGGTCCGGTGAGTGATTACACTGGCGCGGCGGCTCTGCTGGGCAGCCTGCCGAAGGCGGGCTGGCTGCTGGCAGATCGCGGCTGTGATGCTGATTGGTTCAGAGATGCATTGAAAGGCAAGGGGATAAAAGTCTGCATCCCAGGCTGGAAGTCCCGAGAGAAGGCGATCCAATACGACAAGCGACGTTACAAACGGCGCAACCGCATCGAGATCATGTTCGGTCGCCTATAGGACTGGCGGCGCGTCGCCACCCGATACGACCGATGCCCGGAAACGTTCTTCTCCGCGATCATGCTGGCCGCAACCATTCTGTTCTGGCTTTGAAACTCAATGAGATGCCGTAACGGGGCCTGCGTCGCAACCTGCCCGTTACCATTGCACGATCGAGGGCAAGCTGGCGCCATTCCCATATCGGATCCAAAGGGAGGACTACGGGATGAGGTTGTTTGTCGGGCTGGATGTGTCACTGGAGAAAACCGCGATTTGCGTGATCAACGAGCATGGGAAGATCGTGAGGGAGGCGCAGGCGGCCAGCGAGCCCGAAGCGCTGTTGCGCTGGATCCGCGAACAGGACGGCGTCATTGCGGCCATCGGACTTGAGGCTGGCCTCTTGTCGCAGTGGCTGCATCGCGGGTTATCCGAGGCGGGACAACCTGTCGTGCTGATGGAAACCCGGCAAGTGAAAGGCGCCCTGAAGGCGATGCCGATCAAGACGGACCGTCGTGATGCCGAAGGGATCGCGCGTCTGCTCCACCTCGGCTGGTTCCGACCGGTTCACTGCAAATCGGTGTCGGCACAAGAGGTTCGCGCTGTGCTCACCGCCCGCAAGGCCGTGCAACAAGGATTCATCACTTTGGAGATGTCCCTGCGCGGGCTCTTGCGAAACTTCGGCCTCAAGGTCGGCACCATATCTCGTGGCCGGTTCGAACAACGGATCAGAGAACTGGCGGCAGGCAATCCGATGCTGGAAGCTGCAACCGAACCCATGCTCCGCGCACGGTCGGTGCTGCGACGAGAGCTGGCGGGCCTTGAACGCCATGTCCGCGAACTCGCCCATGAGGATCCCGTCTGTCTGCGCCTCATGTCGATGCCCGGGATCGGCGCGGTCGTGGCACTGACATATCGATCTGCGGTCGATGACCCGGCCCGGTTCACGTCCTCGAAGAAGGTCGGGCCGTGGGTCGGCCTGACGCCATCTCGCAACCAATCGGGCGAGCGGGATGTCACTGGTGGGATCACCAAGGCGGGTGACGTCAACCTGCGCCGTGCGTTGTGCCAGGCGGCAACCGTCATGATGCATCGCGGACGGGCAACATGGCTGAGAACCTGGGCCGCAAAACTTGCACGGCGCCGTGGCGCGAAGCGCGCGATGGTTGCACTGGCGCGGCGCATCGCCGTGATCCTGCACCGCATGTGGACAGACGACGCCGACTTCCGCTTCGATACTCCGGTGATACACGCCGGCTGAAGATAACAGTTCCAGACTGCTGCCCGCCTGATCGCGGGCCTTCGAGGTCCCCACGGGACGCGATTGCGGTGATGCCGTGCTCAGGACTGTTGCCGACCATGTCGAGCACGCCAATGAGATGGGCACACCGGAATTGCATTGAACCAGCATCATGTTGGCGGCCGTCGCGCCGACCACGGACCGAAGCATGCACCCGGGTCGATCTCAGACAAAGGCCGCCAAACAGGGAAGCATGTCAATCGCAAGAACGACAAGGCTGCAGCTCGGCGGCCCTTGTGGCATGCGCAAAAGTGCTTGACCAGGACCGCCCCGTTACCGAAGTCCGGAACCTAGCGGACTTCATCTGGGCCAGCGGTCACAAGCACCGCGCGCAGAGGCCGGACACATAACCGCACCCCGCAACGATCGTTCTCAGCTTAAATCAACCCTTGCGCAAACGGAGCCGTCCACACATGCCAGCACCCGTCCCGCCTCCCGGTTCCCTCCCAGACATCTTGGGGCCAAAAGATTATGCTAAATAGATAAATACAAATAATGACGACGGCTGATCGACGATGCTGTATTGGGTCCGTAATGCCCTCTGGTTGTGGCCGGCAACCCTATACCCAGTCTGCAACTTCGACCGCGTTGGCGGCGTGACCCGGGGTAATGTCAGAGGAATCGGGCCTAGCCGCCCCTTCCTGCCTCTTACTGTGGAAATAAGACGCAAAAAGTTGATCTGTAAGGGAAAAGACCTTGCAGAGCGCCGACGAGACCAACACCCGAGCCGTTACCAGCCTAGCAGTTCAAGTTCTTCTGACAACACCCTGGTCCTTTCATCGGGGGCGGCGGCAATTGTCGCAGGTGATCTTCCCCTGACGTGCTGCCCCCAAAGTTGCCTTCCGGTCAGCGACGCAGATGTTTCCAAGGTTCGCGCAAACGGTACGCCGCTGGAATCGACATCGTCGCGGTTTGGCCGGTTCCTTGCGAGCATCCGCTCTAGCCACGAACCTTGCGCGATGCATAATCGTCCCAACCGGTTAAGTTGTGACATTGCACCGATGATGAGCAGGCGCCTGATGTCCGCCTGACCCGCTTTCGTGACCCGCGCCCATCGCTCCTTGCCTCCCGAGGAGTGCTGGCGCGGCACAAGCCCCAGCCAGGCAGCGTAGTCCCGTCCGCGCCGGAAGGTTCTCATATCCGGTGCAAAGGCCTCAAAAGCCAAGACGGTGATCGGGCAGACGCCCGGAAGAGTTCGCAGGCGTTTCGCCGTCTCTGCATCTTCAGAAATTCGATGCGCCTTCTGGGTCCTCGCGTCGACGCGAACTGTTTTGTCTTCAATCTGCTGCAACAGATCTCTGCATTCCTCGCGCACCAGCAAGGGGGTGGTCGCCGAGCTGACACTCGAGAACCGACTTCTGAAAAACTATGATCGGGGATGGGGGCTACGAGGAATGAGGTATACGTCCACAAATGACACCGGCGCCGCGACTCTTTGTCAGTCGACAATTCGTCAGACCCGTGTTCGGATCAATGAAACACCGCTGGAGCCCGCCATGTCCTCACGCGACCATCTTCCCTTGGTCTATTCCTGTTCGGGCTGCTCCAGCGCGGCACAGATGGCCAACTATCTGGCAATTGCACTGGACCGGCGCGGGCTGGCCGAGATGTCTTGCATTGCTGGTGTCGGTGGTGATGTGTCCAAGCTGGTGCGCCTTGCCAAATCCGGACGCCGCATCATTGGCATCGACGGCTGCGCATTGGCCTGCGTCCGCAACTGCCTCGCGCGCCACGGCGTCGAGCCATCCGAATACCATCTTCTCTCCGATCATGGTGTCAGGAAGCGGTACCAGATGGACTTCGATACCGAGGAGGCCGACAAGGTCCTGACCGGTCTCGCCGCAGCGCTGGCAGAAGAGGCGTAGGCATTCGCCGGATCGCCGCGTTCTCCCGAAGCTTCGCCGCCGGAAGAATGAGATGGACGGCTTGTGAGGCTTTGACGACGCGGCTTCCTGACTTGCCGCCGGGAAGTCGCCCCGGCCAGTTCGTGATTCCGTAAACCTTTGGCTTGGATGCGGTATTCCGCCCGGCGCTTGCGAGGTGGATTCCGGGTGGATTCGTCTGCCGACACCTCTGCACGTGTTCCGGCCAAGTCTCACCGCTCCATTCCGGCCCGGCGCGACATTTCGAACAGGTCCTGGAAATCGGCTTCGTCGCGGTGCTTGGCCGCTCCGTGCCAATAGGAAACCCAATCTGCCAGTCTTCGCCCAGGAAACTCCGCCAGCGTCGGTCTTGCGTCTCCTGCGCTGAGCAGCCGATTGACGCTTTGGCGCGTTTGAAGCAGCCTACCGCACACAACTTCCTGCCCCGCTTCCGGAGACCAGCTTTGTCGAGTTCGTGCCTCTTTTGCCGAATCGCCGCCGGAGACCTGCCCGCCTATCGGGTCTACGAGGACGGCCGCATCGTCGCGTTTCTCGACCTGCATCCGATCCGCGAGGGGCATACGTTGATCGTCCCGCGCCAGCATCACCGCTGGTTCGAGGATCTGCCGGCCGACTTGGCGTCCGAAATCACGCATCTGGCCCAGCGGATCGCGCGCGGCCTGAAGGCGCTCTACCGGGTCGACCGCGTGGCGATGTTCTACACCGGCACCCATGTGCCGCATGTCCATGCCCATGTGGTGCCGATGCACGATGTCCACGACGTGACGTCGCAGGCCTATCTGTCCGACGAACCGGGCAGGTTCGCGGTTCCGCCGGCACTACCCGAGGCCGACATGGCCCGCACGGCGGCGCAGCTGCGCGGCAGTTTCTGAAGCGTCGTATCTCGAACATCGGCCCCGGTACGGCATTAAACTAATTCGCAAGGTCAACGCGCGGCGGTTCCTGCGAGACTTGGAGCGCGCCGATGAAGATCATCCGCGTGCTGACTGACAACGGCAAGGAGTTCACCGACCGGCTCTTTGGCCTGCGCAAACGCCCCGCGACGGGCAGCCACTATTTCGACCGCGTCTGTGCCGAGCTCGGCATCGAGCTGCTCTGACCCCCGAAAGCTCCTCCATCTGATGCTAGAGTCCGGCCCAACGAAAGGACCGGACAGTGAAGCGATCGAGATACACGGACGAGCAGATTATCGGCATTTTGCGCGAGCATGAGGCCGGGACGAAGACGGCGGAGCTGTGCCGCAAGCACGGCATGTCGGAGGCCACCTTCTACGCCTGGAAGGCCAAGTTCGGAGGGATGGATGTCACCGACGCGAAGCGGCTCAAAGCGCTGGAGGAGGAGAACGCGAAGCTGAAGCGGCTCCTCGCCGAGGCGATGCTGGATCAGGCGGCGCTGAAAGATCTTCTGTCACGAAAGTGGTGACGCCCGCTGTCAGGCGAGAAGCCGTCGCGCATCTGGTGAAGACCTATCGGATGAGCGAGCGGCGGGCGCGCTCCGTGATCGGGGCGGATCGCTCGACGATCCGCTGCCGCAGCAGTCGTCCGGACGATGCCGAGCTGCGCGAGCGCCTGCGCACGCTGGCCGGCGAACGTCGTCGGTTCGGCTACCGGCGGCTGCACGTGCTGCTCAGGCAGGAGGGACATGTCGTGAACCGGAAGAAGGCCCAGCGGCTCTACCGCGAGGAGGGCCTGTCGGTGCGCAAGCGACGGGGCCGCTCAGCCATCGCGCGATGGGTCGAAGACTACAACGCGGCACG